>DATEXA010000055.1:0-2521 GCA_035257465.1 Pyrinomonadaceae bacterium | reverse complement strand
GCCCAGGTCCAAGCCGACAACGTACTCCAGAGTTGGAGGTTTGGGCGGATCCCGCACCTGTCCCTACCAAAAACCTCCGTCGCCACTGTAATCATTGAAGTTAGCGGCATTGGTCATTAATCTCCCTGGACCATGAACTCTGTAGCCTACTCCTTACTTTTCATGTTGCGGTCGTCTTTCCGGACGCATGCCAGGATGCAAATCGAGATTCTCGCACTTCGTCATCAACTTGCTGTGTTGCAGCGTCAGAAGAAGCGTGTGAGCCTCCGAGCAGCAGACCGTTTGCTTTGGGTATTGCTTTCACGTATTTGGAAGCAATGGCGCTCAGCGCTGGTAGTCGTCAAACCGGAAACGGTAATTGCGTGGCACCGAAAAGGGTTTCGTCTCTATTGGCGTTGGAAGAGTAGGGCAAGGAAGTGTGGTAGACCGTGCGTCAGTCGTGAAACAAGAGAGCTAATCCGGCAGATGAGCAAGGCCATGGGAGCACCGAGGATACACGGAGAGTTATTGAAGCTGGGTATTGAGGTCTCTCAGGCTACAGTGGCAAAGTATAAGTCGCGTCAGGGAAAGCCGCCTTCGCAGACTTGGCGCACGTTTCTGGAGAACCACGTTGAGCAGATCGTAGCAACAGACTTTCTGGTAGTGAGGACTGTCAGCTTTCGCTTGTTGTTTGTATTTGTGGTCGTGGGTCATCACCGGCGACACGCCATTCACTTCAATGTGACCACCCATCCAACCGCCGAATGGACGGCAAGGCAAATCGCTGAAGCGTTTCCGTGGGATAGCGCACCGCGTTATCTATTGCATGATCGCGATTGTATTTACGGAGCAGCATTTCACCAGCGCGTTGGTGAGATGGGAATCCTGGAAGTTCTCTCAGCACCGCGAGCGCCATGGCAGAACGCGTACGCGGAACGCTTGATCGGCTCGCTACGTCGGGAGTGCCTGGACCACATAATGATCTTCAATGAATCTTCTTTGAAGCGCATTCTGAAAACATACTTTGAATACTACGAACACTCCCGCACTCATTTGTCACTGGAGAAAGATGCGCCGTCCTCACGAGCGGTTCAGCCTCCAGAGTTGGGTAGAGTAATCGAACTACCGCAAGTTGGTGGGCTGCATCATCGCTATGAGCGACGAGCTGCTTGAAGATTTCTCATTCCGCTTGAACGCCCATCTTTATACTCTTCGGACGTGTGTGTAACCTTGGTCATTACATCCTGGGTTACTATTGACTGCACCAAGATCCAAGCACTTACAGAAGGTTGAAGGAAACGAAACGCCAGAGTCGTATGAACTGAAACTGTGAGCCCTTCTTACAGTGCTGGCGCCGAATGGCATTTCTAGTAGCGACAGGAGTCTGGGCCAACACAAGACCGGTGCAGACGATGACACACCTGGTCCTTCGCATACCGCTCGATAACACAGATCTTTTTACGAGTTGCACCATTGATCTACCGTTGTCACGGAACCTTTAGCGTTCTTATCGCGGCGGTTGAATAGACTACATGGACGCAGTCCTGTTTGGATTGGATCGAGGTGTTTCGAGTAGGCTCCGCGCGAGGGAAAATCGACGTTCAACACTCAATGTACTGTACTATTAACCTCTAAGATAGTTGACATAAGCAACTAATCTGTTGAAAATGTCAACTACTGGCCAGATCTGTTGCGTCAGGGAAGGACGCTGAGGCTTCAGGCGGCTGGCCCCACAGATTCGCGGAATGAATATCGGCTGTTTAGGATTGCTGAGTCTGTCGACATGAAGAGCGCCCAACAAATCGAAGCGGTCCGTCGTTTCAATCGGTTCTATACGCGACAGATCGGCATATTGCGCGAAGGGTTGCTGGATAGCCCTTTCTCTCTTACTGAGGTGCGCGTTCTCTATGACCTTGCAAGCCGTGACCAGCTTACAGCAGCAGAGCTTACTAATGACTTAGGTCTTGACCGTGGTTACCTAAGTCGCATCTTGCAGAGTTTTGTGACGCGCGGCTTGATTAAGAAAACACGATCTAAAACAGACGCCAGGCAGAGTTTCCTGGAACTTACAGCTAAAGGCCACAAAGTATTTGCCCCACTTGATGCTCGTTCGCAAAAAGAAGTAGAAGCAATGCTGGCTAAACTTTCCACAGGTGAACAGGACAGTTTGATCAAGGCTATGCAAACCATTGAAGGGTTGTTCTCTCGGAAGCCCGAACCTAAAGTTCCGTACTTAATACGATCTCATCAGCCAGGCGATATGGGGTGGATTGTGCACCGTCACGGTGTTCTGTATTCGCAAGAATATGGATGGGACGAAGATTTCGAGGCTCTCGTCGCGGAGATTGTCTCGGATTTCATTAAGAACTTCGATCCCAAACGAGAACATTGTTGGATTGCGGAACGTGAGGGTGAAATAGTGGGCTCGGTATTCCTGGTTAAGAAATCCAAAACCGTTGCTCAACTTCGACTCTTGCTTGTCGAGCCAAAGGCGCGGGGTCTGGGTATAGGTAAACGACTTGTCGACGAATGCATTCGCTTT
>DATEXA010000054.1:0-9668 GCA_035257465.1 Pyrinomonadaceae bacterium | reverse complement strand
CTTTTGATAGGCTTGGGAAGTGAGCGAACCGGCGGAGTGATTGATTAACTCCAGGTCACCCTTGTAGTGAGGCAGGCGGTCGGTAGGACAACACTTCATGATGTCCTGGAAGATCTCATCAGCCTTGGACCAGACCACACGTACAGGTCCGTCCCCAACCTGAATTGGCGCGCCCGTCGGCGCACTCAATTGCTGCTGACTGAATAGAAACGGAGCTGGCAGAACCGCTTTACTCTTCGTAGTGATCGCCTCCATCAATTCAACTGACGTTTCGTTCGGAGAACCACCGACGTCCCCAGTGCCAACATAATGATAGTCGGCGAAGATTCCAGTTAGATCACCGTTAACTTGAATTCGCTTCTGCCAATCTTCCATGGCTCTCGTTCGCGCTTGATTCTGCTGGGGCGTTAGATTTGGATCGGGTTGGAGTGGCAGGGGCGGAGTCTTGCTTATGTCGTAGGTTACCTGGCTGCCATAGCTGAGTGGATTCAATGCCGCGATGACTGTTTTCCCATCCGGGCCTTCCCAAATGCCGACGTTGAAGGGAATGCCCACTGGAGTCTTTTCCGGTGAGTCTGGTCCCCCAACGTGAGGCGCAGGCTGCCATGCTGACGATAACTTCTGAGTGGAAAAACCTTTTATGCCGGAGTGAGCCAGGATACTTGGTAGTGACGCCGGAAACCCAAAACAGTCAGGCAGCATGTATTCATTGCTCGCGATTCCAAATTCTCGTCGGAACCAATTGTTGCCATAGAGAACCTGGCGAATGATGGATTCCGCGTTTGGAGAATTAACATCGCCTTCTTCCATCGACGAGCCGGCGGGAAACCAACGTCCCGCGGCCACGTACTGCTTCAACCTTTCGAAATCAGCGGGATAATAATCCTTCATCAAGCGATAGCGGTTCGCGCCGGTAAAATTGAAAATGTAATGCGGGTACTTTTCAAACAAGGCAAAGTTATTGCGCATTGTTTTGGTGAGGTATTCCTGGATAACCTGCGGATACTCCCAACGCCACTCCGTATCCAAATGCGCGTAGCCGACAACATAAAGAGTTGGCTCTTTCGCGAGATTCGGCGCGGGTGGCTTGGCCACAGGCCCATGCGCCTCTCGCTTAACCGGTGCTTCCGCAGTCTCGCGTTTAGCGCGCTCTCTTTGAGCCTTTGACTTTGGTCTCTGGCTCAAAACTGGACCGATGGTCAGAAGGCATACAAATAGCAACAACAGAGAACGATTCACAGTTCGCTTCATGGAGTCCTTTCGCGGAACGATAGCTATACTTACTTAAGACAAGACTGAACGACAGCGGCAATCGAGCGCGACCTGCACTGGGAAGGCGAGCGAGCCACCCCGCCTTTCCCAGTGAAGAGCGCGCCCCGTTTGTCGCTCGTTCGCTCCCCAAGCTATTTAAAAGAGGAATTTCAACGAAAGCTGCGCCTGCCTCGGAACGTTCGCTTGAGTCGAACCAATGCATCCGTAGCCCGAGCACGAGCCTGGCTCGCCTGGTTTTATGTTTGCAACAGGCTGCGGAGCTACCGTTGGATTTGCAGTGCTCGGCCCACCAAATATGCGAGTATTGGTCACATTAAAGACCTCGGCTTTAATTTGTAGAAATTTTCCTTCACCCCACAGGCCAAATTTCTTTCCTAGCGATAAGGCAAGCTGCGGTCTATTTGCGGGACCACGTATGTAGCTGAACCTCGGTATGACCGTCACGGGAGTGAATTGAGGAAAATTCTTGAAACAACCTGCGTTGTTTTCGTTATAGAGCCATTGCGTGTACGACTGTTTGCCGTCATCCGGCAAGTAGCTCGGGTGGCCCGGACAATTAAAGGTGACACCATTGGGCAGTCCTATAGGTGTCCCCGAATCCGCCGTGAGAATCCAGCCGAGATCCCAATTGTTGAGTAATTGTCCTCGCAGACCGCTGGCATTGCTCGCTATTACGCCGCCTTTACCGACAGGCAGTCCCCAGGTGCCCGCAAAGGCAAGATCAAACGGACGATCAGAGCCTGTCACTGCGTAGAAAAGATCTTTGTCACGAAGTCCAGCACCGCCATTGTTAAGATAGCCATTAGCTGCCATCGTCCTGGACCAGGTAAAAGAGGTAAGCACACTCAGACCCTTGATTAATGCGCCCCCGCCTGAGATCCGCTTCTCTAGCCTGACGGCAAGAGAGTTGTAGTTGGAACTGCCAATCGGTTCGGTGTTCGAGAACAGACTGTTATTGAAGAGAGGGAAGGGAATCATGAGAGCGCTAACCTGCACCGCTGACGCAGCACCCAAGGAAGTGTTCTTGTAACTGTCCAAAAAGCCGGGTGGCAATCCTGCGGGATTCAGATTCTGCCAGAAGAACGGGTTTCGCACCTGTGTCGTGCAGAAGGTCGGGTCTTGAGTGCACTTGTTGAAGAGCTCTGTTGGCAGAGCATTGAACTGCGTTCCAACGCGTAGTCGGCTAGTGCGCGTGCCAACGTAGGAGACATCCAAAACAACCGAACCGGGAAGCTCACGCTGAACGCCAAATGAGAATTGCTGCACAAATGGGATCTGGCGGTCCCGTTGGTCAAACGACTGTCCATTACCGACGCCTGATAAGAGACCGAAGCTACTCCCTGGTGGCACCACCAATCCGGTCGGATACGGATTGCCCGTGTTGAACTGAGTACTCGGCGTTGTGCCAACCTGGTTGTAATTCGTGTTTTGTGTCCAGGTTGTATTGCCACCAAGCTCGATCGCGAATGCATATCCGAGTCCCCAGCCACCGCGCAGCACCGTCTTATGGTTTATGGCCCATGAGATACCGAATTTCGGTTGCCAGTGGTTTTTTTGAGTGTCGTAAGGTGCCAGTTCGTCGCTGGAGAAATTGAAACCACCAACCAGGTTGCTGGTGATTACCTGTCCGCCGGACACTGGTAGACCGGTAGCGTTGTTTATAGGCACATTGTTCGCTGGAAAAGTTACAGCTGACTGGAGTGGACTCTTGGCTGTGTAGTCAAACCCCGCATTCAACTTGTGAAAGCGCTCCCTCGGTGAAGTCTCAATGTCCCAACGCAGCCCCAGGTTGAGTGTGAGGTTCCGCCGGATTCTAAAATCATCCTGAAAGTAGAATCCGAAATAGTGATAACTTTCATAAACATCATAGCTGAACGGTATGAATCCGGCGCTCGGAATGCCTAGTAGCAAACTAGCAACTCCGGCTCCATCGTTGTTCCCGGTGTTGGGGTTCTGCTGTGTGAAAGTTCCTGTAAAGGTAAACCGCCCACCTGGCCCTACACCGATACCGCTAGCATCAGCAGCTCCGCAGCACGGAATTGCGTGAAGCAGCATAATCTGTGCGCCATAACGAAGTGTGTGCTGACCCATTGTGTGAGTGAGTGTCGGCGACAACTCATAATTCTCGTTCATCGGAGGATGGCCAAAATCTCCATATTTGTTATTGCCAATAATATCGGGATAACCTCCGCCAACCTGAATTGTTGGAGCCTCAACCTCCGTGGTGGTTGGCGGCAACGGATAATTAGTGAAGCCCAGGTCCGCTGGCGTTAGCTTTACTGTTCCGGCAGCTACGGCGCCATTCGGCGCCCGATCAACCGAGCGCCCAAATGAAAAGCGCAGATCGCCAAACAGAGTGGGACTAAAGGTGTGTGTGAGATCCAGGATCTGGTGAATAAATGAGCGATAGCTATTGATGTTTCCCCTGACAATCCCGAGCGACTCAGGCTCTGTATAACCTGTGTTGTTCTGGAATTGAACACCAGACCAGTAGCTGAACATGCCGTAAAAGCGAGTCTTGTCGGTAAAGGTGTGATCGATGCGAATTATCGGTTGGTTGAACCTTAGCGAGCCCGGTGCATTGGCAATGTAGTTGTTGAATTCCCCTGCAGCAGGGTTATTGGGCAACGGATACAAAGACAGCATTTTCCTTCCAATTGCGCTGATCATATTTGGTGGAATTACGTCGAGCTGTCCGTTGAAGGAGAAACGGTTTCGCGTTTTGCATGTCCCATCAGCGTTCGTGGTCGCACAACTAAACGGATTAAAGATTCCTCCTCGCGAGGTTGGGCCATTAGGGTTATATTGCGAACCCAACAGGTTAGTGAAATACGGTCGGAAATCAACGCTACCGTCGGCTTGTGGTCGCACGTCTGCGCGAGGAGCGCTAGTAAGGATGCTCTGCGGAGCAGACTCGCGCCATCCTTCAAAGCTAAAGAAGAAAAAGGTCTTGTCTTTACCCAGGCCCGGAATTGGACCGCCTACCGTTCCGCCGAAGTCATGTTGGTTGTGGAATGGCTTCGCAACGCCGCGCTGATTGTTTTGGAACGTATTCGCTTCGAGAGAGGAGCCGCGCCAGTAATCGAAGGCCGTGCCGTGATAGGTTTTCGTGCCGGCCTTGGTCACGACATTTACGGTCCCGCCACCAGTCCTCCCATAACTTGCATCGTACGTGTTGGTTTGAATCTTTACTTCCTGGACCGAATCGACATTGGGGGCGATGAACCATGTACCGCGTCCCGTGCTTATTTGTTGTGAGATAGGCGCGCCGTTAAGCGTGAACTGGTTATAGTTATTCTGGACACCATTGATGACATAGGCGTTTGTCTGGTCCCAACCGCGAGTTGTATTGCCGCCCGTATATCTCACGCCCGGGGCATACAACATGAGGCTATAAATTTGCCGCCCATTCAAAGGTAAGTTTTGAGTTTTTTGTGCGTCGATGACTGTACCGCCTGAAGCGTCTCCGGTATTAAGTAATGACTGCGCCTCCTGCACTGTTACGGTTTCGGAAATCGACCCGACCTCGAGCACGATGTTCAAATTGAGTTTTTGAGCCACGTCAAGATTTACTGCTTGACGAATCGCCTTCTTAAATCCAACAGCTTCCACTGTAATCTCATACGAGCCGGGCAAGACGTAAGGAATGGAGTAAGCTCCACTGCTATTTGTTTGTGCTGTGTAAGGCTGATGAGTTCCTTCGCGGAGGGCAGTGATTGTGGCATTCGGAACAACTGCGCCCGAGGGGTCAACCACTTGTCCGGTTATTAACCCTCGAAACTCCTGAGCCTCAAGGAACACCGCAAACAACAAGGTCACAAATAAAGCGCAGAGAATTCTGGAAATCGAAATCTGACTTGTTCTGCTCATGGATGTCTCCTTAGTTGTGATGCTGGTGCGGGGATAGCTTCTGAGCTAGAATGATGCCCACCTCAACGGTTTTTCTTCCGCGGTAAGAGCAAAATGATCACAAGATCTACCGTGCGCAGCAGTGGAGAGTTCGCGCGCTACCGCTGTGCCGACCCTGATTGGGTCGTGCGGTCTTGGTTTCTGTTACACACATCCCCGTTCTTGATCCGTTCGTTACCTTTATGTTCCCAATAAGGTAAAAAGTCTTTCCGAAGTTTTGGGAAAGTTTTGGGAAATTTTTGGGGTGTCCAACCACAAAGGTTGTGACAATAATGCACAACGATTTATGAGCGAACAGGTCAGACATCTCTACGAATTTGGCCCCTTTCGCCTCGACGCGACGGAGCGCCTCCTTCTTCGCGACCAGCAACATATTCCGCTGACACCTAAGGCCTTCGAAACCTTGTTAGTGCTCGTGGAGCACGGTGGCCACGTAATCGACAAAACTGAGTTAATGAAAAAGGTTTGGCCCGATACTTTCGTCGAGGAGGTCAATCTTGCGAAGAATGTTTCTTCCTTGAGAAAGATCCTGGGGTCAGAACAATCGGAACACTACATTGAGACGATTCCGAAGCGAGGGTACCGTTTTGTAGCGGGCGTGCGAGAAGTGTGGTCGGAAGAGAGTTCACCAATTGTGAGACCGCCCGACCTTTCTTCCTCTTTAGGGAGTTTGGAAGATCCTGGGAAAGAAGTGTCAAAAGCTGAGGCACAATTGAACGCAGTGCCAAACTTGGAACGTGTCGAGTCTATTAGCGCCAGACTCGATGCGCCGGAGTCGCTGGACAAACGATCATTCAAGACTCGTTTTGGCCTGCCTATAGCATTTCTTGCATCGGGCGCGCTAGTTGCCCTTAGCGTATGGTCGTTACTTCCGAATTCGGCGCCTGCGGTCTCGCTTCTGAAAATCAGCCCGGTGACAAGCTTTTCGGGGAATGAAGATCAGGCTGCCTTCTCGCCCGATGGCAAACAGATCGCTTTCGTGTGGAATGGCGACAAAGAAGACAACAGTGACATTTACGTCAAAATCATCGGCGCCGAAAAGCCGCTGCGTCTTACATCCAACGTTGCACCCGACACCGATCCAACGTGGTCACCGGACGCTCGCTATATTGCATTTCTGCGCCAGTCAGCCGACGACGGCGGCGTTTTCCTGGTTCCTTCATTGGGCGGCGCAGAACGGAAACTTGCGGATGTTTTTCCATATCGACCAGTCGTAATCGGGAACACTCTTAGCTATTCGCCTGACGGCAAGTTGCTTGCGGCTCCTGACAAGAACTTACAGCAGCAGCCCTTCAGCATCTTCTCGATCTCGATCGAAACAGGTGAGAAGACCAAACTTACTTCACCGTCGGCGGGATCCGTCGGTGATTTCTTTCCCGCTTTCTCGCCCGACCAAAAGACGCTCGCCTTTGTTCGGTCTGTCAGCATTGCTGCCGCTGATATTTATCTGCTTCCCCTTACTGGTGGCGAGCCGACACGACTGACCTTCGACAACACTTCTATCCGCGGTCTGAGTTGGACATCGGATGGAAACGAGATCGTCTTTGCATCGAGACGGGCGGGCAGCACCTACAACTTGTGGAAGATTTCCGCGCATGGAGGCCAGCCTGAGCGTCTGACAACGGCCGATCGCGATGTTTACAGCCCAACCATCTCGCGGCTGGGAAATCAACTCGCGTTTACGCAGTCAATGATGGATGGCAACATTTGGCGGATCGGATTGCACGGTTCAAAGGTACAGGAAAACCCTCGCCTGAAACTCATCTCTTCCACGCAGGAGGACAGCGGTCCGCAGTATTCCTCAGATGGCAAGAGAATTGTATTTGCTTCTCGACGCTCCGGAACGTTTGAGATCTGGGAGTGCGACGGTGATGGATCCAATCCTCGTCCTTTAACGAACATTGGTGGACCGCTCACGG
The DNA here is from genome assembly GCA_035257465.1 of Pyrinomonadaceae bacterium. Lineage (GTDB taxonomy): Bacteria > Acidobacteriota > Blastocatellia > Pyrinomonadales > Pyrinomonadaceae > PSRF01. The sequence goes on along the minus strand of DATEXA010000054.1, from coordinate 2,568 downwards.
GCACTCCACGTTGGTCCCCAGACGGCCGGCAGATCGCATTTGACTCGTGGATCGAAGGGAACGCAGACATTTATGTTGTCAGCGCAGACGGAGGCAAGCCGCGGCGCCTGACGTTTGATGCCGATGAAGATATCACTCCAAGTTGGTCTCAAGACGGTCGCTGGGTGTATTTCGGATGCACGCGCAGCGGCACAATGCAGATTTGGAAAGTACCTGCCGAAGGTGGCGAGGCGGTTCAAGTAACAAAGCATGGTGGCTTCGAAGGTTTCGAATCTACGAATGGAAAGTATTTTTATTATTCAAAGGGGCGAGCCGTTCCGGGGATCTGGCGCGTACCAGTCGGAGGCGGCGATGAGAGCCCAATTCTCGAACAACATCGTGCAGGCATGTGGCGTTATTGGGCCATAACCGAGCAAGGCATTTACTTTGCAACCGCGGAAATAGCCTCGCATCCGTCAATCGAATTTTTCAGCTTCACAACTGGCAAGATCACCCAAGTCGCAAAACTCGACGCGCCTTTATCAAAGACCGACCCTGGATTGGCCGTGAGTCCAGATGGGCAATGGCTACTCGTTGTTCAAATGGATCAGAGTGGTAGCGATATTGTGATGGCTCACGATTTTCGTTAAATCCCACCAACGCATCATCCGGCAGCCAATTGGTGCTATGCCATCCTTGAAGCAGAATACCCTACTGAGGGGTTCAAATCCCCACGCGCCGACCACTCTCTATCAATAACTTAGATCTGCGAACCTCTTCGGACGTTGCTAACGAGAAGATGCAACGATTCCGCGCTCGTAATATGAGGCGCAGCCGTACGTGGTACGAACGAATCTTCGTCCCGTTGAAAGTGACAGCATTCAACAATTCCTTCGGCAAATCTCATGGCGAATTCCATAGTCCCTGCAGTAGCCCCCAACTGAATTGCTTGCCTTTCCACACCTTGGTGCCATCTGCTTCGTAGTTCGAATCCCATGAAGGAAGCAGGTCGCTGTTCTCCGGATGTCCGACCTTCTCCAGCCGCTCTCGGCTGAGAATTGAGTGAACGCCAGGTCGAAAGTGACAACTGGCGCAGAATTCAAGAGAAACTCTTAACATTCGATTCAGTGGGAAGCCGCCGGAGTTTTCTTCAAAGAGATCAATGCCATGTGATCTGAAGAGTGGGAACTCTGTATCAGTTTTTGTCAGGAAACGCAGACCGCCATCTTCATGCGCAAATAATTTCGTTCGGCTTAACTTGAATTCAAACACATCGAGTGCGTCACGGGCTTCGTTCCTATCGAGATTAAGTCCCTTTGGAATAGCGCTTGGGATCTTACGATGAACGCGAATCTGAATATCTTCTACGATGTTTGTAGGTCGAAACTCGCCGTTTGCACCGATCAAGACCATGCGCCGTACCAAAGCGAGTTGGGTGCCCGTTGGAAACTGAGGTAGATCGGGGTTGGGGATTGGTCGACGCGTTTCCGGATCGAGTAACCATGGGTTCCGAAACGACGACAGTGTTTTCAGATATTCGAGCGTCGCCGCCCTGCCTCCAGGCAAACGCATAAAGATCAAGAAAACAGATCGACCGGAAAAAGCGCCTACATGTCCTGGCGCGATCAGATCGCCGCCGCGGATGCTGAGAGCTACCCACGGACCTTTCGGATCAAACAGATCTGACGGTAAAAATGACTGATCGCGGTTGTTCAGATCGTAAGTCTTTGCGAACGCTCCTGCCTCGATAGCTTGTTCGTATGTATTTGGGAGTGCCGCAATTTGATCCTGCGAAAGGGCCAGCCTCTTTATCACCTGAGCCAGCTTGGTTTGCAGATTCAACTTTGACGGCGACGTGTTTGCTGATTGCTTGGTGCACTCAAAACACTCTGTGGTCCAATCGAAGATCGCCCACAAGTCTCTTTGTAGCAATGCTCGCTTCAGGGGATCGTTGATCGCCTTTTCACCGTGCGTCGAAAGAAACTCATTCAGAACCGTGAGCGCCTGGCGATTAGATGGGTCGGTTAGGAGATATTTGGTTTGCACCCAAAGCAATGGATCGAGTTCATCGTAACCGTATTCATGACCGTCTCGGCTCTCGCGCCGGTAGAACGTGCGGTAGAGTCGGTTCCAAATGTGATTTGGATCTGGATCGTACAAGGTCCATCTCTCGGGTACATTTGTATTTTCTGGTCGTAAGAGTTTTGAAGTCTTTTGTCGGACACTCGACTGATTGGCGATACTAATGATGACAACACCCAAACCCAGGAGGACGAGCAAGTTAGAGATTTCGATCTTTCTCGAAGACATCTTCAGAATCACAGACTTTTAGTCAACCAGCAGGTCAAAGAATATGAGCAGCTAAGACAAGTCTCTTCGTGCCTGCTTCCTTGGAATTATCGAGCAAGGACCAGCGTCATTCTTAGACGCTCATGCGCAATATCTTCTTCCCTGGTGTCAAATAATTTTGGCTGTACGACACGACTTGGCTATTGGTTAGCGAGGTTGAGTGTGAAGACCACTGAAGATTCATTCGCGTCGGTGACCTTCACAGTCTGTTTCAGGGTTGGGAGAAGTCGCACGGTTTGC
>DATEXA010000053.1:0-9257 GCA_035257465.1 Pyrinomonadaceae bacterium | reverse complement strand
TAGTGGCTGAGTTTTCAGCTTGGGTCTGGGCGGTAATACTGATTGCCCCTGCGGCCGCTAGAATAAAAGCGACGCTGAGCACTCTCTGTGATTTCGCGATAAAGGATGTTGTCATCATTATTTTTCTTTCGACTAGAGTTTCAGGTTGTCATTACTTGGGGTTATCAACGTTGACGAATCTCGTTTGGCTTTGCACTGAAGAGTTACGTCCTTCCCTTGTATTTATTTTCCTTAATGCCAGTCAGTGCGGAGTGCTGTGATGCGGAGATCCCGCAAATCGCACTTGATATGCAGTGTTGCCTACAAATCCAGAACAGTCCTTCAGCACAGGCAGCCAATTGGCTTCCTTGTGTTGGCCGTGATTCGTTGGATTAGTAGCGTCGGTCGGCGTCGGCATCTGGTTTGAATTCATCCGAAGTAATTCAGATGCCGATCAGGTCAAGCCATGAGAACAGAGCTAAAACGTGCAACACCGTTGCGACCAAGGTGGTCCAGGTCAGCGTCTAGCTCCGCTCTTGGCTCCAGCTTCTCAGGATGAGCTCATTTACCTCCGCCGTTTGCACCAGATTGGAGCGCCTCGAGGAACTGACCCACATCGAACGAACCAGACTTCTGGCTGGGTGGAAACTCCTTGAAGCTCTGAAGGAACTGGCCGGTTATTGCTTGCGCGGGAATGAGCGTCCAGAGCTTGTCCGCCCACCAACGCTCATACTGGCCAGACTCTATGTGGTAGCGCTCAAATGGGTCCTGCCGTAGGTTGGTGACGATCGGCACGTTTTGCGAGACCCGTCTGCCAGTGAATAGATTGCCTTCAATCCAGGCAAAAGAGATCTTCCAATCGTCATAACGCAAGGCGTTGATGTTTGCACCGTCGTCGAAATAAAAGATCTCGTGGCGTGGTCCCCTCGCCATTTCACCCTTGAAGAACGGCATAAAATTGTAACCATCCAAGTGAGTCTTGAAGGTCTTATCGCCAACTTTCAAATTGGTCAGTAGCTTCGTCTTGATGTCCGGATCGCCGGCGGCGGCCAGAAACGTGGGCAGCCAGTCTTCATGAGAGGTGATCTGGTTGACGATCGTGCCGGGTTTGATGACACCCGGCCAACGGGCGACCGCGGGCACTCGAAAGCCGCCTTCCCAGGTGGTTCCCTTCTCACCGCGGAATGGGGTGCTACCTCCGTCAGGCCATGAAAAAGTCTCCGCACCGTTGTCGCTTGTAAAGACCACGATTGTGTTATCGGCAATACCGAGATCGTCAAGTTTCTTCATTAGTGAGCCCACCAGCGAGTCGAGCTCCATCATGCCGTCAGCAAACAAACCATAGCCACTCTTGTTGGCCCACTTGGGCGATAGATGAGTCCAGACGTGCATGCGCGTTGTGTTGTGCCAGAGGAAAAAAGGCTTGCCCGCCTTCACCGAGCGATCCATGAAATCCAGGGAGTGCGCTACCAGATCCTCATCGACTGTTTCCATTCGCTCACGCGTCAGCGGGCCGGTGTCTTTACATACTTGCTTTCCCATGCGGCCAAAGCGTGGATCTTCCGTGGAATCGTCCGTATCGGTCGCCTTACAATCAAGCACACCGCGCGGTCCAAATTTCGCTTTGAAATCCGTACCTTTTGGATAGTCGGGATCTTCGGGTTCCTCTTCAGCATTCAAGTGATAGAGATTGCCGTAAAACTCATCGAAGCCGTGCCGAGTTGGCAGATACTCATTACGATCACCTAAGTGGTTCTTTCCGATTTGGGCCGTGGCATAGCCCAGCGGTTTCAGCAACTCTGCGATCGTTGGGTCTTTGTCTTGCAATCCTTGCTTGGCGCCAGGCAAACCCACCTTCAAAAGTCCGGTGCGGAAAGGAATCTGTCCGGTTATGAATGCTGCACGACCGGCCGTACATGATTGTTGCGCGTAATAATCCGTGAACAACGCGCCTTCTTTAGCGAGCCGGTCGATGTTTGGCGTGGAACCTCCCATCATGCCGCGGTGATAGGCGCTGATATTCCAGATACCAACATCGTCAGCAAAAATGACGACGATGTTTGGTTTCTTCGCCTGAACCGGGTTCGCTCGAACGTGAGTCGGCAGGGTTGTTAGACTGAGAGCCAAAGCGCTCGTCACAGATACCACCAGGTTAACGATTTGTTTGAATCGGCTTCGTGTTAGCGATGCCGGTTTGTATTTCCAGATCATCTTTTCTTCACTCCTTTGCGTTTGAATCACTTTTGAAAGGTTGCAGCGCCTGAATCATTGGTCTGTTGAAATTCGGCGTACCAAAGGACTCCGAGTTACTTTGCTGATCGCGCGCAACGAAATCCCAGGTGGTTGGTTCCGGTGTCGGGCTCGCCTTTCCCGCGTCCTCCCGGCATGTAGCGACTGCAGTACTGATCAGTGCAAAGAAACGAGCCGCCTTTTTGCACTCGCTTCGCTTCTCCTGGCTCCGAAGGATCCAAACTGTCACTCGGCCCCTGAGGATTCTGAGCAACGCGACCAGTTGCGGCGAGCACTCGGTAGTAATCTGCTCTGTACCAATCGGACGTCCATTCCCAAACATTCCCGGCCATGTCGAAGAGACCAAAACCGTTGGGCCTGAACGTTCCAACTGGAGCGGTGCCGATGAAACCGTCTTCGCCTGTGTTCTTTTCTGGAAAGTCACCTTGGAAAGTGTTCGCCTGAAACTTGTTTTCCGGTTTGAGTTCATCACCCCAGACGAATCGCTTGCGATCCAGACCACCACGCGCGGCAAATTCAAACTCAGCTTCTGTTGGTAGACGTTTCCCGGCCCACTTTGCGTAGGCTTCTGCATCCTGGTAGGCGATATGGACCACCGGGTGATTTCCCTTGCCCTCGAGATCGCTGTCGGGTCCGTTTGGATGACGCCAGTTAGCGCCTGGAACATATCGCCACCAAACGAAATGGTCGTTGAGCGGCACTGCAGTGGTTGGCGGGGTAAACACAACCGCGCCGGGAACGAGATTCTCGGGCGGCGCGCCCGGGAAATCCTTCGGATCCGGCTTGCGTTCGGCAACTGTCACGTAGCCAGTGGCTTTGACGAAGCGCGCGAACTCGTCGTTTGTCACCTCTGTCTGGTCCATCCAGAAGCCATCAACTGCGACGCGGTGAAAAGGACGCGCATCATGCATCGCTGGATCTTCTGAGCCCATTGAAAATTCGCCACCGGGAATCCAGACCATTCCCTCAGGCGCAGGCGCAGGAGCGCTCGCTGCATTGATGAAAGGCGGTTGATTGGCCGAAAGGTCCGAATCTGTTTCGCCGGTTGATTCACTTGGGTGGGCAGGGTGAGCAAAAGCAGAACGACTATCACAGAGTGCCTGGGTCTCGACGGTACTCTCCGGTTTCAACTTCTCTCGTGACCTGTCAATGGCATACATCGAACCCACTATTGCCAGGCTAATGATAGCGGCGCCAATGAGCTTTTTCTGAAGGCGATTGGCCACCCGCCCTGTTCGTGAGGTGGTGATTGTTCGTGTTGTCGGTTTCCTTCGCATATTTCTCGCCTCTCGTTTTACTGAGGAAATCTTTTGACTTGACGGTCACGGATCTCGTCAACGACTAATCGCTATGCGGTAGTCAGGATTCGACGAAGCGGCAGCAGATCGCTCTTGCCAACATAAGCTTCAGCACCCGCCGTGTGCGCCGCCTCACGCAGAGCTTTGTCCTCCCACTGCGAAACCATGACGATTCTTGCTTCCGGGAAGAACTTCTTTATCTGCCTGGTGGCGGCGAGTCCGTCCACTACACCCATCTTCAGGTCCATGAGGACGAGATCAGGCTGATGCTCGCGATAAGCAGCGAGAGCCCCGCTCCCATCGCTGCACTCGACGGTGTCCTCGACCAAATCATCAATAAGCGTCTTGATCATCCGTCTCATTGGCTCGCTGTCATCCACGATTAAGACCTTCATTACTCCCCAGACGATCGACTTTGCGATCCGATTCATTTGCGCATGGAGGCGATTGCTTGGCGACGGGGCCTTGCTCGCTCCAAGCGGAAACGATCATTAAAACAACCTGAAATGGCTTTTGCTCACTCGCATTCGAGCCTCCTGACTTCGGAGTCAGATTAGAGCCGAGCTAGTCGCTTGGGAATCCAGATGGTTGCGTAATTTAGTTAAGCAACACTACGTATTTTTTGGAGGGTGCAAGTACGTAGAGAGTTGAGCGTGGGACCAGCTTGGAAGAATGAGGATGCCAGACGCACCCAGCAATGAGCGAATCTCGTAATTCCAAAGTCTCATACCGTGTTCCATAGTCATCGGTGTTGAAAAACAATTTCCCGCGAAGTCGGCTCTGTCCTCTTTCGAATCGGACCCGCTCATGTGGCAGCAAGTGACCCGTAGTCTTCCAACAATTTGGTTGACTCTAGTACTACTTGTTTTCTTTCCCCAAATCTAATCAGGGCAGCGTTTGAATCCAGGTTAAAGTCGTCCATTATCCGATACTTATGATAGGCGACAGTTCGAGGCTTAATTTCGAGGACAAGAGCAACTTCTTTCATGGTGCGTCCTTCAACTAACAATTGAAGCACCTGACGTTGCCGTCCCGTGAGTCGTAGCGGGTTCCTTCGGCGGGCTGGGTCGCGCTGGAACGAATCCATACCGGACTTGCTCCTGATTACGAACGGCGATAGATATGAGGGACGTAGCAATGCTCCGCGAACCGCGTTGAGCAGATCTGAGGCGTTGCAGTTTTTGAGGAGGTACGCCGTCGCGCCCATACGAAAGGTCGCATCTATGATATCGGCATCCTGATTCGTAGCCAGATAGATTAACTTGATTGCGGGCGAGGTCTCCTTGAGGCGACGGCCCGCGTCCAGGCCATTCAACCTGGGCATTGAGATGTCGAGCACGACTATATCAGGCTTGAGATCGACGGCGGCCTTGAGCAACGCGCGGCCATCAGGAACCTTCCCCACAACTTCAAACTCTGGTTCTAGAACCTTGGCCAGAGCGTCCATCAACAGCATTTGAGTATCTGCCAGTAAGATGCGCGCTTTTTTCATTTCGCCTCCGCATGTGCAAGATGTTGAACCAAGTGAAGGACAGACCCACACTCTTCTTGAAACACTAAGGGACTGGAGCGAGCATAGAGTTAAGGATGTCCCTGGGGAATCCAGAGAGTTGCGTAATTTGGATACGTAAGGCTGCGTAATTCCGAGCTTGTGGAACTACGTACTTAGGTTGGGAAGAAGGTCTTTATGTGCTAGTGCAAATTTCATCAGGGCGTGACTGCCGTGAACTTCCAGTTTCTGTGAGATGTTATTGCGATGAGTTTCTACAGTACGCGCGCTGATGGAAAGGCGTTGCGCGATCTCTTTGCTGGTCTTGTAGTCGGCGATTAGCGAGAGTACTCGAAGCTCGGTAACAGTAAGCGCCTCCAACCCTGACCGAGGTGCGCCGGACTTATCGACCTCACGCACGCGGTTCACAAGGTAAGTAGTGAGCTCAGGACTGACATAGTTTTGCCCGGCGGACACCGCTCGGAGGCAACTAATAATGTCGGTAATCGCGCTGTCTTTGAGCACATAGCCCTTAACGCCAGCTTCCAGTGCCTGGGTGAAGAGCTTCTGCTCGCGGTACATGGTAACGAAGACGATCTCCACTGGAGGCTTTTGTCCCGCTAGTTTGCGAGCAAGTCCGAGGCCGTCCAACTTAGGCATGCTGATGTCCAGAATCGCAATCGCTGGGCGAAGATCCAGAATCATCTCCAGCGCACTCTCACCGTCGCCTGCGTCGCCAATGACTTCAAAGTCCGACTCCGCCTCGATTATGCGTCGCAAGCCATGACGAAAGACCGGGTGATCATCTGCAATAACTAAAGTCTGTTTACTTTTCGCTTCCATTTCGCAGTTCCAACCGAACACTGAGTGTCGTGCCGCGTGACGGCTCTGAGTCGATAATGAAAGTTCCTCCGAGCACACGCACACGTTCGGCAATCCCCGCTAAACCGAAGCCGCTGGAACTGTCTCCGTTGTCTATCTGAGTTGGCGGCGGGATCCCATCGCCGTTATCCTGGACCGAGAGGACCAGTTGCTTTGCTCTCTTCTTAATCTCAATCCGGGCGGCGGTCGCGTGCGAATGCTTGACTACATTGTTGAGACCTTCCTGCACAATCCGGTAGGCGCTGGTCTCGGTCTCCGGTGAAAGCAGACCGTCGATGGGTTCGAGTGCTGCCGAAAGATTGATCGAAGTCGATTCAGAGACACGCTCGATCATGGATTCGACTGCCGCCACTAGACCCAGCCGATCTAGTTCGTAAGGCCGCAGGTTGTGGGCGATTTCCCGGACTTCGAGAATCGAGGCAGTGGCGGTTGAAGCAATCTCCTCCAACTGCTCTATGACTCGTTCCTGATTTGTCTGATCCCGTAATCCAATCAGCGCACGATTCTTGATGATCGCGAGATTCTGGCCGAGACCGTCGTGCAATTCGCCAGCGACTCGCCGTCGCTCTTCTTCCTGCAACATGAGTAATCGCCCCGTCAGGTGTTGGAGTGCCTGTTGACTGCGATAGCGATGCTGTTCGCTTTCACGCAATTCGCGACCGAGTACTGCCGCACGCAGCACATCGTGGCTCAACTCGTAGCCCATCGCTACGACAATGCCCATGTAGAACAAACTCACGATGATCGGCATCTGCACTATCCCCCAGAACACCATCATGGATTGAACCGTTCCACCCAGCACGAAGAAAACAACACTACCGCCCACTAATACGGCCTTTTGGCGCTCACCTCGTCGCCAGACAGTGACACTCGCATCCGCGGCGAAGACGATGAGCGCCAGCAAACTTAACTGGCCGACCAGCATCCATGGATTTGGCTTGCCTATAGCAACAGAAACCGTTTCGCCTAGGAATGGGATGCGCCCTACGGCGCTAATCTCGCGGTAGTTAAGATTCTGTCCTGTAAGAAAATTGAGCAGCAGCGAGAACGTCCGCAGCCCGACGAAGCTCCACGCAAGCCACACCCGCCCTGCCCGCAGATAGAGTTGAACGAACCCTACCAGCGCAATGAGCACCACCCATATAGGCACGTGCGCCCACCGCACCGCCATCGCGAGATCCGCGGGCGTCTCGGCCCTCATAATCCAGAATTCTGTTCCGACGAAGATAGCCGTCGACGTCGCCGTCACTGCAAAGAGTAGATTGGCCCACTGCGTGCGCTGCTCGTACCAGACCATCCAATGCAGGCCCGCCATCGTGAGACACGCGGCAGCGACCATGGACCAGATAACGGTGACCCAACTCATATGGCGATAAAGGCTAGCAAAACCTCATCGGCAAGACCAGCCAGAGATATGTCGTATACGGAAAGAACATTCTATTCAAACAATGGGACTGAAATTGCTAAAGATCAAAAATTTAATAGTCGGACGTAGTCTTTGATAATAACAGCTGCCTGGAACTCGGTCGTCGGTACGGTTAGCAAGCAGAACGCTACCTTCAGTTACCAAGCTGCTAAGTTCAATATGGAGTTTTTGGTAGGGACAGGTCTAAGAGCTTGCGAGGAACACTATTGAGAAAAGCGGCAGTAGTCTATTTGCGACGCATGAATCGTGTCAACGAACATCGATGTTCATTAGCGCAGCCAGCTTGCTCTTTTTATGTGTGCGCTTTTGTTGAAGGGTTTGCGGGGCGTAGACTTACAGGACGTTGTAATCACATCAGGCGGTCGCTGTCGAGTTCTCCCGTGGTTTTAGCTTGGCGGCCTACGGTCTCAACGACGCGCGAACTGTTTTTGGATGACAGCAACTCGGTTGTTCCTTCAGTCACAGATGCGTTTACAGGCGGTAACGCAGTCGTGACCGAAGCGTTGAAAGCTAGTTTAGGTCGATCGAGTGTAGTTAGCGACTTAGGATTCAGGGTGAGATGTAGTTGTCTCATCCCTTGAATCAGTAAGAATAGTGCGTAACAGGCCAGTGGTATTCCGACCCATATCAGTGGTGCGTAGATCCTCGCACCGTCAACCAAAAAGGAAAGGAGTGCGGTCAGTGATGCTAGAAGAAACGCGACGATTCCGAGAAAGATGTTGTGATAGCTATGGCGCGCTCCTCTCGTCAAACGCAATACCTCAAGTTCCGGCACTTCAACGACAAGAGGGGCTCCGCAGCGTCTACAAAAGTGCGATTCATCGGTAATCTGAGTTCCACAGGCAGGGCAAGACGAGACGGCCATACGCTCAGTCGCTAGCGCCGCAATTGCTTCTGCTTCGCGGACAAGTGTCTGCCGATCACCCTCCGTCAAATGAATGTAGCTCTTGATCACGTAGCTGAAGGTTACGAGAGCCGAGACGTCATTTATCTGTCTCAAGGAGACTGTAACGGTCATCGAGTAATCCAGAGCATTCACAGAGCTATAGCACCGTGCGGAACCGTGTCTTCTGCGCTTGGCGTAAAGGGGTTGTTCGGAAACAACACTGTAGCCGAGCGTTTCGAGCGCCTCGATTAGACGCGGGCGTATGCTTTCAACAGCTCCCGGGATCGCGACAGTAAGATCATGGTCGCTTAGCGCCATGCCATCAACAAAGAAAATTCTACTCATCTGTTTCGCCTTCAGATTAAAGGCTTGTTTAGGTTTTCCAAGATTGTACGATTTCGGAAGCCCGCTCGTTCTCAGAAAAGCTGTCAGGCGTTACCTCGAACCAGATTTTTGTGTTTCCCTGTTGAAAAACGTTCCCGATAGGAGGACAGCCGATCTTTGGCGGGGGCGAAAAACTTGTTCTTGGAAAACAGAAGTAGTGGCTGGTCACTAATAACTTTCTAATAACGTTTTGAGAACGTCCTAAGGACTTGCCGCGCTAAGTTGATCAGGAATGCGCTATCCCAAGTTTTGCCGGGGTGAGGTTCCACCAATCCAAGAGGTCAGCTTAGCGGCCGGCATTTTGGGTTTTTGACAATTCGACAAACTAGCATTCTCTCAGCCCATGGGCAGACTCTTGAGGCCTTTAAGGGCAAAGTTGTTGACTTTTGCTCACTGCAATCATTGCTTGGCTGGTGCTTTCGTGTTGATGAATCCCGAGAGTCGTTGAGCCATCTCAGGAGAATTGAGTTTCTGCAGTTGAGCAAGATGATCCAGCGCGGCTTGGCGTCGACCCAAAGAGGCACAAGAGAGACCTGCAAAGTAATGTGCGTAAGGAAATTTTGGCGACAGTTTGAGCGCACGTTCGGCTGAAGTGATCGATTCTTCGTACTTTCGTTGCCCATAAAGTGCTTCAGCGAGGATTGCATGTGCGATTGCATTTGC
>DATEXA010000052.1:0-2614 GCA_035257465.1 Pyrinomonadaceae bacterium | reverse complement strand
GCCGTATTCGTTGACTTGGTTTCAAACATCAAGGGCGGATCAAACCCGAGCTCCCAGGCAACGCTGTTGGCCAGTTGGGTCTTGCCGGTACCGGGTTCGCCTGTGAGTAGGAGCGGCTGGCCCAGCATCAAAGCAACATTGACCGCGTCAATCAGTCCCTGATCGGGTTTGTATCCGGCTGGATCGGTCTGTTTGGCGCGTCTTGATCCCGGTAGTCGGAGTTCTCCCGGAGCGCGGCGGTTTTGGGGATTGCCACTGTAATATGCCATTGGTTAGTTCCTTTGGTTAGGGTTTGACCTCACCAGCTCTCTGAGTTCGTCCGCAAGCATCTCCATCGAAATAAGCCCATCGGGCGTGCAGAGATCCTGACGCTGAAAGAGCTCGCGAATTTTCTTATCCTGAATCTCGCAAAGGGCGCGCACTGCGGTGTTGCGCGTCCAGGCTTCAACATCACTTCGCCGAATCGCCTGTAGTTCAGCGAGTACGACCCCGAACAGCCCACGATACGAAGGCAAATCAAGATTGCCAACCCAAGTTCGGATTCGTTCTTCCAATCTTTGTAGCTTCCACTTTTGGAGGAAACCCATCTTTTCCGACCGTTGATGCTTGAGACACACACAGTTGATTAGTGTTCTTCCCGGTGGCAGATCCGGCCAAGTGTTCCAAAACTCAAGAAAGGCTGCCAGGAGATCGGTGCCGCCCTCGAGGAAATCCTCAGTCAACAAATGCGATGTGATCAGCAGAGGTTTTTCATGCGTGGCGATGTACTTCACGATCTCAACCGGCGGGGCTGCGGTTTTCTGAACTAAAGAGGCGCCCAGATTGCTCGCGAAGACCTGTGCATAGCGGTCGCTGGAGACAGTACGGGAAGGCCACACCAGGTTATATTCCTCCAGCGAGAGATGTTTGGGCTCAAGGTTGAGGGTCCGTGGTAAAGCCGTATGCTGTATACGCTCCAAAAACTCGCTGTGACATTCAAACTCATCACCATGAATGATGCAGACGAAAGGTCGTCGCGGCATTGTTTGCTGGTGCTGTTGTAGTGCCAGACACAATTCCCTCTCCTGATCACTACGATTGCAAAGGTAGGGTAGCAATCGAGGGACAGTCACTTCGTCGTCTGACGAATCACTAATATTCTCAGGCTCCGACTCTAGGGCAACACTTAGCGCTTCAATCGTAGCGCGAATGCCCCGGGCGACATCGGCGAACGCCTCGTCACGGTTGGGCCAACTCGTTATCGGTTTTGCATTGCTGGGCAGCGCTTGGAGTTTACCGAATGGTGCGTCTCTCCAATCAACGTCACGAAGAATAATCGGGATTACGCGCGCCTCTCTCGCTTCATGACGCTTCATTGCCCGATCTAACTCAATCTCGTAGCAGTATTCTGAGGCGAGGAAATCAGCGCTAATAAGCAGCAGAATGATGTCTGCAGTATTTAGATGGTCGTTAATATCGTCGGCCCATTCATTGCCGGCGTAAATCTTTCGATCATGCCAGGTGCGTACGATCTTGAGCTTTTTTAGGATGCTTAGCTGTTTTTCAAGCTCATCGCGCAGCGTTTCATCCTGATGAGAGTAGGAATAAAAAATTTCGACGGCGGCGCCCTTTTGAAGTAAGGGGGACACGGTTGAGTCTCCTGCAAGGATCGCAATATGCTCGACGCGTAGCCATGAGGCGAGCGATGCTGCCAAATATTATGTCGATAACCTGCAGAGTCAAGTAAAACCGGTTCCGCACGACTCTACCGATCAAGGTTGCGAGAAGTCCCAAACTTACATCTCGCTGAAGTGTCTTCATTTTCAATAAAGTGTGCTTAAGTCAATTTTTCGCCCTGCACTGGTTTCTTTCCTGAGAGGAGTGGGCGATGGGGAGTTGGCCCTTTGCTAGGCGCTCGACAGGCGCAAGCGATTACAGATGGGTTTCGGCCCTAGCCTGCTGGGTATCTCTTGCTCTCGTCTAGCATTACCGCACGCGCCACCGGCAATCCCTCACCGTAAGGGGAATGTAATAAGATTTGGAAGTTTTGAGTCCGCGTTTAAGGGTTAGGGTTTGGTCGGATCCGGTTTGATGAGACACAATGCCAACGTCCAACCTATCAACATCAGGGATCCATATTTCGGTTGTAGAATCCCTGTCGCAGGGCCCCGGGCAAGGCAAAGGCCCAAACAACGAATGAGATCGTAGATGCGATTATGTGTCGAATCGCAATGGGTTGACCTTGTCGCTACCAAAAACTCCGTTTGGCTGGCGGCTCTGTAAGAAGCATCTGACAGTTTCAGTTCACACGAGGTGATCTCGCCTCAGATTGCTACCTGGTCCAATTACTCAAATAGTCAACGGTGATGCTATGGTAATGATCAGCGCACGCGCGTCTAGGAAGCAATACGCGTTCTAGGAATGAGAGGACTTCAGGCTGCTCGTCGCTCATAGCGGTGATGCAGCCCGCCTACCTGGGGTAGCGCGATGACACTACCCAACTCTGGATGCTGAACAGTTCGTGAGGCCGGCGCATCTTTCTCCAATGACAAATGAGTGCGTGAGTCTTCGTAGTATTCAAAGTATGTTTTCAGAATGCGCTTCAAAGAAGATTCATTGAAGATGATTATGTGGT
>DATEXA010000051.1:0-7781 GCA_035257465.1 Pyrinomonadaceae bacterium | reverse complement strand
CGGCTCATCGCATCCTGGGGCTGAAGAAGGTCCCAAGGGTCCGGCTGTTCGCCGGTTAAAGCGGTACGTGAGCTGGGTTTAGAACGTCGTGAGACAGTTCGGTCCCTATCTGGTGTGGGCGCAGGAGTATTGATGGAATCTGACCTTAGTACGAGAGGACCGGGTTGGATCGACCTCTAGTGTACGAGTTATGGCGCCAGCCGTAGCGCTCGGTAGCTAAGTGGAGCATGGATAAACGCTGAATGCATCTAAGCGTGAAGCCAGACCCAAGATTATTCCTGCCAGTGAGACTCCTCGTAGACCACGAGGTTGATAGGGTGGATATGTAAGTGCAGTAATGTACTCAGTTGACCACTACTAATCAGTCCCTTGGCTTGACCATAAAATTTACTCAAGCAACAAGCCCCTTCGGGATCTCAGATTTAAGATCTCGAATCCCAGAAGGAGCTGATAACTCAAGTTGATTTTATTAAGTCTTGCACATGAGACTTGCCACAGCAGTCATTTTCGATTTTTCAGAGATCTCAGATCTTAGATTTGAGATCTCAAAAGTTTTCCGGTGATTTTGTCGACAGGGTCACACCCGTTCCCATCCCGAACACGGAAGTTAAGCCTGTTGGAGCCGATGGTACTGCGCGGGAAACTGCGTGGGAGAGTAGGAAGTCGCCGGGATTATTTAAGAAAGCCCGCTTGTTAATTCGAGCGGGCTTTTCCTATTTACTATCCCTCACATGTTGCTTAGAACCTCGTTATCCGCAACCCCGCCTCTCGCACCCGTCAACCGCGTAGTCGGTCAGCGGGTGTTCCCACTGTTGTCGAGAGTGAAACAACGCTGCCGAAGAAGAGCACTCGTATTTTAGTCTGACTTGGATCGTTTGACTCAACACGTGGTTCCAAGAAGATACATTCTCATCATTCTCGCCCCTGCTGTGGTCGTCTGCTTGACGTTTGCCCTGATTCGGAGTCGAGGCGGTGCGTCGCAGCCAGTAACTCAGATCAGACTCTCGCCGTCTCAAAGATTCCCATTCCCGAGCCGCCACATGTTGATATTCGTAAGTATGGCACCGTCCGCACGAAGCTGCAGAATGATCGCATCGCTTTGTGGTCACGTTATCAGCGAGCGACAACTACATCTGAAAAAGCAACCGTTATGAATGAGGCGCGGGAAGCGTTCGTTCGATCCGTGCACGATGAGATCTTTCCGTATTGGTACGGCACCGAGTGGGACTTCTACGGCACCACCGAAATTCCAGGCCAGGGAAAGATAGCGTGCGGCTACTTTGTGTCAACGGTACTACGCGACCTCGGTATGAAGGTGCAGAGGTCTAGGTTGGCTCAGCAAGCATCAGAGAACATTATTCTGAGCTTAACGACCAACGATCACACGAAGCGGTTCCGCACTGTACCTATCAACAGTTTTGTCGACACAGTCAAGAATTGGGGACCAGGTCTGTACGTCGTCGGCCTGGACATACACGTTGGATTTATTCTGAACCTCGCGGGTGATGTCTACTTCATTCATTCATCGTACGCCGATCCTTATTGTGTCGTTAAAGAACGTGCTGTCGAGTCACAAGTCCTTACGGCTTCGCGCTATCGTGTACTCGGCAAGATTTCTGAGGACGACGATCTGATCCTGAAATGGCTTAGAGGCGATCAATTAATGACTCGCGTTGCGTGAACGTATCGGGATTAGATTCAGATCAACCTCCCTTCATTCGCGTCTAAGAAACGTTTCTGGTTTCCGCACTATTCGGTCTCTACCTCGATCTTCTTCTCGTTCCGGAATGAAGGCGCGATTGCCACGTCGTTAGCTCAGCAATGGCCGGGGAAAATGCGATGGAAACGAGGTCACGCTGTAGCACGGTAGTTGAATGTTCGACGGAACAACGCTACGCTTCAGCCGCGAGATTCAACCGCCTCGCCAGACACTCCAATGCCCTTGGTGCTGCGAGTCAAGCCGACAGCGAAAGGATTGTGTGGGTTCAACTCGCTGCGTGGCTAACAGCGCGCGAAGCGGCGGTCAGATTACGTTACCCAAAACTCCATGAACAAACTCACTCGCGCGCTCGGTTCTCTTCTAACAATCCTTGCACTCACAATGTCAGTCGATGCCGGTTACCATCCAGTTGCCAACCAAGGTGTGATCGGCCAGGCGCGAAGCGCATACTACAACCTAACCAGTAAGGGGTTTAAGGGTTTCTCGGCGACCATAGAGCCAAATTGGGAAGTTATATTGGCGGACACTGGTACCCCGGAAAACCTGAAGGTGTTTAGGGCCGTGCGGTTCTCGATGGTCGTCGATGAAAACGGAGCAGTTACTGTTCGCCATGAAGTAAGCGCTAACGCTACCAAGCCTAACCTGCAGCCGTTTGTTATCAAGATTCATTACGACGTCGAGCGTCTCATATCGGGTTTTTTTAATACCTGGCGAACATTTATGGTGAATTCGCCCTTTCCAGAGAAAGAGCAAATCAAGATCGAAAACCCAGGCACAGAGTACCGCCTCTCCTTCAACATGCAGCCTGGGGAAGTGATGATCATGATGACCCGTGATTTTCTGATTACGGAATGGAGCCTTTCTGGTCCCACTGGTAAGCGAACGGTCAAACCACACTTTCAGAAGACGTTTGACGGTTTTCTCTTAACCGGCTACCAGTCGGTCTTTGAACCGATTAACGCTGGTATTAAGACTATGTTGGACTTCAATATCGAGTATCAGGATGTCGGCGGCATGAAGCTCCCAAACAAGGTTCGGTTTAGCGGAATGCATGGCACTGAACCTGTCCAGGCCGAACTTGTGTTTACAGTGGACGGATAATAGTGATGCTAAATTAAGTTTCCTCAGTGATTGTTGCCACCACACTGGGCTCACGACCATATTCAAACGCGATTTCCACAAAGCGCTTTCTCAAAGATTGGCGGTAACGCAAGCTGACAGCTACAATCACTTCATTCCTTCAGTAACGCCACTGCTCAGTCTTACCGTGGTCGGAGAAATAATTAGTGTCGCAATTGGATTCCGATGAAGTGCCAGACAAGCGCCTCACAGGTGAACCTGTCGAGGACGCTACTAAGTTGCTAAGACTACCGACGGGCGATAGCCGGATAGGTCCTTACAAGATTGTCCGATCTCTTGGTGTCGGTGGTATGGGCCGAGTTTATCTCGCCCGCGATGAGCGATTGAATCGGCTGGTTGCGGTTAAGCTGCTTTCTGATTACCACGCAGACGCAGCTGAACGTTCACGTCGCTTCCGTCGTGAAGCGCTCGCCGCGTCGGCATTGAACCATCCAAATATCCTGACTGTTTATGAAGTAGGTTCGTATGAAGGAAACGACTTTATCGCGACTGAGTTTGTAGACGGTAAGACTCTCAGCGAGTTTATCAAGCGTGACAACATTTCACTCCAGAGCAAGTTGGATATTTTCATTCAGATTGCGAGGGCCCTCACGGCCGCACACAGTTCCGGAATTATTCACCGCGACATCAAGCCCGCCAACATCATGATCCGCGGCGATGGTCTGGTGAAAGTATTGGATTTTGGGATCGCAAAATACTCTGAATCCGCTGAAAGCAGCGCCCAAGTGTCGTTGCTTGAAACTGCGGCCGGCGCCGTGGTTGGTACTGCGGCCTACATGTCGCCGGAGCAGGCGCGAGGCTTACCCACTGATGCTCGCACAGATATTTGGAGTCTCGGTGTAATCATCTATGAGCTGATGTGCGGTCGTCGACCCTTTGATGGAGACACAACGCTTGATGTCATGTCGGCTGTAATCGATCGACAGCCACAAAGGTTGAGCGAGTTTGATTCTACAGTGCCCAGGGATTTGGAGGCTCTGGTATCGAAGGCCCTCAACAAGGAAAAGGACGAAAGATACCAGACCGCGGAGCAGCTACTCGCCGATCTGAAAACCTTACAGAAAAATGCAGAGGTCTCAGGAGAGCAAAAACAGACGACACCTCAACAAAAACCGATTGTTGGATCCGCTCCTTCAGCTGCCGCAAAAGCCGTATTGACAGACCTATCACCGGAAACACGCGCAACCATCGATCATCCTTCCGGTGGCACATTTCAAAGATCAAAAATCTACAAGGTCGTGGGCGTTTTTGCTTTGCTTGCAATCATCATAGTTGGCGCTGGAAGCTATTTTTATTTTCGCAAGGCACCCGGTAAGACGATTGAGTCGATCGCGGTAATGCCGTTCAGCAATGAAAGTGGCAACAACGACATCGAGTATTTGTCAGACGGCATGACCGATTCCTTGATCAATAGTCTGTCGCAACTGCCCAATCTGTCGGTCAAAGCGCGCACTTCAGTGTTTCGTTACAAAGGCAAAGAAGTTGACCCTCAGCGTGTGGGTTCCGACCTGTCAGTGCAGGCGGTTTTAAATGGCCGAGTAGTCAAACATGACGACGGCCTCACTTTATATCTGTCGCTGGTCGACACGAGCAACGGTAACCAAATCTGGGGCGATCGCTATGATCGCAAGATGACCCAGCTCGTCACCCTGCAAAGTGAAATCGCCCGTGATGTCTCCCAAAAGCTGCGCGTGCGTTTGTCAGGCACAGAGGAAAAGAGATTAACGAAGGACTACACCGCGAATGTTGAAGCGTATCAACTCTATTTGAGAGGTCGCTTCCACATGTTCAAACTGACACCTGAGGAAATTAACGAGGGAATCGGGGATTTCCAAAAGGCAATTGATTTAGACCCAAACTATGCGCTGGCTTATGTTGGCCTGTCAGATGCCAATCGAACGCTTGTGATGAGTACGGAAAAGCTGCCTGAAGAGTATCTGCCCCGATCAAA
Organism: Pyrinomonadaceae bacterium; assembly: GCA_035257465.1. GTDB lineage: Bacteria > Acidobacteriota > Blastocatellia > Pyrinomonadales > Pyrinomonadaceae > PSRF01. The sequence continues at coordinate 2,970 of DATEXA010000051.1, read as the reverse complement.
GGCTGCCGCACAAAAAGCACTGGAGCTCGATGATGCGCTTCCAGAAGCTCACACAGCCCTGGGTATCACAATGTTTTGGTACGATTGGAACTGGAGCGAATCGGAAAGCCAATTCAAACGCGCTTTGGAGCTAAATCCAAAAACGCCGGATGCTCACTTATTTTCCGCACATCTGCTTTCAAACACTGGAAGACACTCTGAAGCACTAGCGGAAATTAGGCGTTGTATTGAACTTGATCCTTTTGCCCCATTTGCCAACGCCCTCTACGGTCAGTTTCTGGTGCACGCCGGACAACCTGATGAGGCATTAGCTGTCTTGCAGAAGACCTTTCTGCTCGCGCCGCGTTTCTGGTTTCCCCACGTGTTTGCAGCGAGCGCTTACATCGACAAGGGAATGTTTTCCGAAGCGATTGCCGAAACCCGCCGTGCGACCGAACTCTCTGGCGCACAAACAGCGTCACTTGCCTTTGAAGGCTATGCCCTGGCTAAGCTGGGTAAGCGCGATGAAGCCAGGGCTATTGCTGAAAAACTAAAGTCACTCTCGAAGGAAAGATTTATCCCGCCCACCCATATCGCGATGATTTACAACGGTCTTGGCGAACGAGATGAAGTATTTGCCTGGCTCGAACGAGGATTAGAACAACACGATCCAAAGCTGACCTTTTTGAAAGTAGAACCGAAATGGAATAACTTGCGTGACGACCCGCGTTTCCAGAACGTGATGCGTCGTGTTGGATTCTATTAATCGCCAGCGACTCGCTCTCGCGTTACACTTTTGACGAGATCACGACGCCTCTTAATGGCTAAGAGTTATGCAAACATCTTGAAAAGGATCAAACTTCTCGGCTTCTGGGGAGTGCTTTTCTTTGTAGTAAAAGGCGTCATCTGCTTGTTAGTTCCAGTACTCATGGCATCACTAGCAAATAGTTGTGCCGGCACTTGATACGTTTTCACGGGCGGTAAAAGCACCCTCCTCATGGGCCGAAGCGATTCCGATATTCATCAGACTTAATAAAAGCCTTGACCATCTCTGCCCGAATAAAGTCACCGTCAAATGAGTTTAGTTTACTCAGCCAAAACTGATAGCCACTGTCGTTTCCATCCGGCGGGTCAGTTGGGTTTCTTCGTAAATAACCGTAGTACTGCATTAGCACAAACGCAGCATTGAACTCGGCGTTCGTTACGGACGTTGAGTCGGTCACACTTCGGAGCGCAGCCACACGACCTGCCGTACCTCCTGCTCCGAAGGCATCAATTGCCGCCTGTCTTTCCGGTGCCGTTGGAATCACCATTGCGGAACTGAAAAGCGCGTCTACGAACTGTGCGGCGCTTAAAGCTGTAGGAAACCTGGCGATGAAAGGAGCACTGTTCACAATGTCTGTAGCGTAGGACTGCTTGTTATTCTCGAGTTGTTGCTCCGCTCCTGCCTGGCCGATGATCACACCATTACCAACTCGTCGAGCATCACGCATAAACTCAAGATACGGAAAACGTGAAGCAGCGTTGTCAGACTTACGCCCGAATGCTGCGCGTTGCAGACGGATGGCAAAGAAACCTGTCTCTTGAAATTCTATCGACAGAAAGAAAGCCGCAGAGGCGTTGATGCGCTTAACTTCGATACATTGTTGGTTTGCACCACACGACGTGATCGTGTTGGTCCAGAACGCCAGACCTGCTGCATCTGCCTGGCGGTTGAGAAAGTCGTGGTAGTGCTGACCAACAAACGTCGCTGGATCATCATTCACGTTAGTTGGGGGCTCAGCTACATCGTCGATAATTTGGATAGAAGCCGTGCCAATAGTGTCTACCGTCGCGTTACCTTTTGGGTTACTGAGACTGATGGTAAAGACTTCGGTCCCTTCAGTCTTGGAATCTTCGTTGATCAAGATGTTGATGGTCTTGGAGACCTCGCCAGGCGCGAAGTTTAGAGTGCCCCGAGCGATAGTGAAGTCTTGTTTCTGTATGGCGGTTCCGTCAGCTGTCGCAAAGTCCACACTCGCGGCTGTAGTGGTGTTGCCTGATCGGAGAACGGTGACGGTAGTAGATGTAATGTCTTCTTGAACTGAGTAGACAGGTTGCGCAAACTGAAAGGAAGAACTCGCTACCGGACCCGCCAATCTAACAACTGCTGTGGACTCAGGACCAGAGCGCGGCAGTGCTTCCACGAGGACATACAAGCGATCGACGCCTGTTTGTTGGAGCCCAGTAACAAATTGCAGGTTGATGCTCCCACCGTTAAGAAGTGGCGTTGCCGAAGTGACGTTGTCCGCTGACCACGAGCTGTTGAACCCGCCACCGAAGGCTTGCACCGGTGGTCCTTCGAGTGTTGTTCCCTGAACGGAGACGTTGCAAGGCGTCCCACCTGAACAAACCGCCGGGTCATTGATGGAGACGACGCTGTTGTTTGCCGAGAGCGCACGCAGGTCAGCGGCGCAGATTGCCGGAGCGGGCTCGACATTGCAGCCAGCGCCAATGGATGGAAGAGTTGTGATATCGACAATGCGAAAGCGAAGCCTTGTTATCGGCTGTCCGACATTGTTTGTGATTCGTCGTCTAAAAGTTAGAGTTCCGAAAGTGCTGTTCTGTGGATTTCCCGGCGTCACGTTGCGAACACGATTTGGCGTCGCATCTTCCGGAACCGTTGAGTCCAGACGCGAAACGACGACTCCCGGATTGAGGGTCCCGGTGAATGGCCCGGACAAGTTCTCAGGGCCTGGCGTACTCAACCTCCGACTCGTACCCAAATCGGTGGCGCCCACGTCGCCGTATAAAAAATCATCAGCGTTGTTGTCAGTGTCCTGTGGGTAACTACTTGACGGACCCAGTGTGCTGACCAACGAAGCAACAGTATTGCAGTTACCGCTGATCGAACCTGTGCAACCGCCCGGCAGTCGACGAAAGAAACTACCTTCTATGGACGAAGTCGGAATAGGCGAATAGCCGGAACCTTCACGGAAGAGCGCGTTGTTA
>DATEXA010000050.1:0-10263 GCA_035257465.1 Pyrinomonadaceae bacterium | reverse complement strand
CAATATCAGCACCGTGCCGCTTTACTGCTTCGCATAGCGCCGAAAGGTTTTCCGCGGTAGGTTCAGCCGGTCGAGGAAACTGTCCGTTGGGTTGATCATTAATGGTGATCACTTCTGCGCCTAGTGTGTTGAGTAACTTTGGACCGACTATCGATCCGGCACCATTGCACGCATCCAGCACGACACGTGGACGCCGACCTTTAATGGGGAGTGGACCAACGGCGTCAATGATGGCCTTAATGTGAAAGTCCACTGCGCCCGTTACCGTTTCAACACCGCGCATTTCATGTCCACCGACAGTCACGTACTCGCCCTGGTGATAGATGTCGAGCATCTCACGGGCCAGGCCGGAGCCGAGAAATGTTCCGTCTGCACCGATGAATTTCAATGCGTTCCACTCTGGAGGATTATGACTCGCCGTGATAGCCAATCCGCCTTGTGCTCCACGCAGACGCACCATCAACTGGATGGTTGGTACCGGGCACATACCAACGTCGAGCACGTGACATCCGCTGGATAACAGTCCAGCTATCACTGCTTGTTTGACCATCTCACCTGAGGTTCTGGGGTCGCGGCCTATCACAATCGTGCCTGAACCAACGTAAGTGCCAAATGCTTGGGCGAAGCGGGTCAAGAGTGTGGGTGTCAGCGAATCGCCAACCACTCCTCTTACTCCGGAAATACTGATCTTTAATGTTGGAATAGCGCGCATTGCTTTGATCTTTGTTAGGTCTAAGTATTCATCAGTGAACTCTTAGATCTCCTGCAGTTGATATGTTCCTGCCGATCGATGACAAAGCACAAAGTACAAAGTGCCAAGCACAAACGACTATGTCTTAACCCTATCACGAGCCCACTCGAGCAATTCTTGAGCACGACGTGATTCGTTGGCCTCCGCGATGATCCTTATGATCGACTCAGTATTCGAAGCTCGTACATGAACCCAACCGTCGTTGAGTTGGACCTTGATCCCATCGCTAAGATCGTGTTCGAGGCCCTCGCTTTCAACCAGCATTCGGAAATTCTGCAGCACGGAATACAGGTGATTGGGTTCGACTTCGATGTTGTATTTCAGCATGACTACATCCGGCAGTTCCTGAACCAATTGTGAAATTGGTTCATTGCTTTGTGCCAAATACGAAAGGATGAGACCAATCGCCGCGGCGCTATCGTGCGTGGGGTGAACTTCAGGAACAGCGATCCCGCCACTGCCCTCGCCGCCCAGAACCGCCTCATGTTCGATCATCGCCTCGGAAATGAATGGCTGACCTACAGGCGTACGAATTACAGTTACCCCGTAAAGAGCAGCAACTCGATCGATTCGGCTACCAGTGGAGATATTCGTAATGAGTGGTCCGACTCGTTCTTTCAGCCGGATCGCCGCGGATAGTGGTAGCGTTAACTCTTCTGATAATGGTTGGCCGAGCTCAGTTACGATCCCTAACCGTTCACCATCCGAGTCGTGTGCGAAACCGATGTCCGCACGACCGGCCTTAACTACTGCCCGAAGTTGAGCCATTGTGTCGGGAGTCGGCTCCGGCGAGTGAGGAAAAGGGGCCAAGGGATCATCATTGACGGCGAGGACCTCACAGCCAAGGACTTCAAGCCACCGCGGAATCAACAGCGCACAACTCCCATTACAACAGTCGACGGCAACCGTCAGTTTGCGCGAACGAATCGATTGGACATCAAATGCTGTTCGCAGGGTTTCGAGGTGAGGTTCGATGGCGTCCCTTGTCTCCACGCGAGTTTTTATTTTGTCCCAGGTTGCTTTTAAAAACTCGCCTTGATGATAGATGTCCAACAGCTCTTCAGCCTGCGTTGCGTTGAGGTACAACCCATCCGATCGAACAAATTTTAGAGCGTTCCACTTAGATGGATTGTGACCTGCGGTTATTGCAATTCCGCCTTCAGCTTCAAACTGTCGCGCTGCGAGTTGCAGGCTCGGTGTGGGACAAACACCCAGGTCGATGACCTCGCAACCCGCAGCCAGGAGTCCGGAACACACAGCTGCATGGACCATTGGTCCGGATGGCCGAGTATCCCGAGAAACCACTATCCGGCCGCCGTCGAGATAAGTACCAAATGCCTGAGCAAAACCAACGGCAAGTTCAGGAGTAAAGGCTTCACCAACTACGCCACGCACGCCAGTGATTCCGATCTTCAAAGGTTTCATAGCAGATGTTTCAAACGACAACTTGCCTCGGTCGGATCAACGCCAAGACTAATATCATTCCGACAAAAGGTATAAGGCTAGCCGTGATCAGTATGGGTTCAAAAGAATAGTGATCAGAAACGTAGCCAATTAGATAAGTTGAGATGATTGTGCCCACGCCGGCTCCAGTTCCACTCATTCCGCTGACCGTGGCAACAGATTTACTGCTGTAGAGATCCGAGGGCAGAACAAGGGCCATAGTGGAAAAGGAGGCATACGCGAAAGTTGAAACTGCGAACAGCGCAGCGAGAGAGAGCAAGCCTGAAGTAAAAATGGTTGGAATTAAGAGTGTCATGCCCAGGCCGCCAAACACAATTACAGCCTTCCGAGCCTTTATCACTGGCCATCCACGGTTGATCAACCAGCTCGAAAGTCCACCGCCGAAAAAGTTTCCGAGATCGGCGGCAACGAAAGGGATCCAGAACGCAAGTAGTCCCTGCTCGGGGTTGATACCCTTGCTTACAAGGTAAATCGCGAACCAGTCGGTAATGAAAAACCAGACGGGATCGGTCATGGTACGAGCAGCTATTATCGCCCATGTCTGTGGCAGCCTGATGAGATCTCGCCAACGGGCCTGGTGTTGGGAATGATCGACGTCTTCTTTCATCTCGACCCGATCACGCAAGATCATTTCTCGCTCGGCAGCTCCGATTCGCGGATGAGACTCCGGAGGGTAATAAAGCATTCGCCAAAGTCCCAGCCATAAAAATCCGAGAGTTCCGGTGATTACAAAGGCTGGTCGCCAACCACCGAAGTATTTGTAAAGTGCGATCACCAAGAGGGGAGCAATTGCACCACCGATCGACGAACCGCTATCAAAAAGTGCGACGGCCCAGCCACGCTCTCTTTTCGGAAACCACTCGGCGACTGCCTTTGTTGCTGCGGGCCAATTCGCTGATTCTCCAGCGCCAAGTAAGAATCGAAAGAAAGCGAAGCTTCGCAGCCCACCAGAAAGTGAAGTTAACATTGCGGCAATCGAATACCAGATGACGGTGATTGTGAGGCCTTTTCGAGTGCCAACGCGATCAATAAATCGGCCGGCGACAGTCTGCCCAATTGAATAGGAGACGCGAAATGCGATCACAATGGTCGCAAAGTTTTGATTGTTCCACTCGTATTGCTTTTTAAGATAAGGTGCCAGTACCGACAGAGTTTGACGGTCCAGGTAGTTAATAACTGTGGACGCGAAGAGTAATCCACCAATCCACCAACGTAGGTTGGAGATTGGTTTTCGCGTGGTGCCGTTCAATAAAGGATCCTTCGTCATCAAACCGGCGTTGATTGTTGTGAGACTTCTTCTCGCTCGAGTTCTGAGATGAATTTTTCGCAGCGGGCCAAATCGTCTAAGCACTTGATGCCTTGTGCTTCTCGTAAATCGGCGATTGGACTCGCCAGGACGCCATTACGTTTTTGCGCGAGTGTACTGATGACCTCATTTGGAAATCCCAGCTCACCTCGCGAGCGGTTATATGAGTTGCTAGATTGGTTCCAGTGATGAGTCCTAAGAGCCTGCAACACTTGAAACATGGTCTGACTCTTGAGTAAAAACATTCCGATGTTTGTCTCACCAAAATCTACTGACTCTGCACTCTCCAAGTGAGTCTCACTGGCCGCTCGCACTTCACCCAGGTCGTTCCTTCGGATGGGAGCGTAAGGGTGGTGCAAAAAGGTTGTAGGAACGACCATCTCGTACGAGTCAAATAGGCCGGCTAACTTTGCTGTACGAACGAATGTTGTTGGTCGAATCACTGGTTGGGTACTCCACACGACAAGGGCCAATCCTGAAAAGTCGCGCATTGCGTCATGGGCACACAAGACCGCGTCGCCGGTACCAAGTGCGAATGGTTGGGTGACGAATATTGCGTCCTCACCATTCAGCGCCTCAACTATCGCAGGCTTCGTTTCAGGCGATACAACGATCACGGGAGTACGTGTCGCGCCCAACCCGTTCCAAATGCTCCCCAGGACGTGGAGAATTGCTGGCGTTTGATCGATCGGAGCAACGGGCTTAGGTACGTCGATCCCAGTCTCAGCCGCGCGTGTTCCTTTTCCTGCCGCGACGATCACCGGCAAAATTTCGTTCGGATCAAACCCCACCGGAGATGAATCAATTAAGCTTCGAAGGTTTGTCGTATATGAAGCAGCCTGCGGGCCAAGCGAGTTAATGTGCGTAATAGCTTCACGCCAAATGTTATTTAGATCGACATGCGTGAGGCCAGGTCCCGGGGTTGAGACCATGATTGATTCTTCACGAATGCCGTTTCGATTTCGTGGAGCGTAGTAACGTTGTTCAACTTGTTGAATCAGCGCCTGTGAATGATCTCGCGTCGTTAGCGCCAAAACGTTTCCGCCAAAACCACCACCCATCAAACGAGCACCGAGTACATTCGGATCGTCACGAATGATCTTGATTAGCTCTTCCACCTCTGAGGTGCTTACTTCGTAAAGATCTCGCAAACTTGCATGCGATTCGCTTACGAGGTTTCCGATGGTCCGCATCGCCTCGAATGTGTCATCGGAACTTTTTTGGATTGAATCTAACGTGCGGGTAGCGAGTACAACTCGTCTCACTTCGCCCAAATGATGCAGAGCGCGATTTTGGATCTTAAGAGGCCAGCGCGATTCTGCGTTCAGCAGGGCAGGGAATGATCGTTCCAATACTGAAAAAGTTTCAGAGTAATCTCGACGAAGGGTCTCGATTGAGATCGTCAAGGGCAACGAACTCAGGAGGCTTTCCGCTGCATCGAATGAACTACCAGAAACGAGTAATTTCAAGGCGTCGCGCCATGCGCTGTGACGAACCGGCAATGTGGATTTCCAGTTGTCAATGATCGCAGGAATCAGTAGCCGTGAAACTGCAGCGCGCTCGTTGTACTCGATCATGACCTCGCGGCCTTTATCAGCTGGTTCCGTGAAGAATGTGACCCATTCGAATGGCTCATCTGGAAGTTTGACGCGTCTTATCTGGCTATTTGAATAACTGATCAGGACAGCACTTGCCGGCCTTGCCAGACAAATCGTGGTATGGTCCATCGAGCCCCCACGTGTGCCGATGAACCATTCTGCCATTGCCGAATCTCGCGCCAGTTCTTCAGAAGTAAACGAAACGCGGTTCGCTTCTCGTATGGCGGCTCCGCCCAACACGACTAGAGCTGATGAAGACGAAGCACCTCCTCCTGCTGGTATGCTCGAATCGATAACACAGTCGAAGCCGTTGACGATCTTTCGACCGAACTTTCCGCAAGCGAAGGTCACCGCTCCCTGGATGTAGTTCTGCCAGTTTGGTTTTGGAGTACCGTGCTCAAAAAGGAAGGATAGCCAATCGGCCTCGGCGTTTTCGCCAAACCTTGGAACCCTTTGTGCGTCCACCTCGAACGACGAAGCTCCGTACTTTGCATTTGTGGAAACGCTTCGGACTAAGCCGTCCCGGGAGTGTCTGTACAGCATCAAAGCGTCCCGTTCTCGGCTACCAAAAGTAAGTGAAGCTGTTGGTAGATAGGAGACGTAATCAATGTGTTCGCCCAGCACATTGATGCGAGCGGGAGCGCGTAAGAGTGAAACCAGCCCATCGCCGAAGTTCTCAAAAAAGAGATTGCACAAGCTCTGTAGGCGTGCGCTTCGTTGCGCAAGTTCGAAACCGCCGACAGTGGCCAAGTTAGTTAGAGAAGCCTTGATATGGGAGAGGTTCATTGCTCCGTATTAAGAGAGTTACTTCGAGAGTCGCTACAGTTTCCTCGATCGGAGTTTAGTAAAAAACACTTTGCCAGCTTAGGTTGCCAGTGCTATAAGGCGCTTACCCCAAGTAAGGTCGGCTTACAAACTTCCATACGATGTCTATCCTGACATGAAGTATCGCCATTCTGGTTCAGGGTTTGTTCGAGTTGCTTACAAACGATACCCTAACTCAGGAAGTTGTCAAACATTAATTCGCTAACGAGAACAGAGGCCTGGTACGGAGACTCAATCATGACCCTACGAAGACGAGACTGGATTAAGACGATCGTGACAGCGAGTGCAGGCGCTGTTGGTTCGCAACTCATCGAGCGAACTCACGCTCAACCAACAGTAAGCACACGTAGCAAATTATTGCCTCTCAAAGATTATCAACCAAAGAGCATGCTTCATGTTCCGGAGACACACGTTTCTCGTTCGCGTTTTCCTAACATTGACTTTCACACTCATCTCTCATGGATCGATCGCAAGGGAAAAACGGATGCGGTTCGTCACGCCGCTCCGCCAGAAGAGATCCTTCAGGTTATGGACGCGAAAAACATTCGAATCATGGTTAATTTAACCGGCGGTTATGGCACGTTGCTGGAAGAGACCCTTCGGCATTGGCAGCAAGCTCACCCTGATCGATTCATCGTATTTACTGAACCCTGGTATTCGAAAATCACAATACCAAACTATTCGAAATTCCAGGCTGAACAACTCCAAGTGGCAAAAAAAGCTGGCGCTCGGGGATTAAAAGTACTTAAGACTCTCGGACTATACCTTCGCGAAAACGTGACCACGGGCCCACTAGTGAAGGTGGACGACAAAAGGTTTGATGAAATGTGGGAAGCCGCCGGTGCTCTTGATATGCCGGTCGCAATACATGTTTCAGATCCGGAGGCTTTCTTCTTTCCCACCGATCGCTTTAATGAACGGTATGAAGAACTCAGTGCGCATCCTGATTGGTCGTTTCACGGAAAAGACTACCCCAGCAATTCCGAACTTCAGGAAGCGCGGAATCGCGTAATACAACGTCACCCTCGCACGAAGTTCGTTGCACTCCATACCGCGAATTCGGAAAACCTACCCTATGTTTCTGAGTGCCTGGATCGTTATCCCAATATGTATGTAGATATTGCGGCTCGTATTGGCGAGCTTGGTCGGCAACCGCGAATGACGAGAAAGTTTTTTGATAAATATCAGGACAGAATTCTTTTTGCTACCGATGCGACGCCGCACGGCAATGAAACTCCGCAACAGCTCTTCGGGAATGAGCTTTATGAAATCTATTACCGGTTCCTGGAAACAGAAGATGAATATTTTGACTATGCCCCTGCACCCGTTCCACCTCAGGGTCGCTGGCGCATCTACGGAATCGGCCTGCCCGAAGAAATACTGCGGAAGGTTTACTACGAAAACGCTTCTCGATTACTAGGGCTTTAGGTATGACCAAAGATAACTCACGACGTCGCTTCATTAAGAATGTCCTGTTTTCTGTTCTCGCCGCTCCGTTTGCGCGACACCTACCAGTTTTGTCTGCTCGAGAAATCAGAGTACGACTTGAAGGCCGCACAAGTAATCTGGCGGAGGAAGTTGTTAGCTTTGGACTGCCGTTGCCGTTCGGTTTTCTAAACGATCCGAGAAACGTCACAGTCCTGGATCACGAAGGTACAGAGTTAGCAGCGGCGGTTCGATCGCTTGAACCGTGGCGAACAGGAGGACGTGACGGTTCGATTCGATCACTGCTGATACAGTTCAAAGCTGACTTTTCCAAACAAGCACGGCAGCAGGTCACAGTTAACTTTGATAGCCGACGGAGAAGAAGTGAATCGAAGTTTGTTCCAGTAGGCGAAACATTAATCGACGAGAAAGGGCTAAAGGGTCCTCGTGTTCTGGCCGTTTTGCCGGCAGATTGGCTTTGCGCGTCAGGTGTCGTGGGTCTTCAGACTCCTTCTGCATCATCTGCTGAATACTCCAGCTACGATAGATTTGTCGAAAAGAATTTTCCCGGCTCACTTGCCTACCTTGACAGCCAGGTTTATCACGAGTGGCTGTTTGATCGAACAACCTGCTATTACAAGATGTATGTTCGTAACGGTGAGAGCAAATACTTAGAGGCTGCTTATCATGCCGCCAACTTCTTACGAGATCACACAATAGTGAGTGGTCCAGACGCAGGTATCTTCACTCTGAAGGGACCCGATCTAAAGTACGTCTATCCCCGAGCAATGCACATTCATTATCTGTTAACTGGTGACGAACGCGCACTCGCGTGTGGCAAATTCATGGCCGAGTATTGTTTCAATCATCAAGATCCAGTTTATCGTCCTGGCTCGATTAAGCCGGTTCCGCTTGGTGTTGACCCGGAGAAGGGAAGGAACTTCTGGACCTTGCGGCATCAAGGATACGGCCTACTTGGAATTCTGCACGGCTGGGAAATGACGGGTGACGCAAAATATTGGACTAAAGCCCGTGAATGTGTGGATGCTTATTACAAACATCAGCAACAACCTCCGGATGGACGTCCACCCGACGGATCATTGCGGCAAAACTGGGAGCTCTACGATCCAAATGAAGCAACATTTCCGGGTGCAACTTCCGCATGGATGATGGCTCTCTTATTGGATCCACTGTTCCAGTACTGGACTCTGAGCGGTGACAGTCGGGTCGCGCAGCTCGTAGTGAAGTGGTGTGACTTCCTTGATCGTCAAGGTATTGTGCCTGATGGGTCAAAGGCCTATTACGTGATCAACTGCTTTGCGTTAGAGGATCCAAAAGCATCACCTGGTGAGCTTGGGCCAGACATGGAAATGCATAATGCCGAGATGGCTTACACGTTTGCGCTTGGGTTGTTCTTCACTGATGACGCCAAGCGTAAGGCGACTTACTTAAGACGCTTCAAACGATTTCTCGATTTAGCGGTTCAACTCGATGTGAACAAACCCGCGCGCGCTTTCAATTGGGCCTTTCAATTTAGTAGTCAACTTATCTATTTCATGCAGCATCAGGCGGAAGGCGTCCGACCAGTAAAGAATGCGTCGCAGCACGGTTAAGAACGCAAAATCTATGATTAGTCTAACTAAGCGTGTATTCCTCGTAGCGCTATTCGCTGTTTTCTGGATGCTCGGTGAAGACGTTGCGGGCGTCACTGCTCAAACACGCTACCGTGTAACAATCCAACAGAGCGTCAGTGTCAAGATGCGAGACGGAGTTTCACTCGTGGCGGATATATATCGACCTGTAAGCGATGAAAAGTTTCCCGTCCTGCTCGAGCGGACGCCTTACAACCGAACAGACGAGGCGGGGATGGCAAATGAGTTGGCCTCGAATGGATACATAGTCGTGCTACAAGACACGCGAGGGCGCTATGAATCTGGCGGAGAGTTCTATCCATTCCGCGATGAAAGCTCAGACGGTTACGACACGGTTGAGTGGGTTGCAAAGCTCAGTCAGTCCAACGGAAAGGTTGGAATGTTTGGTGGCTCTTATGTCGGCGCAACCCAAATGCTCGCGGCGATGGCGGTGCCACCGCATCTAATAGCAATTTTTCCGTACGTGACTGCTTCTGAGTACTACGACGGTTGGACTTATCAGAATGGTGCGTTGATGCAATGGTTCAGTAGTTCGTGGACTTCTATTCTCGCGATTGACACCTTACGACGGCAGGCAGAAAAAACTCAGGCACCCAAGGAATGGGTGACTGAGCTTCCGTTAAGTAACTATCCCGTACTCAGAACACCGAAACTGTCTCCAGTTGCTCCATACTTTCGCGACTGGTTAACGCATGAGCGTGACGATGACTATTGGCAAAAGGTGCGTGTTTCTGATCACTACAGCGAAATGACTGTAATGGGCTTACACGCGGGTGGCTGGCACGATCTCTTCTTAAAAGGGTCCATAAAAAACTATACGGACTTACATAAGAGAGCCGCCACGGACGATGCGCGTTCGGGACAAAGAATGATTATTGGTCCCTGGGGACATGCACCGACTTCAGCTGAAGGGAAGATTGGCGACGTTGTATTTGGAAAGAGCGCCGTGATGGACATGACAGCTACAGCGCTAAAGTGGTTCGACTATTCGCTGAAGGGAATGAAGAATGAATACTCAAGCGGAGCGCCAGTACGTCTCTTCATAATGGGAGACAACGTTTGGCGTGATGAGCAGGAGTTTCCGTTAGCGCGCACCAGCTACACGAGGTATTACCTTCATTCGCTCAAGGGAGCTAACGGACTTCGGGGGGATGGAGCCTTAAGTCAAACTCCTCCCGCGTCAGAACGAACTGATCAATTTGATTACGATCCCCAGCATCCGGTTCCTACAATAGGTGGAAG
>DATEXA010000049.1:0-15548 GCA_035257465.1 Pyrinomonadaceae bacterium | reverse complement strand
CCGCGTCTCCCTGTCGCCGCGTCTCCAATTACAAACCCAGGAACTGTCATGGGGACTGTCTCATACATGTCACCCGAGCAGACCCGCGGAAAAGAGATCGACGCGCGATCCGACATTTGGAGTCTCGGCGTAGTGCTCTATGAAATGTTGACTGGTCAAACGCCGTTCGCAGCGGAAACGATGAACGACTCGATTGCGGCGATTCTGACCCGAGAGCCTTCGCCGTTGGATGGAGATACACCGGCCGAATTGCAACGCATCGTCAGAAAGTCGCTCCAGAAGAACACGGATGAACGTTATCAAACAGTCAAAGACTTGCAGCTCGATCTGAAGAACCTCAAACGTGAGCTTGAGTTCTCGCAAGAACTCGAACGCTCACAAATACCACAGTCGACAGGATCGTCAAACGTCAGTCGCGCGGCTTCAACCGCCAAGGCTACCAATGTTCAGTCAGCGTCGGGTCTCACGCGAGACAGCGGCGTGCCTCAGCGTTCGAGTGCTGAGTATCTGGTCGGAGAGATCAAGAGTCACAGGGCGGTGGTGGTTACAGTTCTCGCGGTTATTGTTGTCGCCATGATCGCCGGCGGGTACTGGCTATGGAGAACCCGCACATCGGTTTCCAATCAGATCAACTCAATCGCAGTACTGCCTTTCGTTAACATGAGTGGCAATCCCGATTCTGAGTATCTATCTGACGGACTCGCGGAGTCGCTCATTTATCGCCTGTCTCAGTTGCCTAACTTGAAAGTCAGTCCAACTAGTTCCGTCCTTCGTTACAAGGGAAAGGAAGTTGACGTCCAGAAGATTGCCGCGGACCTCGGTGTTAGTGCCGTGATGTCGGGACGGCTGGTCGAGCGCGGAGACAATCTCACCATTAGTGTTGAGTTGATTGATGCGCGCAAAAACCAGGTACTTTGGGGCGAGCAGTTTGAGCGTAAGACTTCTGAGTTGCTGGCAACACAAAGAGAAATTGCCAGTGCGATAAGTCAAAAGCTTCAACTAAAGCTGTCGGGTGATGAATCCAAAGGACTGACAAAGCGATATACGAATGACAACGAGGCCTACCAGCTGTATCTCAAGGGACGATTCTATTGGAACAAACGAACCGGTGAGAATATTGGTAAGGCAATCGAACAATTTCAGGCGGCGGCGGATAAAGACCCGGGCTTCGCGTTAGCCTACGCCGGACTTGCTGATTGCTATGCCATCTCCTCGACGTATAGGCAAAAGAGGTCAAGCGATACGCTGCCGCTTGCGAGAGCAAATGCCTTACGATCGATCGAGTTAGATAATTCACTGGCCGAGCCTCATGCCTCACTCGGAATGGTCAATCACTTCGAATGGAAGATGAGCGAGGCAGAGGCGGAATTCAAACGGGCCATCGATCTCAACCCAAACTATGCGACGGCCCATCACTGGTACTCCCGATTTCTTCGCGGACTTGGACGGACTGACGAAGCATGGAAAGAGATCACGCGCGCGTCTGAACTCGATCCGTTATCAATGGTCATCGTCACCAACATCGCGGAGCAATACATCGAGCGAGGCGATCTGAAGGCGGGAGCTGATGAGTGTAAAAAACTGTTCGACCTTGATCCAAACTATTGGGCGGGCCATCAAACATTGGCGATTGTTTTTGTGAAGCAAGGAAGGTATGAAGAAGCGTTGGCCGAAGGACAGAAGAGCATTGAGTTATCTAAACGGTCGAATGCTTCCCTTGCGTTTCTGGGTCATGTTTATGGTCGCATGGGAAAACGAGCTGAAGCTGAAGCTGTAATCAAGGAACTACAAGAGAGGTTCGACAAACGGGAAGCCGATGGTCGTGACCTTGCTGTAGTGTATGCGGGACTTGATGACAAAGATCAGGCTTTTGCATGGCTCGAGAAAGCCTATGCGGATCGAAGCAACTTCCTGGCAGTGTTGAGACTGGAGCCCATGCTCGACTCGCTGAAGAGTGATCCGCGCTGGAATGATCTTCTGAAACGAATGGGATTGGGATGATCATAAAACTGTGAAACGCTGCCCCCAATGTAATCGCCTCGAGGCTGAAGATACGCTGACCTTTTGCCGTGTCGATGGTTCACCATTAACGAACGAAGCAAGGTACACCAGTGAAGAATTGGGTACGATAAGGTTAGGTTCAGCTCCCGTAAGTGATGAGAAGAAGACCACCTTTCTTCCTCAGCCAGTTACAACTAATTCCGTTAGTGACACAACCGCACAGTCAATACCGCAGCCAACCGCTGAAGCTCGTCCGATCTCTCGTGAGTTGCCCAAACCCAAAAAGCGTCTTGCGTTTGTCGCTATTGCCGTACTCCTCGTGCTCGCGTTGGTGAGCTCCGCTTACGTTTACCTTAAGACAAAGAAACGCGCGCCGATTCAATCAATCGCCGTGATGCCGTTCGTTAACGAAAGTGGCAATGCCGACGTCGATTATCTTTCGGATGGCATGACTGAGACTCTGATCAGTAGCCTCTCCCAGTTGACGAATCTAAATGTCAAAGCGAGATCTTCAGTGTTCGCTTACAAAGGGAAAGAAACGAGACCGCAGACGATCGGTAAAGAACTAAACGTGCAGGCAATTCTAAACGGCCGTTTTGCGCAACGTGGCGACCAGTTAACGCTAACATTGGAATTAGTTGATGCGCAGACTGAAAACGTCATCTGGAGCGAGCAGTACAATCGACCACAGGCAGATCTAGTAAAACTACAAACCGACATCGCCAGGGATGTTTCGAGCAAACTCAGAACAAAACTGTCAGGCGAAGACGAACAGAAGTTAGCCAAGACTTACACGAGAAACCCGGAAGCCTACAAACTTTATCTGCAAGGCCGTTTCTATTGGGGCAAACGCGAAGAAAAAGATCTTAAGACTGCCATCGATTATTTCAACCAGGCGATTGGGCTTGATGCGAATTATGCTCTTGCCTATGCGGGGCTGGCCGATTCGTACGCGCTTCTAGCTAGTTTCAATTTCATGCCACCGACAGAAGCAATACCGAAAGCGCGTGGCTTTGCCCTCAAAGCGTTATCGCTTGATGGCAGTTTGGCCGAACCTCATACGACGCTGGGTTTGGCACTACTCCAGTTCGATTTTGACTTTGTCGGAGCAGAACTCGAATACAAACGTGCACTCGAGTTGAATCCTAACTATGCAACCGCTCATCAATGGTACGGTGAACTGCTCACTTGCGCTGGTCGGTTTGATGAAGCCGGTACTGAGTTTCGTCGCGCCCTGGAGTTGGAGCCGCTTTCGCTTCCTATCAACTGGGACTACGGTCGATTCTTCTACGACTCTCGACAGTTCGACGAAGCGATCACTCAACATAAAAAGACGATCCAGTTAGATCCGGGTTTTGCTCGGGCACGCAGAACACTGGTCGAGGTTTATCGATTCAGAAAAGACTATCCCAATGCAAACGAGGAGATGGCCCGTTACTTCGAGGTTCGGGGTCAACCTGAAAACGCTTCACTCGTACGCGACACTTTTGCCAAGGGAGGTTGGCCCGCTTATTTGCAATTGGTAGTAGCTGCGGACTCGCCACTCAAGGAGCGGAACTGGGTCAAAGCCAAAGCTTATTTGGAGCTTGGCGACAACGATAAAGCAATGGACGAATTGAGCGCGGGGTACGAAGCGCATGAATCAACCCTTTCGTGGATAAAAGTCGAGCCACAGTTGGACCCATTGCGATCCGATCCAAGGTTTCAGGAGTTGATGCGTAAGATGCGCTTTCCGTGAGTTTGTCCGATGTCCGATATGCTTTAGCTTGTCGGTGGGAACTCGGAAAAAGTAAATGCACTCGCGACAAGCCGCAGACCCTCTTGCAAAACTCAGCTTCTCATTCTCCCCAAGCTTCAGCTTGGGGTTAAGGCAGCCTCAGAAAAGTAGTTAACCGTTTCAACGGTTTTTATATAGAGACACTGGAATCCGGCGAAAACCGTTAAAAATATTCCAAGATTTCATGCGAACTCTAATCCCCAGGCTAAAGCCAGGGGAGAATGAGAAGTTAATTTTGGAAGAGTCTCTGAACTATGTCGCACACATACTCTGGCCCCTCACCTCTAACTTTCTCGTGCATCCCATGCACGCTCATATCCATCTTCGCTGGGCGAACGCGGAAGAATAACTTCCACGACACCGGATTGTTTCCGTAGATTTGATCCAGCACTGACGGCTTTGAGTAAAACGTCACGTCGCTGCCGATTGCCAACGATAGTCTTTTGGTCTTCCAGACATCACGCACTCCACCAAACGTATAGCCGCCAATCCGAAAAGAAGGATGATCGTCTGTAATACTCAACAACCCACGGTCTGAGGGCCTTAAGAGATCGTCCTTATCCACCAATTCAAGTCGGGTGTAGACGTAGTTCCGGTCAAGAAAGTTAATTGTCGATTCGATCGTATAACCGTTGAGATTGTGAATCTCACCTGGACTGCTTACGTGATTGCGTCCCCAGACGAAAGCAGTGGCCCAGTAACCATGATTGATTGGTCGATTGTATTGAAGCGACGAGGTTGTGCGTCGAATGTCTGCTCCAGGTTCCTGAGATTCCGGACTGCGCAGGAATCCGTGGCTGATTTGCATCGCCCAATTTCTATTCGGCATAAACCATAACCTCGCAGAACGCGAGTTCCAGCGGTGAGCGTCAAAATCATATCGATTCTCGTCGGGTTCACGCCCATTGAAAACTGAGCCCTCCAACTTGAACCATCGATACGTGAACCCTGTGGTCAATACTCCGAAACTGATATGTGTTGAGTCTTGCAGGTGATGCGAAAGAGTGGCCGACGGATTCTCCGCTGCTGACATACGGTGCATAAAAGCCACTGGCCCGAGCGCGGGTTCACCCGGATACCCAAAGTAAGTAAACCAGGTTCCATGTTCGCCAAGCGGATGCGTGTATTGTGCCGACAACTCCATGAAGAGATCGTGCGGGTGTTGCCGATCAATCAGTGGTTGACCCTTGTACGTTTCGCCGGTTTGGAAAAGAAGAGGAGATCCGCCTGGCGGAAAAGTGAAAGGCTCCGCGCTAAACATTCCTCTCAATTGCAGCGTGCCTTTTCCGAGCTTGTGGTAAGCCATAGGCATAAACCAATTCGCAGACTCGAACTTCGTGACTCCACGCGGTCCGCCTTGCGAATTGACACCAGTGACGATGTTGTAATGAAACATCAACAGCCAGTCGCTTTTATTCCAGTAGTGCATGTACATCGGACCAGAAGAAGGTTGCCACGATGTCCCAGATCCCATTGCGCCCATCGACATGACGTTTGTATCGCTGGAACCTACGCGTATAGCCATCTCGTCGCCAGACATCACTAACAACGGTCCCATTTTCATCGAGCCAGGGCCTTCCATGCCGGGCATGTTCTCCATTCCCGTGGGTGAAGAATTCTTCAGCGGCACATTCTGAGGCATGACGTGCGGCGACGCGTTAGGCGACGCGTCCGGCATTTCCATCTTAGGTTGCTGTGACGGCTGCGGACTTGCTGAAGGCGCCGGCAATTCCTTCTTCTCTGGCGAAGGTGCAGGCCGCGGCTTTGCTGGATTGTCGTGAGTATGTTGGGCCGTAACCACGAGGGTCGCAACAGCCATTAGAACAGCGATTGAAGCGAGGCGAAACTTAGACAGCATTATCTTTCTTCCCTGAATATTCGGCTTCAGACTTGGGAATCACAGCTGCGCAGATCAAGGCCTACACAGCTATTCACTGCGGATTCAGAGGGAAAAATCTAAATGCGGAGGGAACTTTTCAGAATGTACTGTACAGCGCGTTGACTTGGTGGACTATGACCATGCAAGTCCATCAGCGTAACCGAGGATGGAAGATCTGTGACTAGTCGGGTCGACGAATCAGCAGGAGCAGCTACATAAAATGGACTGGTGGGTACCAGACCACTCAACGTATATCCGATTTTCGCTTGTGAATGATTAAGACAATGGGAGCACGGCGCATCGAATGGAGAAATCAATTCGCCGCCTGTTTGGTCATCTGCGCTTGTTTCATCCGACATCGCGGACATCCCCTGGAGGTGCTGATGCTCGTGACGAGCCTGTGGGGCGTCGCGTGTTGATTGGTGCTCCAGACAATTATGAGAGCTGCCGGCCATATGCGGACAGAAGATCGCGCTCATGCCGACGTTCACGAGTGCGAGCAGCACGAATCCACCCACTAATTTGCCAAACGACTTGTGCATTCGAATTCTCTGAAGCATTGCTCCGTGTCTAACCCAAGACTTTAGCACTCAGATCAACTGATTCACCAGTGATTACCAGTGCTGCGCAATTGTTCACTAGCTTTGTGGACTATTGCGCAAACCACGATTTGCTCGATGTAGTCGGACCTCAAATCCCAGCCAAATCTAGTTCCTGCGTTGGCATGATTGATGCACCTGTTTGGTCATGCTGATGCGCAAAAAATTTCACCCTTGAAGGAGGTGGCTTATGCGAATTCTGTTGGCAATTGACGGATCCTCCTGCAGTGACAATGCGGTTGAAGAAGTTGCACTACGGCCATGGCCGGAAGGCTCCGAAATAAAGATTGTCACCGCTTATGAAATGCCATTGCCGGCAACACCGGAAGGATGGTCCTTGCCCGTTACTTATTTTAACGAGATCGATTCCGCATTGCGGCGCCAGGCCGGGGCGATCATCGAACGCGCGGTTACCACACTGAAAAGCAGAATGTCGAAGAGCATCACCGTTTCTGGTGAATTTATTACTGGTTCACCTCGATCGGTGATTTTGGACGAAGCTAAGTCATGGAACGCCGATCTAATTGTTGTTGGTTCGCATGGCTACGGCGCGTGGGGACGCTTCTTGTTGGGTTCGGTTTCACAATCGGTAGTTTCGCATGCCAAGTGTTCCGTCGAGGTTGTGCGCAAAGCACCTGTGCTAATGCCTGATCCGAGTGAGGCTAAAGAAGAGGTTCGACACCATGGCTAAAGTTTTGATCCTCGGCGGCGGATTCGCAGGTGTTATCGCTGCCCAACGACTCGCGCGTGAACTTAGTGATGAGCACGAAATCACCCTTGTTTCGCGTGATAAGAAATTCATTTTCTATCCAGCGCTGGTGAGATTGGCTTTTGGTGGGTGTAAAACGGAGGACGTCTCGTTCGACCTTCGGAAGACGATGCTCGATCGCCGAGTCGTATTCATCGAAGGGGAGGTGGCACGAATTAATCCAGACGAACGCAGAGTCATCATCGCTCACGGAGAAGTCGAAGGAAATCTTGTTTACGATTATCTGATTTACGCTCTGGGACGCCGCCTCGCGACCGAGCGGATTTCGGGTTTCTACGAGCACACTCGTCATCTGATGAACGTTGATCATGCTTTGCGCTTTGGCAAGGCAATAGACAATTTCAAAGGCGGTCACGCCGTAATTGGCCAGTGCGCGGAAGCGAGAATGCCGGTTCCAGTCTATGAAACGGCCTTTGCACTTTCGCGTTTACTTGAAGAACGAGGTCAACAGGCCGCTTCTCGAGTAACAATCATTAGCCCCGACGCGAAGCAAGTTCATTTAGGCGACCCGGTCGTCGACGATACACTCGCAAACAAGCTTCAGGCCCGCGGCATTGAATTCACTCCCGACTTTTCGGTTGATAGAGTCACCGCGAACACATTGATCGCTCAGAATGGTCAAAGCATCGATTTCGATTTGCTGATGTTGGTGCCGCCGTTTCGAGGCTCTCCAGCCGCATCCCACCTTGGCATTACAAACGATCTCTCCTACATCAACGTCATTTCAACAATGCGCGTTGCCGGTGTGGAAAGGATGTATGCGGTTGGTGACTGTGTGAACTTCAGTGGGCCAAAGATGGGACACATGGCGGTACGACAAGGAGAAGTTGCGGCGGCAAATGTTATCGCGGAGATCAATGGTCGGGAGCCGGCAGCACACTACACTCATGAAATGAAGCTTGTGATCGACAGTGGTGACCGAGACAGCATGTACGTGCACAAGGATCTCTGGACGGACGAGCCTGCGACTGTCAGAGAAGGACGTTTCTGGAGTTGGGCCAAACGTGCTCAGGAGAAGTACTGGGAAACCGTGCATTCTTAGATTTGAATTAAGCGGTGGAAGGGAGTGAGTCGATGAGAGCCAATGTGTTTCTGGGTAAAAACAAAATCGGAATAGAAGATGTAGTAAAACCGCGAGCTGGGACAGGTGAAGCGGTAATCCGCGTTACCTTAACGACAATTTGCGGAACAGATCTACATATTGTGCGGGGTGAATATCCTGTGGCGCCTGGTTTAGTCATTGGACATGAGCCGGTTGGAGTAATAGAAGAGTTGGGCGAAGGGGTAAACGGCTATCAAATCGGCGACCGCGTACTTGTGGGGGCGATTACTCCATGTGGTCAATGTCGTGCTTGCTTGTCTGGTCATGCATCGCAGTGCGGGCACGAAGGCGGTTATGAGGCACTTGGCGGTTGGCGTTTTGGGAATACAATTGATGGCGCACAAGCTGAATATCTAAACGTTCCCCATGCGCAGGCAAATCTTGCGAAGATTCCTGATGAACTCTCTGATGAACAGGTAGTGCTGCTCGCAGATATAGCATCAACAGGATTCGCTGGCGCCGAATCTGCCGGTATCAAGATCGGTGATTCGGTAGTTATCTTTGCACAGGGGCCGATCGGATTATGCGCTACGGCAGGTGCAAAACTTCGTGGCGCTTCTCTGATCATCGGAGTTGATGGTGATGAGAGTCGATTAGCGATGTCGAAACGCATGGGTGCCGACGTAACTCTTGATTATCGTGACGTAGATGTTGTAGCTGAGGTTCGAAGACTGACAAGTGGTGGCGCAGACGTGGCCATCGAAGCTTTGGGTACACAACAGACATTTGAAAGTGCGCTAAGAAGTCTGCGACCTGCCGGAACGCTTTCAAGTCTTGGAGTCTACTCAGGGAAACTTCAAATACCATACGAAGCGTTTGCAGCCGGCATTGGCGATCATCGGATCGTCACAACTCTCTGTCCGGGCGGAAAGGAACGAATGCGACGGCTCATGGAGATTGTGCGCAGTGGTCGTGTCGACCTAACGCCGCTCTTGACGCACACATTTCCGCTCGAGCGAATCAGTGAAGCGTATGATTTGTTTGGCGAGCGTCTTGATGGTGTGTTGAAGGTAGCAATAAAACCGTAGTCAACTTTGTAGGGTCGGCACTCCGTGGCCGCCATGTTCTCCGATCTAATAGCCGTCGCCGGCAGGCGAGGACGTCTGTGCTCCCAACATTGCCCTCCACCTTTACAAACCAGCGCACAGTTTTGGTTGGCTTCGGTGTAATCTATGTAAGTCGCGCTCTAAAGTCTCTCGTCAAGGATAGCCAGCCACATGAACAAGCGTGTGTCGCTAACCGCCAGTCTCGTGGGTTTGGCTATCTTTCTCCTGCTTCACACCTCCGCAATTGCTCAACAAGACATTGCGCGACCAACAATTGAATTCATTAGTGTTCCTCTCGCGGATAAAGGCGGACAGGAAACAACCGGCAAAATCAGTGGACGCGTCGTTGGAGCGCAGCCAGGCCAGAAGGTGGTCTTATTCGCACGAAGCGGCAGCTGGTTTATCCAACCATTTATCGATAGCCCTTTCACCGACGTCCTGCCAGACTCATCATGGTCTAACACAACACATCTTGGAACTGAGTACGCTGCTCTATTAGTTCGGGAAGGTTTTCAACCGCCGGCAGTTATCGAGTCCATTCCCAGTGCCGGTGGTAATATCGTTGCAGTCGCGATTGTTCCGGGCCGTCCACGTTTCTGGCAGACCCTGTGGTTCTGGACGCTCATATTCTTAACGCTCGCAGGAATCGGTCTCTTTTTCTATCAACGACGCCAGCAACGACTCATTTCGGAAATGAACTTGCGGTTCGAACATCGCCTCGCTGAGCGGACAAGAATTGCGCAGGATCTGCACGATACTCTATTGCAGGGATTATTAAGTGCCTCGATGCAGTTGCACGTTGCTGACACTCTGCTGGAAAAGGAGTCAGCAGCTAAACCATTGGTCAGCAGAGTCCTGGAACTTATGGGCCAAGTTGTCGAGGAAGGCCGTAATGCAGTACAAGGTCTTCGAACACCGACTGCTACGTTGGATCTAGACCAGGCCTTCTTGCAGATTCATGAGGAGCCTAGCCTTGAGAAGCCAGTGGATTACAAGGTCGTGGTTGAGGGAACGCCTAAACCTTTGCATCCGGTAATCCGAGACGAGGTCTATCGAATAGGACGTGAAGCTATCGTTAATGCTTTTTTGCACTCCAAAGCAAGCAAGATTGAGGTCATACTGGAATACAATCCAAAGTTTGTTCAGCTGGTGGTGCGTGACGATGGAGTTGGAATCGATCCGTCAGTTATCAACGAGGGCATTGAAGGTCATTGGGGACTCTCGGGAATGCGCGAACGAGCAAACAGTATTGGCGCGAAACTTAGCGTGATGAGTCGTGCGGACCTGGGAACAGAAGTCGAACTCTATATACCCGGAGCCATCGCTTTTGAGAACAATGAAGTCAAACGGAGCACATTTGATCTGCGACGATTGTTTCAGCGGTCCTGATGGGCGGTTGATTAGATGAGCAAAGTAAATCCGATCAGAGTTTTCAGCGCGGATGACCATCCACTCATTCGAGAGGGAATCGCTACGCTAATCAATGCCCAACCCGACATGGAGTTGATTGCAAACGCAGAGACCGGACGTGAAGCAATTCAAATGTTTCAAAAGCATCAACCTGACATCACGCTTATGGATCTCCGGCTTCCAGACATGAGCGGCATTGATGCATTGATTGCGATCAGGGCGGAGTTTCCTGAAGCGCGGATCATTATGCTCACAACGTTTCAGGGTGACGTAGAAATACAACGCGCTCTGCAAGCCGGTGCGAGAGGTTATCTCTTAAAGACCATGCCTCCGAAGGACATGATTGAAACGATTCGACAGGTACACGCCGGGAAAAAGAGAATCCCGGCCGAAGTTGCATCAAATCTCGCGGAACATATGGGTGAAGAAGAGTTGACTGACCGCGAGATAGAGGTGTTACGCGAAGTCGCAGGGGGCAATCGCAACAAGGACATAGCTGAGAAACTCATTATCTCAGAAGAGACCGTGAAGGTTCACCTCAAGCACATCATGGACAAGCTTGGCGCAAACGATCGAACGCAGGCCGTTGCGATTGGTGTGCGGCGCGGAATTATTCAACTGTAGAGGCAATTTTGGTCCACCTTCTGAACGTAGATGACTTTTCCTGTGCGCCTTCGTAGAATTTGCTCGTCGATACTTCTTACCTCGGAGCAAATGTGAACGAAGCGAAATTACCTGTAACTGTCCAACAATTAGTCGAAAGAACCCAAGCCAAACTCACCGGCAATCCCACAACAATCATTACCGACATCACGCATGATTCGCGCCGAGCTACGAAGGGAAGTTTGTTTGCGGCGGTCCGAGGCGCGCTCTTTGACGCCCACAAGTTTGTACCGCAAGTGATGACGCAAGGCGCTGCCGGTGTAATTTCGGAATTGCCGGCGCCCTATGATTTCGCCGGTGTGTGGCTTCAAGTCGAAGACATTCGTCGAGCAATGGCGCTCGCAGCAGCTGAAGTGCAACATCATCCATCACGGGAGCTGAAGCTCGTTGGAATAACGGGGACGAATGGAAAGACAACGACCGCTTACCTCATCGCTTCGATTCCCGAAGAAGCAGGCGAGCCTGTTGCGATGACGGGCACGGTCGAATACCGGCTAGGCAAACAACGATTCAAAGCAGATCGAACAACGCCGGAAGCACCAGATATGCAGAGACTATTGAGGCAGGCTGTTGAGCTTGGATGCCGTTCAGCCGTGATGGAGTGTTCATCGCAGGCGATGGATTTTCACCGATGTGACGAACTCGAATACGAGGTGGCAGTCTTCAGTAATCTCACTCGCGATCACCTCGATTATCACAAGACGATGGAGAACTACTGGTACGCCAAGCAGCGTCTGTTTGATGGTCGTCTTGGAACCAAACCAAAAACTTCTGTAATTAACGTCGATGATCCATACGGCGTAGAGCTGGCCGCAAAGTTAGAAAAGGATGGTATGCATGTTGTCCGTTATGCTGTGAACGCAGACGCCGACGTGACAGCCCGCGATGCTGAGTTTTCATTGAGTGGGATGACGTTCAAACTTTCAACGGTTGAGGGCAAGCGGGCTTTCCATTCTCCGTTGGTAGGTCCTCCCCACATCTACAACACTCTTGCAGCGGTGGCGAGTGGACTGGCGCTCGGTTACTCGTTGGACACTGTGACGCGAGCGTTGGAGAAGTGTACGGGCGCTCCAGGGAGGTTTGAACGCGTGATGCACCCTGGAGACTTCTCAGTAGTTGTCGACTATGCACACAGCGACGACGCTCTTTTGAATGTGTTGAGAACTGCCCGCGAGGTTGTTCGTGGAAAGATCATCACGGTCTTTGGCTGTGGTGGAGATCGCGACCGATCAAAACGTGCGCCTATGGGCGAAGCGGCCGGCAGTCTCAGTGATGTCGTAATCCTAACCTCGGATAATCCACGTACCGAGGATCCGGAGCAGATACTATGCGACGCTGAAAAGGGAATTCAGAAGACGGGAAAGCCTTATCGAAAGATTGCGGATCGCACTGAAGCGATCAATGAAGCAATCGCTGAAGCTAGCAGCGGTGATCTTGTCCTGATCGCCGGGAAGGGCCACGAGGATTATCAGATCATCGGCCGCGAAACCTTTCACTTCGACGACAAGGAAGTGGCCAGGGCCGCGTTGGAGCGCAGGATGTCCGATATGCTTTAGCTTGTCGAAACATCTGTTTATCTGGCCATTCCTCTCAACAAGAGATTGCACAGAGAAGAGTCTCCCTCAAACCCCGCGAATCTTACCGACAAGCTAAAAGCATATCGGACAAATAGGAATGCACTCTTTTATACGTAAACTTGGGTTACTCTTACTCACCAGCTTTTTCCTCTTCCATTCATCCGGCCAAGAGTTCGCGAATCAAAACGGCGGAACTGAATCACGGTCTGAAACTTCTAAATACGGTCCCCCTAAAGTCATCGGAACAATTAAGAACGAGTCGATCAACGAGAGCAGTGGTTTAGTCGCTTCAAGAACGATCCCTGGCGTTTACTGGACACATAACGATTCGGGTGATGGCCCATTTCTTTATGCGATCGGAACTGGCGGTGAATCCTTTGGTGTTTGGCGTGTAACTGGCGCCGAAGCTATTGACTGGGAAGACATCTCGATTGGTCCAGGGTCTGTTCGCGGCAAGTCGTACCTCTACATTGGTGACATCGGCGACAACAGCTCAGCGCGAAAGGAAATCGTTGTTTACCGTGTGCTCGAACCAAGGCCTACACTTGCCGATCAAAACTCAACCAAATCAAAACCTCGAATTACAGAGAATGCCGAAGCGATCCGGCTCCGGTATCCAGACGGCAAGCATGACGCAGAAGCACTGCTGGTAGATCCGAATAGCGGCGATATCTATATCGTTACGAAAGTCGCATTCCAGAACCCATTTATTTATGAAGCTGCCGCGACTATGAGTAGCGCACAGCCGATCACGATGAAATCGCTTGGTGAGTTGAAGGTGCCGAGTCTATTCGGCGGAATTATTACAGGTGGGAGCGTTTCGCCCGACGGAAAACGAATCGCGTTGTGTGACTATTTTCAGGGATACGAGGCAGTGCTTCCCGCGAACCGTTCAAACTTTGAAGACATCTGGAAGCAGCGTCTGGTTAGTTTCGACTTCGCTAAGCGGAAACAGGGTGAGAGTATTGCGTACAGACTTGATGGCTTGGCTTTGTTGGGAACGAGCGAAGGGCGGGATTCACCGTTGATTCGAGTTGAGCGTTAATGACGGCGAAGGCCAAGATCTTTTTAAGTAAGTAGATCCTTCTTTAGATCGCTTAATGAAATAGTTACCTCACATTGTTCGTCAACCTTAGCTTGTCTCAGGTCGAGCAAGTCTTCATAGTCCTTTAGTAGTTCACGGACTGCCTTAAATTCTTCATGCGTTAGAATGCCTTACCCTGACGTCATCGCCACTTAGTTGCGTTTCATGATCTTTCGTTGAATCGTCGCCAGTACAAATACACCGGCAAACCTAACAAGATAAGTGCCAAACCAATCCCGGACTGTTTTGGTGTGTTCCATACCGTGGTAAGAATCAACCATGTAGATACAGCGATGTAAAGAGCTGGAACCACCGGATATCCCCATGTTTTGTACGGACGTACTTCATTCGGAAATCGTTTGCGAAACACAAACACTGCGCCAGCGGTCAAGGCGTAGAACATCGTCAGGGCGAAGATTGCGTAGTCAGTGAGTATGTCGTATGAACCTGACAATGCTAGAACGCTTGACCAGATAGCAAGAACAACCAAGGACCTCACCGGCACGTGCGCGCGCGACAACTTTGCGAGGCCATGGAAGAACAATCGATCTTTCGCCATGGCGTAGGGCACGCGTGCTGTCGCCAGGATCGATGCATGCAAAGCGCCAAATGTAGATGTCATCATTGCGGCGGCCATGAGCGTTACAGCGGTTGCGCCGAGCAATCGTCTGATAACTTCGGCTGCGGTCGATGAAGAAGCGGGCACACTCGCGATCTCTGTTGGAGTGAGCACGTGGTAGTAGCTCACGTTAACAAAGACGTAGAGACTCATTACGACAAGCATGCTGACAATCAGGGCCAACGGCAGATTTCGTTCGGGTCGTTTAACTTCGCCGGCCATGAACGCGACATTGTTCCAGCCATCATAAGCCCACAACGCACCGAGCATCGCCGCCGCGAGACCTGCGAACCCGCCCGTTGTCACAGCCACACCTTCGCAGGCGCCGTTCATATTCGCTTGAGTAAGATGGTTCCAGTTCCCGCCGCTGTAAGCAAAGGCTCCCACACCAACGGCGATGAGGACGAGCACTTTCAATATAGTGATAACAGTGGCGAAGTTACCGCTGACGCTGACTGCCGCACAATTGATCAAGGTAGTGAGCAGAATTGAGGTTAGCGCAACCACTTGAAGGCTACCGAAAGGGACATTGTGCCCGCCTGGCAGCGTTATCGAGAAGTAAACCTGCTTTAGTGATCCACCGAGAAAGTCGTTGAGGAAGATCGCGAAACCAACAGCGAGAGCCGCGGCCGATGCAGAGCGAGCGATTAGAAATTGGGTCCAGCCGTAAAGGAATCCCCAGAGCTTTCCATACGCATCGCGAATGAGTCCATATTCACCGGCATCTTTGGGACGCATGGCGAGCAGTTCTGCATATGTCAAACCACCGGCGAGTGCGAGGAGACCGGCGAAAATCCAAACAGCGAGAGCTTTACCAGGCGTTCCAACGTTGCACGTCATTACGCGCGCCTTGAGAAACACTCCGGTACCGATGATGTTTGCAATGTTGACTGCGATTGCTGCGGTTGGGCCGAGGCCGCGTACCAGGTGGTTAGATTCGGTTGCCATTATTGGGGGTGCTTTCCGTGGCCGTCGTTAGTTTGGACTATCCTGGTTTTCTCTGCGCTACCTCTGCGTTCTCG
>DATEXA010000048.1:0-2966 GCA_035257465.1 Pyrinomonadaceae bacterium | reverse complement strand
ACCGTATTGAACGACTCCGGTGTCGCCATGGATGACTGTCACATCATGGAGATCCACTCCTAATTCATCCGCCGCGATTTGCGCAAACGACGTCTCCTGGCCTTGGCCGTGTGGTGAAGCGCCGGTAAGGACAGTGACTTTACCCGTTGGTTCGATGCGTACAGTGGCGCTTTCCCAGCCGCCGGCGGGCATTGCCTGTGACGGACCAAGTGCGCAAATCTCGACGTAAGTAGAAATTCCAATTCCGATGAGCCGTCCAGCTGCGCGTGCGGCTTTTTGATCCGTTCGGAGTTTCGCGTAGTCGGCAATCCCCTGAGCTTTGTTAAGTGCTGCTTCGTAGTCGCCACTGTCGTAGTCCAATCCGGTCGCTGTGTGGAAGGGAAACTCACTTGCGGCCGGGAAGTTCTTACGACGTAGTTCTGCAGGATCCATTTTGAGATCAGCCGCAACGAGATCCATTGCACGTTCGACGACGTAAGTTGCTTCGGGTCTGCCGGCGCCACGATATGCGTCAGTGGCCATCTTGTTTGTAAAGCATGCGGTGATGTTGATCTGAATTGCAGGGATCTTGTAGGCGCCGGATAACATCAAGCCGGTTAGAGTTGGGATAGCCGGTGTGAGCAACTGGTGATAGGCGCCAAGGTCAGCGAAAACGTTGTAGCGTAAACCAGTGATTGTGCCGTCGTTTTTGAATGCGACTTCGATATTACCGACCTGGCCGCGTCCGTGAATCGTCGCTTGAAAATTTTCTCGCCTCGTTTCGATCCATTTTACTGGCTTCGCGAGTTGCATCGAAATCCAACCAACCAAAGCTTCTTCACCATAAACGTTTAGCTTAGAACCAAAACCACCACCCACTTCTGGAGTTATTACTCGGAGTTTGTTTTCAGGAATGCCGATCATCAAAGCGAGTTGAGTTCTGAGCAGGTGCGGAATCTGCGTTGAGGACCAGACCGTTAGTTCCTCTTCGCCAGGAAAGTAGCGAGCAAGTACACCACGGGGCTCCATCGCGATTGGCGCCAGTCTCTTGTGAAGGATTCGTTGTTTGACTGTTCGTTCGGCAGCAGAAAACGCCGCATCTATATCGCCTTCGCCGGCAGTCAATTTGTAGGCAATGTTGTCGGCAAAGTTTTCGTGAACCCGTGGACCTCCGTTGGCGGCAGCTTCGACGTCGGTGACTGCCGGCAGATCTTCGTAATCAACCATAACGAGATCGACCGCGTCTCTTGCGGCGTAACAGTCTTTGGCCACGACTGCCGCGATTGGATGCCCGACAAAATAGACTCGATCTTTTGCGAGTACGCGATGATCCGGGACCTTCAAATCGGGCAAGGCGCTGGCGCAGGGCACGGGACCAATCTTATCGGCCACATCAGCTCCCGTATAAACAGCAACGACACCAGGAGCAGACAGGGCGTCTGCCGTGTCAATACTCTTGATTCGAGCATGGGCGTAGACGGAACGCACAAATGAAACATGCAAAGTGTCGGGTAACTTAATGTCGTCGACATAGTGAGCAAGACCTTTTATCAAGCGAGGGTCTTCAGTTCGCTTTACTGACTGGCCGACGTATTTACTTGGCATGGAAGCCTCCGAGAAGAAGATGATGGTCTTGGGTCTTTGGCCTTGGGTCTTTGATCTTGATTCTGCAGCTTTGATTTCAACGCCCAATACCAAAGACCGAAGACCAAAGGCCCAATCGTTCTACTTACCAGCCGCCTTGCCGGCAGCGTATTCGACTGCTTCGATGATGTGTTGATAGCCCGTGCAGCGACAGAGATTTCCTTCGAGTCCGTGACAAATCTCTTCGCGCGATGGACTGGCGTTGCGATCGAGTAATTGTGCTGCGGTGACGATCATTCCGGGCGTGCAATAACCACATTGCAGTCCATGTCTCTCCCAGAATCCTTCCTGGACCGGATGTAACTCGCCGTTCGCAGCAAATCCCTCAATAGTTTTCACGTCGCTTCCATCGGCCTGTACGGCAAACATGGTGCACGACTTCACGGCTTGGCCATCGAGCATGACAGTGCATGCGCCACAGAGAGACGTTTCGCAACCAACGTGTGTGCCGGTCAAATCCAGAACGTCTCTCAAGTAATGCACGAGCAGCATTCTTGGTTCGACTTCATCATTGCGAGCGACACCATTCACGTTGAGGTTGACAGTCTTTTTCATGACCCACCTCACTTTTGGATTCTTGAATTGGAAGAAGAAATTCTGACCGACTTCTAAGCCAGATTGGATCGAAAGTCAATGCCGCGCAAATGTCCGATATGCTTCCGCTTGTCGAACGTATATCCTTTTTCCGACACGCTAAAGCTTATCGGACATTGGGAGCGCCATCCTCGATTCGACTCAAACAGTCGCTTTATGAATCTGGCGCTTTAGTCGATGGATGTTGCGTCGGACTGCTTTCAGCTCTTCATGATTATGAGCCGACAGTGCTTCGGATCGTTTGATCTTTAGTTGCTTGATGCGAGCTTTGATCGACGCCTTATCAACGCCAACAACATCGTGATGGGTATGTTGTATACCGAGCGCTGTTGCCAAAGCCGTGATGAGGTGCTCTTTATTCAATTGCGTGTAACCTTGCACAGCCTCATGTTCAATGCCCTTGGCAATGTCACGTAATTCGGTGATGTTTTTGTGTTTGAGTTCTTCGATGGTGAACGACATAAAACGCCTCCTGATTCAACAGTTAGTTTGCGGGTCTGGCCACAGGAATTTGATTGAGATGATGCACCAAATGATCGACGTAATCTCTAACGAAGTATTCAAGTGTAGTCGAGGTGTTCTTCGGTACGGACTTGAAGGCAACTAGATCGAGATTGTGTTCTTGCCGATCGCGTTTGAGAGCGTCCTCAGACATAGCGGACATGAAATGCAACAAGTGCCTGTTGTAGGCGGACCATAATTGAACTAGATTCGTCCATGACTCCTGGTCGTACCTTTGCGCATCGACC
>DATEXA010000047.1:0-8233 GCA_035257465.1 Pyrinomonadaceae bacterium | reverse complement strand
GCTTCTTACGTAACACTCCGACTACATAACACCGAAGACACTTTCTTTGGGACAACGGACTTTGTTCTATTCAGAATATGAGGTGCCGGCTCTGCGGTAGACACTTTTTCAACACAGTCAGGTTTGCTGATGACCGAAAGCCACCGACCGGGGCAGTAGCCCGACTGTCAAGGATGGCTTTGTTAGTGCAATCGCCCTGGTTCGGGAAATCTCACACGACCTGTTGTTTCGGTACTTCGGTTTGTGACTTCTGTGTGTGAATGGGTCGCCTCAGCCGCAGCAAGAATGGCTAGACCAAAATCAAGAGCGTCGGGAGGATGGCTTTGCTCAAAGTAGAAGGTAAGAAGGCAAAACGTGGAACTTACTTGCAGGCGTATTCTAAATCAGGATGCCAAAAACAGGCCATAAAGGATGATCGGAGATTGCGGGATGCTCGCAACCCACCGAATGCGATCGTCATACTTAACTGGAGCGAAGAGTTGAAACGAAGAGTTGCAGCGGGCAAGTAGCATGTTTGTAGGGGCGGCCCTCCTTGGGGTCTATGGTATTCAGCCTGGCGTCAACAGATGCAATCACTTGCCCCTGGCTCTTGTTTTGCGCCGTTGGCGGACAGGTAGAAACCTGAGTTCGACGACGACAAACTGAAGTTTATCGGACACTTTGCGAGCGTTCACACGACTCTTTGATACGCTCGCACAGACTTAATTCCTGCTCCGTGCGTTGGGCGGCATCTGGTAACAGCTTGAGCAAGTCGAGACCATGCCTGGCCAGCGTTAGTGCTTCATGATCTGCTGAGCGACGGGCTGCGTTCTCGGCAGCCATCTGCAGATACCTAACCGCCCGCACGAGGTCACGCGACTCCTCGAAGTGGACCGCAAGTTCTGCTGCAATCTCACTAACGCGTTCACCATAAAGTGCCTCACCACGTTTCCCAATTCGTCCGTGAATCTGCGTGCGACGTGTCGGCGTCACACGTTTGTACAAGACATTCAGATAAAGAGGATGGATAAAGTGATAACGTGGAGTCAGAGTCCCGTCCGGGAGCTCAGCCAGGTATGCTGGTAATAGAAAATGATTCCGTCGCGCCAGGCCGTCGCATACTTCCTCGATATAGACTATGTCTTCTTCCAAGCCAGCTGAGATCGCCACCGACGAACAATCCATGCCAACGACGCTGGCTCCTTCCAGGATACGCTGCTCTTCATCGGTCAGCCGATCGATGTGTTTCTCGATCATGTTTCGCAGACTTTCAGGAACTTCCAACTCAGCTTCATTCAAATCAACTTGCAGTTTCCAGGTTCCGTCTACTTCCATAATTTTGTTTTCATTGGCCAGGTAGTCGACGACGTTCACCATAAAGAGGGGGTTGCCTTCGGTTCGGTTATGAATCATTGTGGCCAGTCTTGCTGAGAATGAATGCGACGGAAATCGTAAGTTCAAGAACTCAACAACTGCTTCTGGTGGCAAATACTCCAACGGTAGTTCGTGACAAAGTTTGTGCAATTGCAACTCGTGCTTTACATCACGTAGCGGATGTTCTCCAACAATCACCTCAACAGGCCGATACGTTCCAACCAGAAGCAGACGCGCACTGTCACGTCGATGTGCGAGATAAGAGATCAGATCAAGGGTTGAATAGTCGCACCAGTGCAAGTCTTCCAATACCATTACCAGAGCTGTGTGGCTTGTTAGCGCTTCAATAGCCTGGGCCATCTCGCGCAACATCCGTTCACGTGTGACGCCCGATATTTCCTCCTGCAAGGCCTCGCGATCCGCACCGCTGGTAAGTGTGGGCATTTGAGCTAGCCAGCTCGGGGCATGTTGTCGCAAGGTTTCCACAATCAAGGACCCATACTCTTTAGCCAACCCCGAGAAACCGTCGAACACAGGCAAATAGGCTTCGGCGGCGCCATACTGTTCGAGGCATTGCCCGCGAGCTATCAGCAGATTGTTTATGGTGCTCGCTTGATGGACGAACGCTTCAACGAGTGTTGTCTTACCTATTCCCGCTTCGCCCGTTACAAAAACAATTTGGCTATTTTCAGTGAGCGCCTGCTCAAGAAATTGTCGCATTTGCCTCATTGCATTTTCACGACCAAACACGTTCACCGATGCGACACAAGGTTTTCTGATCTGAGCATATGAACTAACGGCAAGGGATTCGGATGGCGGCGAACATTGTGATGGCTCCGTAACTTCAGCGATGAACCGATAACCCCGCCGATGAGCGGTTTCTATGAAGCGTGGCGCCTTTGCATCGTCTCTCAGGACCTCACGTAGCTGGCGGATGCTGTCTTTCAAAACAGCATCGGTCACGAAGGTGTCGTGCCATACGTCATCAAGTAACTGCTGCTTCGTCACCAAAGCGTTGGGTCGTTCCAGAAGGTACTTGAGTACTGCGTAAGCTTTTGGCCGGAGCTGAATTGATTTAGCTCCTTCCCACAGGCATTCGTTGGTTTCGTCAAAACGAAATGGCCCAAAAGTGAGTTGTTTCCTGGAGGACATTACCAAAATCCGACCAAAACATTACAAGTGCTTTATGACTTGACTGCCGGGGCCGGTCTATTCTCCGCCCATGATGAACGGATGGCAACACAAGGGTTCGTTTGTAATCAAATTCAAACCAGGAACCAATCCGGACGCCGGAAGGTTTTTGGGCGGCATTGAGCACGTCGCGTCAGGCAGATCGGCTCGATTCGATTCGCTCGATGAAATGCTTGAATTCTTACGGTGCGTTCTGGGAGATGTACGTTGCGAATTTCTGCAGGCTGATACTTTGGCGGAATAGAGCCTGCCGGGCAATAGGCAGTGAGATGAGGAGGTAATGCATGATAGATATGAGATGGGTTCGCGAGTTGAAGAAGCGCAAGGACCGCGAATCGAGAGAAGATACAACGGAAACAAAACAGAGTATTCCGCAAAACGGAAAAGGCGACTACGTTTTGGCAACGGGCGATGGAGCAGCGAATCGGTTACGGATTCTGCACGACGTTTATGGACCCGGCAGTCGCAGCGTGCTGGAACGAGCCGGTATTCGCAGTGGCATGCGCGTGGCAGATCTCGGTAGTGGCACGGGAATGACGACTCGTCTGTTGGCCGAGCTCGTTGGTCGAACGGGTGAAGTCGTAGGCGTCGATTTCAGTGCGGCGCAGGTCAAACAAGCACGCGCGTTGCTTCCAAAGCACCTGACAAACGTCAGCTTTGTTGAAGCAAGTGCTACCGACACCGGATTACCAAGGCAGTCGTTCGATCTGGTCTACAGTCGATTTCTGCTGATTCATTTAACGGATCCCGAGGCAGCTCTGCGGGAGATGTACGAGTTACTAAAGCCGAACGGAATCCTGGTATGTGAGGACGGCGATTTGACATCGGCTGGTAGTGAGCCCTTTTCCAGGCTGCACGCCTTTTCCGAACTCTTTGGCAAGCTTGGACCAAAGTGGGGCGTGGATTACACGCTTGGTCGGCGGTTATTTGCGATGGCGCGCGCGGCCAGATTTGATCAACCGGAAATCACGCTGAATCAACCGGCGGTTTCTCGAGGTGAGAACAAACGATTGCTCGAGTTGTCAGTTGCGGAAGCGGGATCGGCGTTTGTCGCAGCAGGCCTGACCACGAATGAGGATTTGGCGAAGACACTGAATGAGATGCGACAATTGTCTGAGGACGAAACTGTCGTTGCATTGATGCCGCGCATGACTCAGCTCTCGGCTCGCAGGCCAGCGTTGTTGCGCCCTGCGTAAAGTGGATTGGTACGACAGGCTGGTAGCCTGTCGTACCAGGATTTTGCCGACAATGGAAGAAGGAAGTGAAAAATGCTCAAAGTCCACACCCACCCGTTAGATAACGGGAGTGCGCTATGCGTTCAAGGACAAGTTGTGAAGGGTGAAGGCATTTCAACATTGAAAGGCGCCGTGCTTTCACAAAGAGATATCAGTGTCATCATTCTGGATCTGACGATGGTTGATATGATCGATGCCGCCGGGCTGGGCGCATTGCTCGACTTGCGCGAATGGGCGCAGGAGAATGGTGTCGAGTTCAGACTAGAGAATCCGAACAGCCTGGTGGCAAATGTGTTTAGGATTACACGGCTGGATTCGGTATTTGGTATCGCTTTGGGCCACGAGGTCTGTTCGGGGTACGCACGTTCGGACGCTGGGTCGTCTGGATTGTTTGGACAGTCTTCGTGGCGTTTCTTTGATGCATATGCAGGTTTGCCCAACACTGGTTAGTCTGTTGGTTGCGCTTTGCGTACTCGAATCAACAAACACAAGTCTGATGGTCAAATAATCAGAAGCGCGATACCGCTAATCATCAACGCAATCATCCAAACCACATCAACGTTGAACCAGGCACGACGCAATAACGACAATCCAAGTTTTTCGTAGACCAAAAGAGCAATCAGTAGCGACACCAACAGATATCCCGCGCTATGAACCACAACGGCCGCCAACCATTGCGAAGGATCATTCATGGAAGGCATCTGCTGAGGAGCGAGGTGAGCGATATGACTCGCGTGTGAGCTGTGATTTGGATATTCAGTGCCGATCGTCTCTGATCGCCCGAGCAGGACCGGCAAGAGCATTAACCCTGCTCCGTGGGCGGAGGCCATGAGAAACGACCACGTTAGATCCCGAAACCCTACTCGCCTCCCCACCCACTTCGGATGGCGAGAGCGAATAAGGCGTGAAAGGCCAAAAGCAAACAGTATTGCTGCCGCGCCATACCGAACCCACGTCAAAGGCAAGCTCGCCTGGGCCAGCCACAGGAGTCCCACGACAAGCACTATCGAAATCGCATGACCAATGGCAATCGGTGGTATTGCCATTTAACACCGCACGGCGGCGTCCCTTCTTCGTGTGGACATCCGATAATGCTGCGAATCAAAGCATTGCGCGCGGCGTCCTACAACTAGCGATAAGGACTTTGCAACGCGGAAATCATACGGCAGAGGACCGATCTACCTCACCTCCACCAACTCAGCTAGAATGTGCACCAACTTCGATGCACCTTGCACCCGGCATTATCCTCGGACACTACGAGATTATTTCTCCGCTCGGAGAGGGTGGAATGGGCGAAGTCTACCTCGCTCAGGATACGAACTTGAACCGGCCAGTCGCATTAAAAGTCCTGCCGGAAAGTGTTGTGGGCAATGAACAACGGATGCGCCGGTTTATTCAGGAAGCCAAAGCAGCATCAGCGCTGAATCATCCAAACATCCTTACGATTTATGAAATTAACGACTCACCATCGGGAAAGTTTATCGCGATGGAATTTATCGAAGGTCAATCACTTCGTGCGCTGATGAAGGCTCCCCTAAGCGCTTCGCATGTACTTGACATCGCTATTCAAACA
Source organism: Pyrinomonadaceae bacterium (assembly GCA_035257465.1). Lineage (GTDB taxonomy): Bacteria > Acidobacteriota > Blastocatellia > Pyrinomonadales > Pyrinomonadaceae > PSRF01. The sequence goes on along the minus strand of DATEXA010000047.1, from coordinate 2,881 downwards.
GCCAGTGCTCTCGCCGCTGCACATGCGGCTGGCATCGTTCATCGCGATATAAAGCCTGAGAACATGATGGTGCGAAGTGATGGGCTTGTTAAGGTGCTCGACTTTGGTTTGGCGAAACTCACCGAATTGCGATCAGATGCTGTCGATGCTGAAGCGCCAACTCGTGCAGTCAATACCGAACCAGGGACAGTCATGGGAACACTTCTCTACATGTCCCCCGAGCAAGCGCGTGGTCAGTCGTTGGACCAACGCACTGACATCTTCAGTCTTGGTGTGGTCATTTATGAACTGCTTAGCGGACGCTTACCGTTTGACGGGTCGAATACAAACGAGATTCTGGCCGCAATTCTAAGTGACAGGCAGCCTTTGCCACTTGCACGTTACACCCGCGAGTGTTCCGTTGAATTTGAACGTATTGTTGATAAAGCTCTGCGCAAGAATCGAGACGAGCGATATCAGACGAGTAAAGACCTCTTGATAGATTTGCGGCAACTAAAAGAACACATGGATTTTGAGGCGAAGCTTGAACGATCTGGCGTCCCCGACACTCGCGCGACGTCTGCGGCGTCGAAGCGCACTAATTCTTTCTTAAAGCGCGGTTCAACTCTGTGGTTGTCGGCTGCTCTAGTGATCTTTGGCCTCGCCTTCTTTGTGTACACCTGGCGTTCTCGAGGAACTCCGGCCACCGCCAGCACTCCAATCAAGTCGCTTGCTGTTTTACCGCTAAAGTCACTGGATGCCGGCCAGAACGACCTGGGTTTGGGTATTGCCGATGCAGTGATTCGCAAGGTGAGTCAGACAGGTGAGTTGATCGTGCGGCCGACGAGCGCGGTGAGACATTACGTTTCAGAGGAGACCGATGCACTTACTGCAGCACACCAGTTAAGCACTGATGCGGTTCTAGAAGGCAGTGTACAACGTGCGAACGATCACTTGCGCGTGAGTGTCAATTTGCTGCGCACCGTCGATGGTGCATCGTTGTGGGCTGACAACTTCGATATGCGTATGACCGATATTTTCGCCATTCAAGATACTGTGGCGCAGCAGGTCGCAGCAAAACTACAGCTGCAACTGAATTCTGCTCAACAAACCCGCTTGACGAAGCGTTCGACAACGAACGCGATCGCTTATGAGTTTTATGTCAAAGGCATGGCTGATGTGTACGAGCTCGGATATGGCGACGCAGGGAAACCAAAAGTTCTGAATGTTATCGAGTTTTTTAAAAAGGCGATTGCCGCTGATCCGAATTATGCTCTGGCACATTCGCAACTTGCTTATGCGTACACCTGGATGGCGTTATTTATCGACCCTAGCGAAGCGGCTTGGGCGGATAGGGCCAGAGAAGAGATCAAACAGGCGCAGACACTCGATCCACAACTCGCGGAAACTCATCTCGCTCGCGCGTTGCTCCTTTGGAGTGCTTATGATGGGTGGCAAATCGATGCTGCAATCCGCGAGGTGCGATTAGCGCAGCAGATTGATCCAAATGTCGGTCATCCGGATCTGGCAGGGCTCTACCAGCATGCAGGTCTTGAAAAGTTAGCGGCGTATGAACTTGACCGTGCACTCGAAACCAATCCCACAAGTCCGGGTATTAAAGGTGAGTTTATAGATATGGCGGAGATCGTCCGGGACTATGATCGTGCGTTAACGGATCGTCAGAGATTCTTTGGCGAGAGCAAGCCTGGCGTTTGGTACTTAATGGTCAAAGGCCGTTTAGACGAGGCCAAGCGAGCACTTGACGAAACGGAGGCAAAGCATCCAGAGGATGAAGAACTCCCTGAGATGTGGGGCGTTTTCTTTGCATTGAAAGGAGACTTTCGTTCTGCTGAGGCGAAGATACCTGAAGTGCTGAACCGGCATCCAATCAAAGGTCCGGTTTATCACCACGCCTCTTATGACATCGCCTGTATCTACGCGATGGAAGGTAAAGCTGACGAAGCAGTGAAATGGTTAAAGGAAACTGCTGCGACAGGTTTCCCCTGCTATCCGCTTTTCGCACGCGATCCATTTCTGAATCGAATCAGACAGTCAGCAGCGTTTGTGGATTTCATGAACGAATCGAAGGTGAAGTGGGAGGCATCCCGAAAAGAATTTGGAGAACAGTAAGAAGTTCGCAGGTGGGGACAGTCCTTGTCCGGAAGAGGAACATCTTTATAGCTTTCGTCTCACCCCGATTCTCTTCGCTCCACTAGGAGCGACATGTCCACGTGATATCACACCCAAAACACGGCGCTCCCAACGGCCCGCTCTCAGTTAGACTCAACTGCGCGGCTGGATTTCAAATCTGCGTAATCGGCGTAATCTGTGGATGGTGTTATAGAGTTCTGAGAAAGGCAATCAACGCGCCCGGCATGGGGTGGCCACGGAGGACCACCTCTACAATCTCCGCAGGTCCACACCGCATGCGCTCAGCCAATAACGAACTAGCATCACCCTGTTGAGTGAGAACCAGGTGTTGACTGCAACGAATGGTTTCAATTCCGTCCTGCGGTCACGCCACCATCTACCGGCAATACAACTCCCGTGATCCAACCGGAGAGCGCGTCATCTGCCAGGAACAACACTGCTGAAGTAATGTCCTGAGGCACTCCATTCCGTCCAATTGGGTGAAATGCGTTAAAAGACGCGAGTTGTTCTGCAGAGAGCAGCGGATCAAACAGCGGCGTTTCCACCACAGCAGGTGCGATAGCATTTACGCGGATTTTCTTTGGGGCCAATTCAATCGCAAGAGCACGAGTGAACGAGTGAACGCCACCTTTGGCCATTGAAGGTGCGGTTGAAGGTGTGGCTCCAATCCCCTGCAACGCCCAAATGGATCCGATGCTGATGATCGCACCGCCGTCACGCTTCCGCATTTCCGGAACTACGCTTTGAGATA
>DATEXA010000046.1:0-27673 GCA_035257465.1 Pyrinomonadaceae bacterium | reverse complement strand
TCCTAGTTAACCTGGTTCAAGACTTCCCAACTTCGAAGTTTTGTATTGTGAGCACTCAGCACCGTCTCATGCGAGACGAAGTTGTTTGGTTGAATCTCTCAGGGCAAGTGAGAGATTCGGTCATTTCTACAATTCTTCTTTCCTGCTTTTCCTGCGACGGCGAAGACCTGCCGCCACACTAACTAAACCTGTCCCAAGTAACACCATACTGGCGGGTTCTGGAACCCCGGGTGTCCCTGGTACATTTACACCTGCGACGGTTCCGAACGAGAAGGTGAAACTGGTAATCTGCGACACGCTAGTGAGACCAGGTATGGTAAGCGTGAATGTTGCGGTCTGATTTAGGAACGGGTTATGGGGTGCATTCCCGGCGATGGAGCCATTAGCAGCGGTGTAAATGCCGCCCGCTCCCGGTGGACCAATAATTAAGCCCGCCGGACCCACACAACCTCCACACAAGGCGGTCGCGTGAAAACTACCACCTGTGTTGGAGTCCAAACCCCATCCGGTAGCGACCGTTGAACCTAGCGTGGTTGTTCCGTTCGCTAGGACGTTAATTTGCTGTCCGGAAGAACCTGTTAGCGTGCCAGTCGGGGCACCGGTGGTTGTAAAGCTAAAATCACTAATGAGCTGAGCGACGTCGGTAGGGTTCGCCTGTAGATTTGTTAGCACTACGGTCAGGGTGCCTGCTGGGTTCACCGTTAGTACCGCTCGAGCGCTAACAGGGCCTCCGCCCGTTGATGCCCCACTAGGCGTCACAAAGGTGACTGTATCAGCTTTCGTAGCAACAGCTGAGCTAAGCGTCACAATCGCTAAGATAGCCAGCGATAAGGCGCTTCGTCTAAAGTTAAACATCTCTAACTCCTTTGTTCTTGTTTGGTTTCCACCTCTAGGCCAAGCGGAAACGAATTGGAGATCCATTTCAAAGGCATCTGTTAGAAGGATTGCGGGCAACACAACCCTCGATTTCTTCAGCCTTCAATCCCTCTCAAATTTCCAGAGGAGAAGCTACATGTAGATTGGCACGTGCCAACCTACTGCAAAGTCTGGGCCAAAATACCGATTGGTCCATTATTCGCAAATACTTAAGGAAACTACGTGAGTGAATAATCGAAGGAATGGCCCGATTCTGAGATCTAGAACAGTGGTCTAGACTTTGGACATAAAAATCTGATGCTTCTTGATTTTCTGGTACAACGAGCTGCGTGGTATGCCGAGTCGCTTTGCCGCCTTTTCTACGCGGCCTCCTTCTTCGTTTAGTACTCTCTCGATGTGCTGTCGTTCAAGTTCAATAAGCGTCAGACGGGAATCGAAGAAAGGAGTGCCAACGCTCGCGTGGCCATCGAAGTGAAGATCTCGCAAGCCGATGGTTTTCCCTTCGCTTAATAGCACCGCTCGCTCTATGACATTTCGCAGCTCGCGGACATTCCCGGGCCATGAATACTCCTGAAGAGCTTTAACGCACTCATCATCGAGATGAACCTCGACCCGACCCAGGTCCGTAGATACTTTAGTGAGGAGGTATTGCGCCAATGTGGGGATGTCTTCTTTGCGATCTCTGAGGGAAGGGAAAGAGAGTGGAATTGTGCTGATGCGGAAGTACAGATCGTCCCGAAACTTCTTCTCTCGTACGAGTTGGCCCATGTCCTGGTGTGTTGCGGCAATTAAGCGTACGTCCACTTGTCGATCTCTGACGTCGCCAACCCGTCGAAACCGCTTCTCCTCGAGCACCTTTAGAAGTTTAGGCTGAATCTGCAAGTCCACATCTCCCACCTCGTCAAGGAAAATCGTCCCTCGGTGGGCCACTTCAAAAAGACCCTGCTTCGACGCGGTAGCGCTAGTGAAAGCGCCCTTTTCATGGCCGAATAATTCAGTTTCCAGGAGTTCACGCGACAGCCCTGCGCAGTTGAGATCAACAAATGCCTCATCGGCACGACTGCTGTTTTCATGTAACCACTTGGCCATGACTCCCTTGCCCGATCCTGTCTCACCAAGTATCAAAACCGGACTCTCGGTCGTGAGGATTTTGCGCGCTTGATCAGCAAGGGCTCGGATCGCCGAACTAGTGCCGATAAAAGGATCGATAAATTGCCTGATCTGTCTCGTCTTGCTTGCCATCTGTTTGTGATGGTTTCGCTGTTTTTGAAGCAGCCTCGTAAGGATGACTGCCAATGCGGGAAGCTCCAGAGGTTTGGTTAGAAATTGCTCGGCGCCCTCCTTAATAGCTCGGACAGCGAGATCAATCGATCCATGAGCAGTTAAGACTAGAAGGGGAATGTCTGAGTCAATTTCTTTTAAGCGAGGCAGGAGATCCAAGGCGGTCCCGTCGGGAAGCATGTAATCTGCGATGACAATGTCAGGACGGGAAGTTCGGAAAAGGTGTTGGGCGTCTTCACAACTGTCAGCTTCCTCTATCTCGTAACCCTGTTGTTCGAGGAAGTCGCGGATACCAAATCGAACACCGGGTTCATCATCAATCACCAACACCTTGTTTCTTGCCATTTATTGATCTCCCTCATGAGGTATTGGAAATCGAGCTATCATACATGCCCCAACATCCAGGTTGTTGCCGGCGATAAGTTTTCCTCCATGTTCTTCCATGATTCGCTGGGCGATAGCCAAACCGAGGCCAGTCCCGCCCCGACGTTTTGAAAAGAATGGTTCGAAAATCTTAGGAAGGTCTTGATCGAGGATTCCTGGACCAGCGTCGCGAATCGCGCAGTCAACCCACTCTTGTTTGTTTTCTGAAAGTTTTCGAGCTTGAACTAAAACTGTGCCACCGTTTGGCGAATGTTGAATCGCGTTTTCAATCAAGTTTACGAATACTTTTGAGAGTCGTCGTCGATCGATTCTAATCTTGGGCAAGTCCGGCTCAACCTCCCCAACCAGGCTCACACGGGCGACTTCAGCGGCGGGCATGCAAGCGCGGATCGAACGGGAAACCATCTCCTCCATTGAAACCAGATAGAGTTCGCCACGAAACGGTTTACCGTATTCGAGTAGCTCCTCCATCAATACTGTCAGTCGCCCAATCTCCTCACGAAGCACACTCGTGTAGCGAATATATTCGGTTCGATCACTAAATCGCGTTTCAAACGCATCGAGAATGGATGATATGCCGAAAAGTGGGTTTCGTACTTCGTGAGCAACGCCTGCAACCAGGGAGCCGAGGAGCGACATCATCTCACTCTGTCGGAGCGATGCTTCAAGCTCGGCGCGTTTGGTGATGTCCTGGGCGATGAAGATAGCTCGTTCGCTCACAGACCCGAATTCGCTAATCAAATAAAGAGTGAGTGACCATGTTTTACCAGTCACATCGCATTTCACTTCCTCAGAGACCGGCGTGTGACTACGGCGAACAACTTCAAGTAACTCGGCAGCCTTCTTCCAGGGCTGATGGTCACCGATCTCGCCCAGCGTACGGCCACTTATCATCTCCGAGTCGAGTCCGGCTATTTGTTCAGCCGTTTCGTTGGACCTTTTGACAACGCCATGCAGGTCAATAATCAGAACTGGGAAATCAATCGCATTGAAGGTCTGTCGCCACTCCATAGCTGACTGCTGCAACGACGCGTGCAGACGTTGCTGCTTTTCATCCAACAGCTTTCGTTCAGTGACGTCGTTTACGATGACCAGCTTGCTATTTTTCCCGTCGAATACCACCGGATGCGACGACAGTTCGACGTAGATGACTTTCCCGTCACGGGTCTCGTGTCGCCACGGACTTGAGAGAACTAACTCGTTCGCGCCGGTTGCGTTCTTGATGAGAAGTGCAGGAATGTCTTCCTTAGCACGAATGCTATCAACCGTCATTGAGAGAAACTCATCACGCGTGTAGCCGTACGTTTTCGTAGCAGCCTCATTCACCGCAAGAAAGGCCAGAGTTTCTTCGTTGTAAACCCAGATCGGTTGTGGGGTGGATTCGAAAAGGAGCTTGTAACGAGTTTCGGAGTCCCTGAGGGCTTCCTCAACGTTCTTTCTGTCAGTGATGTCGCGAGCAACACCCCTAAACCCGATTGTTTCGTCCTGTTTGCCTGTGATTGGGGATACTATTAAATCAAGCCAGCGGTCGTCGCCCTTTGCCGATCGAGCAATAAATTGATGACGAAACTCCTTCGCTGCAGTCTCGCGACCGAAAGTGCCTGCGAAGCCATTGCTTTCAGGTATTACTCCAAACGCGCTAAAGAAAGATTTGCCGAGGATTTCCTGAGCTGCCCGACCAAGAAAACCAGCACCAGCACTATTGATGCTAATGAGACGGCCACTCAGATCCTGAGTAAAAATCACATCACTTGCACGCTCGACTAGATCCCGATAACTCGCTTCCAGCCGCGAGCGCTCCAGCAGCCGTGCTACCTTGGCTACAAGTCTGGTTGAGTCGAATGGAACTTCCAGATAGTCGTCTGCTCCAGCCCTGAGCCCAGCGACGATACTATCCGTGTCTTTTTGTAAGGCGCTGACAAGCAGAATGGGAACTGCTTTTAGTTCATTATCGGAACGAAGTCGTTTGCAGAACTCGAGGCCGTTCATGTGCGGCATCGACACATCGCTAATAACTAAATCCGGCTTGTTCTTTTTTGCCAGACTCAAACCCTGGACGCCGTCCTCCGCAGTAAAGACCAAATAGCCAGCCTTTACTAGAAGGCGCTGCATCAATCCAAGTTGCTCAGGAGCATCGTTGACAATCAGAACAGAATTGTCATCGTGGCCGCTGGAGATTTGTACCCCGTGCATCGGAGCTTTGACCTCGGTCTTTCGCTGTGATTGGAAACTTGCTGGTGAAAACCCTTTTTGCGGATAGATGATCTATAAAACGCTTTGGGCTTACGGGCCAAGGATTTATGGCGCGGAGTATATCACACGCTTTCTTTGACAAAAGCTACTGGTTTCCCGTTCCGGCCTCCCAATTCCTTTCATTCGATTGCATGGAATCGAACTATAGTTCTTAGCTAATAATAGACAACGATTTCCGCCGCAGTTCCGAGCAAGCCTCAATCGAACCGATGGGAGTTGGGTCTGACCACCGTGAGAAAAAGTGAAGTGGGACGTGTGCTGCTAGTCAGTAAACCGAAATGGGTCCTCGTGAATCCAAAGGTAACAGCCGAAAAAAGAGTCGCAAGTAGGCTGCGTAATTCATCATGCTTCGGTCGTCGCGTTGGCGGCCGAGGGTTGTAGGAAATAATAAGTATTTAGAGGGAGAGATTATGACGAGTTTTGGTTCTGGGAAGATTTCTCGAGTGAAGTTGTTCTTAAGTTTGGCGCTTTTAGTGTTGTCAGTCGGTGCTTGCCATGCCCAAAGTGGAATTTTCGGGTTAACTGCAGGTCAGCCAGTGACGCCGCCAGTAAATTCCGGAGTGCCTCCTCAGGCCTCATATGCGGATCTAGTTAGTCGAGTTTCGCCGGCGGTGGTAACGATTCGATCAACCGAACGTTCTCGACCCGCCCAGCAGTTTCCCTTCATGGATGATCCCAATTTCAGGGAGTTTTTTGGGGATCGGGCGCCGCAACAAGCCCCGCAAAGGGTTCAGGGTGTTGGCTCGGGCGTAATCATCACAAACGATGGCTACATATTAACTAATCATCATGTAGTCGATGGTGCGTTGGAAATCAGGGTTGAACTCACCGACAACCGAACCTTTACCGCGAAACTGGTAGGTTCGGATCAGCCAAGTGACCTGGCTGTTTTGAAGATCGAAGCTAAGAACTTGCCTACACTATCGTTGGGCGACTCTGACAAAGTGAGAGTTGGAGATTTCGTCCTGGCTGTTGGTAATCCGATGGGCATCGGCCAAACGGTTACTTCCGGCATCATCAGCGCCAAAGGACGCCAAACCGGATTGAGTGACGGCAGTTTTGAGGATTTTCTCCAGACTGATGCCGCAATTAATCGTGGAAACTCAGGTGGCGCTTTGGTTAATACCACCGGCGAGCTAGTCGGTATCAATTCACAAATCCTCTCGCCTTCCGGCGGAAACATCGGCATTGGCTTCGCAATCCCGTCGAACATGGCGAAGGCCGTAATGGATCAACTTCTCAAGACAGGTAAGGTTCGACGCGGAATGCTTGGCGTTTCGATTCAGCCCGTCGATGCAGATCTGGCGGCCAGTCTTGATTTGCCAGCAGCCAGAGGCGCGATCGTGACCAATGTCTCACCGGCTGGCCCAGCTGAGAAAGCAGGACTGAAGCGCGGCGACGTTATTGTTGGTATCAATAATCAGACGGTCATTGACCCGAACAGTCTCCGTAACCTCGTGGCCGGTCAATCGCCGGGAACAAGTGTGAAGGTCAGTGCTGTACGCGATGGCAAGGAGGAGAACTTCCAGGTAGCCCTTGCTGAGCTCCCTGAACGGAAGCCTTCGTCGGATAGCGAAGAACAGAGCGATAATGAAACCGGAGTCGGCAGCGGTAAGTTTGGACTAACTCTGCAGACCCTCACGGCAGACTCTGCTACCCGATCCGGTTTGGAACCGAGCGATCAGGGATTGATTGTGACGCGAGTCAACCCGGCGGGAACAGCTGCTAATGCAGGAATCAGACCGGGAGACCTGATTCAGGAAGTCAATCGTAAACCGGTCCGAACGCTCGCTGACTTTAGTGCAGCGCTTCAACAATCAGGTACGCGTCCAGCGTTGTTGTTGATTAAGCGTCGAGACCAGACTGTGTACGTTACACTCCGCCAAGAGTCTTAGGCAGAACAGCAAGTGATCCACAACCATGGCACAGATCTCTATCAAAAGTTCTGTGCCATTTTCTTTCGAACCTCCCTGAAACACCCCGTGGCACCACTTAGGTAAAGCGCGCTGTAATGTTGAATCGGGCGTTGCTGTGACTAAAGCGGCGTCAAGCTGCCGCACCTCCGAGGTAAACAAATCGCTTGACCTTGGGCATGGCGGCGGCTAAGTTTCAGCTACTGAGCTTGCTTCAAAAGAGGAGTGGATGTTTTGAGTGATAACGGTCCGAAACCGCGCGAGTTTGATCGTCGCCCATGGGGTACGTACGAAGTACTCGATGAAGGCGAGCTTTTCAAGGTGAAGCGGATTGAAGTTCTGTCAGGCAAGCGGCTCAGTTATCAAAAGCACTCAAAACGGGCGGAACACTGGTTCGTCGTAGCCGGCCAAGCGAAAGTCACGCTCGATGATTGTGCTTTCCTAGTACCTGCGGGAGCCTCGATCGACATACCGGTCGGCGCTGCTCATCGCGTGGAAAACGAAGGCCCCGAGACACTGGTCTTCATTGAGGTTCAACGCGGAGACTACCTGGGTGAAGACGACATCGTTCGACTCCATGACGACTTTGGAAGAATTTGTTGAACATCCCACACAATCGCCTCTATCGATAGCGAGAATGCAACCGTTAGCGGGGCATTTTCCTTCCCGAACTTTTAATTACCTGTGGACGTAGAACTGCGCGTCTCTTGATCCAGGAACAGTCAGGAAAAGACCATGGCAGATTCTGCTAAGGAAGAATATTCGAATGCGACTGCATCCGTGCTCGTAGCGAGTACTGCGCCTTCCGCCGGCAACGCCGCACAGGAGGGAATGTGGTCTGCGGTCAAAGAGGCGTTGCGCGGCTCGCATCGCAACTACACAGTTGGTCCAATTGGACGTTCGATCATTCTGCTTGCCATCCCGATGGTCCTCGAGATGCTCATGGAAAGTGTGTTTGCGGTCGTGGATATTTTTTGGGTAGCACATCTGGGAACTGATGCTGCGGCGACTGTCGGCTTAACAGAGTCACTGTTGACACTGATCTATGCGCTTGCGATAGGACTGAGTATAGGAGCCACGGCAACGATAGCTCGCCGCATCGGCGAACAGAATCCGGATGGAGCTGCACGCGCGGCTGTACAAGCAATCGCGATTGCGATTTGTGTTTCACTGATCATCGCAGTTATCGGTGCTCCACTCGCGCCGAAACTCCTGAAGCTTATGGGTGGTTCTCCGTGGGTTATTGAACATGGATCATCATTTACTCGCGTGATGCTTGCGGGAAACATCACAGTCGTCATGCTGTTTATGGTGAACGCAACTTTCCGTGGTGCCGGCGACGCGGCGATTGCTATGCGAACGCTTTGGCTGGCGAATGCGATCAATATAGCTTTGGGTCCTTGTTTGATCTTTGGACTTGGACCGTTCCCGAAACTTGGAATCGTTGGGGCAGCAATCGCAACCAACATTGGGCGCGGCACTGGAGCACTTTATGCCCTGAGCAGGTTGTTTAGAGCAGGCGGTCGATTCGACATAAAGCGACGTCACTTACGACTCGAGCCTTCAATAATGGCAAGACTGATTCGCTTGTCGGCTACCGGAACGTTTCAGGTATTTATCGGCATGGCGAGTTGGATCGGACTCGTTAGGATCATTTCCAGTTTTGGTAGTAACGCTGTCGCGGGTTACACGTTTGGAATTCGAGTAATTCTTTTTGCGTTGCTGCCTTCATGGGGAATGTCGAACGCAGCCGCAACAATGGTTGGCCAGGCGCTGGGCGCAAAGAATCCAGATCGAGCTGAACGTGCAGTTTGGCGGGCAGGTTTCTATAACATGATCTTTCTTGGGATCGTCGGCCTCGCTTTTATCTTGTTCGCACCTCAGATCATTTGGTTCTACACAGATGATCCTAACGTCGCAAAATACGGAGTTGATTGTTTGCGAATCGTTGCCTACGGTTTTCTGTTTTATGCGTATGGCATGGTGCTGGGCCAGTCGTTCAATGGAGCGGGTGATGCATGGACACCCACGATTATCAATCTGTTCGTTTTCTGGCTCTGGGAGATCCCACTTGCTTACATCCTCGGTGTGAAGTTCGGCATGGGTCCCCGCGGCGTTTTCGTAGCGATGACCATAGCGTTTTCAACTCTGGCGCTGGTCAGTGCGGCAGTATTTAGACGAGGCAAGTGGAAGACACGAATCGTGTGACATTTCCAGCACTGGCCCCGCGATCACGAATCTCCTTGGAGTGCGGTGCCCCGGCACCGCTTTTGAAATCGTTACTGTTAGGTCTCGTTGTACCAAAGCGGTGCCGGGGCACTGCACTCCAAGGACGTTGGAGTAGGGGAGCGCACGCTTTTCGACTAGTGACTCAGAACACTTCTGTTGTAGTTCATTACGGTTAATCCCTTACGTATTTCTTCATTTTCCAACAACAACACGGCGATCCTTAATAGAATCCTGGCGGCACCCATGTTGCTATGTACGTCACCGGACAATCGCTGTCGCCCCAGTGTTATCGGTACGTTTTGAAAAGTTGAAGACGCCTCGTCGTGATGAAGTTGGCAGAAAGTCAGGAGGGACCCGATGGAACGAAGATTAGACGGAAAGAAGATTGCAATACTGGTCGCGGACGGCTTTGAGCAGGTGGAATTGACGGAACCGAAAGCGGCGCTTGAAGCTGCAGGTGCCACCACAGAAATTGTTTCACCTGCAAAAAACGAAGTACAGGGATGGAATCATGACGAGAAGGCAGACGCGTTCCCCGTTGACATGCCGCTTGATCGCGCGCGGTCGGACGATTATGACGCATTGCTTCTGCCGGGTGGCGTTAGGAATCCGGATCAACTCAGACAACTAACGAGAGCGTTGGAATTTGTCGACGGTTTTTTTGTAACCGGCAAACCAGTCGCAGCGATTTGTCACGCGCCCTGGACATTGATTGAAGCCGGCGTTGTCGACGGCAGAAAGATTACTTCATGGCCCTCATTGAAAACAGATCTACGAAACGCAGGTGCGAACTGGGTCGATCGCGAAGTGGTGGTTGACAAAGGTTTGGTATCCAGTCGGAAGCCAGCCGACATTCCTGCGTTTAATAGAAAGATGGTTGATGCATTTGCCCAAGGCCGTCGTAACCAACAACGCCTTCGTCTAGTGAAGTAAGCCGCGGCCTCAGTTCGTCTCTAACCTCTTGGAGTCCGGCGCCCCGGCGCCGCTTTGTTATTGCTAACCTTGAGAGAGAAGCAGAGATTCAAGTACTAAAGCGGTGCAGGGGCACCGCACTCCAAAGTTCTCTGAACCAATAAACCAATTTCTTCTCGCTGTTTTTGTGCTAAAAATATCCGCACGCCAATTGTTGTTCGATTAATTCCAATAAATCTAAGGGTTCGAAATGAGTGGAAAGCTTTCACGCCGCAAGCTGATTGCCCAAATGTCTGCGCCACCGATCGCCGCGTCGCTTGGCGCGTCGATATTTGGCGCCGGCACGGCTGCGGCGCAGGCAGAAGTGGTCGCACCAAACGCATTGATATCCGGCGCGCGAGTTTTCAACGTTCGAGAATTTGGCGCAAAAGGCGACGGCACCACGCTCGACACGATCGCGGTTCAAACTGCTATAGATGCAGCGCACAAAGATCAAGGCGGAACAGTTTTGATTCCAGCTGGTACTTTCGTTGTTGGCACGATTGAATTGAAGAGCAACGTAACTATCCACCTCTCTGCGCAGGGACGATTGCTGGGCAGTGAAAAGGCCGAACACTACAAAGCAGGAAACGGAGTGCCGTCGAGTAATGGGAACGTCGTGATGATCTCCGCTGCGAATGCTGAGAACGTTAGTGTCGAAGGCCCGGGAACGATAGATGGCAACGGCGCGAAATTTTTTACCGGCAAAGGAGACATGACCGGACCCGGGCAGAATTCTACGGAGGGTTATTTTCAACGGCCCCACTTAATGGTTTTCTATAGATGCAAGAATCTTTCGGTCCGAAATGTTTTTCTGACGGCTAGCGCTTACCATTGCACACGCATTCTCGAGTGCAATCGCGTCTTTCTCGACTCCGTCCGAATTTATAACCGCGTAAATCTCAACAACGACGGCTTTCACATCAACAGCTCACAATACGTTCATATCGTGAACTGCGATGTCGTTTGCCAGGACGATGCATGTGCGCTGTTTGGTAGCAATAAATTTGTGACTGTAACGAACTGCACCTTTAGCACTCGTTGGTCGATCTTCAGATTCGGCGGCGGCGAGGCAGAGAACATTACGATTAGCAACTGCGTGATTTACGACACGTACGGTTGTCCGATCAAAATGCGTTGTGGCGCGCGATCGCGTTTCGAGAACATCACCTTTTCGAATTTGATAATGAAGAATGTCACAGGCCCGATCACAGTTGGACTCGATTCTTCGCGGCGGAATTCGACTACCGTCACACCTCCGGCTGAGAAGGGAATTGTTCGCAACATCGCGTTCAATGGAATTCGAGGTTTTGTTGTTGCAGAAGGTAGGCAACATGCAGACCTGCCATGGCCCCAGAAGTTTCGTCCGGGTGAAACGCGACACTGCATTGTCGTAAACGGTGTCGGTGACGACATTATTGAGAACGTCAGCTTTCAGGATATTCATTTCACATTTGAAGGTGGTGGAACTGCCGCTGAAGCGAACGCCGTGGTCCCAAAGATTGCTGGTGAGTATTTTGAGATTGGAACGCCGCCCGCATATGGGATATTTGCTCGAAATGTTCGTGGACTCACGTTGAGTAATGTTCGCTTCGAATTCGAGAAACCGGATCTGCGACCGGCAGTTGATTTCGACAATGTTTCGGATGCGTCGGTTAACGGACTGACCGCTGTGGGTAATCCGGATGCGAAGTCGCTTGTGCGGTTGAAAGACGCACACGACATTTTGATGATGGCTACTCGAGTGTTAGGACGCGCGGCAGGGTTCCTGGAACTGGTGGGCCAAAGCAATTCCTCCGTTACTGTTGACGGAGGCGATCTTTCGAAAAGCGCAAAACCAATAATCTATAGCAGTGGTGCAACACCTAATGCCGTGCGCTTGAGGGTGTAAAAACCTCTCTGCGCTTCCTCCGCGTAGCGAACCGCCAAGTTCTCGTTTCTTTTTGACAAAGTTATTGGAAACGCTGTGGTACTGACTACGTTGCCACGAATGGTCCGTACTTGAGTCGTTACTTTGGTAGCGTCTATGCCGCAGAGGAGACGCAGAGAAAGCCCAGATGGTCGGAGTCGAAAAATGAATACAAAAAAATTCTCAGGTTGGTTTTATTTCATCTGTGGGACATTGCTGGTCTTGGCTTGTACTGTCGTGTCGATCGCTGTCGCTCAGCAAACAGACAATCCCCTCACAGGCAACTGGGCCGCATCAAGTCCGAGCAACGACGGATACGTTCGCAAAGCCTATTTCAATCTCAAACAAGAGGGCGACATGATCACGGGTACGATCCGCGCCACTCAGTTTTTCTACAAGATCAATAAGAGCACCGGCGGTCCCGAAGGGTTCACGCTTGAAGCAAGCATGATGGACGGCAAGAGTGAGCGAAAGGTCACCTACGAAGGAAAGCTGATTGGCAATGAATTGCAGATTGGCCGCCGGAATCGACCCGACCAACCAATCACCTTTCAAATGGCCCAACGCGTCTCTAATGGTGAAGGCGCGTTACCACCGCGTGTCGAGCCACCCGCGCTTCACAAAGTTCCTTACAACGGTCTCGCAAAGACTCCGCCGATGGGGTGGAACAGTTGGAACAAGTTTGCCGGCCGCATCGACGATGCGACAGTGCGTGCTATTGCGGATGCTATGGCGACAAACGGGATGAAAGAAGCCGGCTACGTCTTCATCAATATCGACGACACCTGGGAAGCGGGCCGCGATGCAAAGGGAAACATACTCACCAACAAAAAATTTCCCGACATGAAAGCTCTCGCCGATTATGTTCACAGCAAAGGACTGAAGCTTGGAATCTACTCCTCACCAGGACCCAACACGTGCGCTGGTTACGAAGGTAGTTACGGTCATGAAGAACAGGATGCACGAACTTACGCAGCCTGGGGAATCGACTATCTGAAGTACGACTGGTGTGGAGCGCGAACCCTCTACACAGACGAAGAGATGCCGGCAATTTATCAAAAGATGGGCGACGCTTTGTTGAAGACAGGTCGACCAATTGTCTACAGCCTCTGCCAGTATGGACGACTGGATGTTTGGAAATGGGGCGCTGATGTTGGTGGAAATCTCTGGCGTACGACTGGCGACATTCGCGACACGTGGGACTCCATGGCTAACATCGGATTTCGCCAGAACGAACTCGCGTCGTATGCGAAGCCTGGACACTGGAACGATCCGGACATGCTTGAGATTGGCAATGGTGGTATGAGCGATACAGAGTACAGAACTCACATGAGTTTGTGGGCAATGCTTGCGGCGCCGCTTCTTGCAGGCAACGACTTGCGGAACATGAATCCGGCCACACTTGAGATACTGACAAACAAGGAAGTGATTGCAATTGATCAAGACAAGGTTGGAGTACAGGCAAAGCAGGTTTGGAAGTCGGGCGATCAGGAGATCTGGACGCGATCGTTATCGGGTGGAGCAGCCGCAATGGCTATTTTCAATCGTGGAAAAGATGAAGTAAAGATCACGGTGAAGTGGGCGGACCTCGGTTTGAGTAAAAAGAAGACCGTTCGAGACCTGTGGCTTCACCAGGATCTCAACACGGTGGGAGATGAATATGTTGTGCCTGTTTCGGGCCATGGCGTTGTATTACTCCGAGTCAAATGATCACTCACCTACACGATCTTGGAGTGCGGTGCCCCCGCACCGCTTTGGTAAAGACATACTTCTCAATCACAGAAGCTCTTGCGGGAGCTGCTTATCAAATGTCACTTGATCACACGAACCTCCTTGGAGTGCGGTGCCCCCGCACCGCTTTGGTAAAAAGGCCAAGGTTACTTGGTAAAAAGGCCAAGCCTACAAGGACGCTCAATAGTCATCGTCGATCTTCAAACGATCCGTCTTAAAGCTGTAGATCGTTTTCACGCTTGAAGGTGAGGCTGTTCGCTCAAACCATGCAGCAGAACACCATGGATACTGATTCGCAACCCGCACCAAGCCGTGCTTGACTGCGTTTTGATGCACGTAGTTCAGCCGCGCCAGATAAGACTTTTCAAACGTTAGCTTCGTTTCCCAAAAGTTATACCAAACCTGACGCCCGACTTTGCAATCAAGCTCATTCAACTTGCTGGCGCTTTCAACGTGCAAGTGTTTTCAGAAATGTCCCTAGGTTTTCGGAACTACCATTACCGCGAGCGATGCAGTGATAGTGATTTGTAAAAGCGGCCCAGGCTTCCAGCTGCCATTCATATCGCTTTGCGAGTGTGAGCAGGGTGCCCTCTAAGATATCCAGCCTTTTGCGACCCTTAAAGAAGTGCTCCTTATATAAGGTTGCGCCAGTAACGATAAAGACTCCGTCAGAACCGAGACGATGGATTGGTGCATGTGGCCAGTCTTTTTTTTGAGGAGTTTGATCCGTCATGAGGTGGATCTCCTTGTAGTGTGAGATTTGAATTGCTTGGACGTATTGTGCGCGCTTGGTGAGGGAGTTACAAGGAAAGGAGTCCCTTATACCAAAGCGGTGCGGGGGCACCGCACTCCAAGGAGGTCGCCGAAACCCTAACGACCTGATGCGGGATCGCTATTTGTGAGTGTCGCTATACCAAAGCGGTGCTGGGGCACCGCACTCCAAGGTTTCACGAAAACCCGACTACTGGATGTGGGACATAGTGTTCTTCAAGGCGACTAATCTCATCATCATTTAACTTCAACGACAATGCTGCAGCTGCATCGTCCAGATGTTGTGGCTTTGAAGCGCCAACGATTGGAGCAGTTATCACCGATTTGCTCAATAGCCATGCAAGCGCCACTTGCGCTCTTGAAACTCCTCGCTTGGCTGCTACCTCGGCCACGTTCTCAACAACCTTCCGATCAGATTTCACGGCAGATGTGTAGAGTGTCTTGCCAAATTCATCTGTCTCCGTGCGCCTTGTGGTCTCATCCCAATCGCGCGTCAGTCTTCCGCGTGCAAGTGGGCTCCAGGGAATCACACCGATACCTTCGCTCGCGCAAAGCGGCAACATCTCACGCTCCTCTTCTCGATTGATGAGGTTATAGTGGTTCTGCATTGATACGAATCGACTCCAGTCGTGCTGGTCGGCTTTGTAGAGCGCTTTCGAAAACTGCCAGGCAAACATCGACGACGCCCCAATATAGCGAGCCTTGCCGGCCTTGATTACGTCATGCAACGCTTCCAGAGTTTCCTCGATTGGTGTTGTTCGATCCCAGCGATGGATTTGATATAGATCGACGTAATCCATTCCCAGGCGGGTTAAGCTGGCATCGATCTCAGTCATGATTGCTTTACGTGAAAGACTGCGCGCATTCGGACCTTCACGCATTGAATAATACACTTTGGTAGCTACGACGATTTCTTCCCGCCGCGCGAAGTCTTTTAACGCTCGCCCGACAATCTCTTCGCTTGTTCCGTCCGAGTAAGTGTTTGCGGTGTCGAAGAAGTTGATGCCGAGTTCCATTGCTTGTCGAATCAAGGGACGACTCTGTTCCTCATTGAGCGTCCATGAGTGTGCGCCCCGGTCCGGAAGTCCGTAAGTCATACAACCGAGGCAGATGCGTGAGACTTTGAGACCGGTTTTGCCGAGGTTTGTGTATTCCATCAGTTACCTCACAATGATCTTTCAACGGTGTCCGACATGCTTTAGCTTGTCGGGATCAGGGTACAGATTTTAGTATTTCGCGGATCCGACAAGCTAAAGCATATCGGACATTGCGCTCCTTCGATTATATTAGAAACCATGGAAACCATGATCACTCACCTAACCCGGGATCAACTTGAAGCCGGTCTGGACCACATCCGCCAATCACCTGCAGATGAAGGTTTATTGCAGTTGATTGTACGCCGCCCAAGCGTCGAAACTCGCGAAGTGTTAGACGAGGCCGAATTGTGCGTGACCAATGGTTTGGTCGGCGACAGTTGGAACATGCGCCCAAGCTCGCGTACGGCAGACGGGTCCCCTCATCCTGAGATGCAAATCAACATAATGAACGCCAGGGCTGTTGCTTTGGTTGCACAGGACAAGGAGCGCTGGCAACTAGCAGGTGATCAACTCTTCATCGACATGGATTTAAGCAAAGCAAATCTCCCCGCAGGTTCACGAATTGCGATTGGCACGGCCATCGTAGAAGTTACTGCGCCGCCTCATACAGGCTGTCACAAGTTTGTCGGACGCTTTGGAGTGGACGCGATGAAGTTTGTGAATTCGGAAGTTGGCAAAGAACTGTGCCTGCGAGGTATCAACGCGAAAGTTGTCCAGGCAGGAACGATTCGAGTTGGGGACAGGGCAAAGAAGATCGAGTGAAAAACTTAGTGGTCATTTTCCGTTTGACAGTTTCGATTTGCTGCTTTCAGTTTCCGTTCTAAACTGACGTTTGCTGATTCTTCGCCACAGGTTTGGATCAGAACAATGGCAAATGGAAAATGACCAATAAATCTTTAGCCTCACAGCAGCGCTCGTAGCCGCTCTTTTGTCACCGCCTCCTTAGGCGTCCTCGCTCCACCATTCAACCATTCATTGATCTTCTTAATCGACAGTGTGTGCACAACCGAACTTCGAACTTCAATCTCGAGTCGGTTCGCTTCACGTGGCTCGCAATCGTGTTGACGAAAGACTCGTATCGCAAGTACCGCCGCTTCATACAAGCTCTGCGCTTCGACTTCGACTGAATGACGAATTCCTGATGTGTCGACGTACGACACCACACACGAGGCCATGAGCCGCAGCATAGCAGCCGGATTTTCGGTTCACCATTTTTCGCGCTTTGAGTAGATCAAAAAACAATTGACAGTCGTGGGGCAGAAGAGTTCTGCCTCAAGGTACAACTTCGAAATTGATCTCGTTTGAGTCAACCATTGGGCCATCACAACAGCCGAAGCGCCGCTCAACGGACAAGTGGTAATCACCGGGAGGCAGCGGCTCGTACCAGGCATCTGCACTCTGCGGGTAATCGGCAAGCACGAGCCAATCGACCACTCGAGATTCTTTGGGTTTAAGAAACACTGTTTCCGGCAGTGAGACATCCGGGCAGGTTCTGTTCTCTTCAGCTTTCAATAACTCATAGGATTGCCATCCCGTGTACGGTATCAACCGACCGCCTTTAGTGAGTCGGGGAAGAGTCTGATAGAGCGGGCCAGTAATACAGGTGGATTCAGGTTGGTTCGTAGTATTGGTCATCGTGATGGTGACTGGTATCTCCTCGCCAATCTGAAATCTATCCTTCGATGGACCAAAGAGACCACCGCCCGTGATGATTGTTACCGTAATCGGTTGCTCGTGATTTACTACTACAGTTCCACTGCCTGTCTGTTGAGACACTGCCCGACTCGCCTGCTGCGAAGTTGCAGCCGATACGCTTAGTACAAGTAGTAGTCCGATCGTTGGCGCCACAACTCTTTTCATCATCTCTAAACTCCGCGCAGAAGTTACAACCTGCCCTATTCATCAAGCCGAACTGTGCTCCTGGCAGGACCGACGTTTGTCAGACTTGGGCGCTAATTCGCACTCTCTCTCCCTACAGAGTCATGACTTTGTCGCGCTACCAGGAGCTTCCTCTTGGTTCGCAACAGACGTGCCGTTTCAGAAGGCGCTAATCTTCGCTAATCGGAGGTAAGGAGGTGGGGCGTTTCTGAATAAGGGAGAAAAGAAGCCACAGCTTATAGCGCTCTATTCACTACACAGAGAACAACCCTCTAATGGCCCGTACTTACGCCGTTGCGTCCCATTGATTTAGCTCGATACAAGCCGTGATCGGCTGCGTTGAACAACCGTTCACCGATCTCTATGGGGGCATCATCTTTCTCTACAAACCGACTGGCAGTGCCAATACTGATAGACAGCGTACCCGCTGGAAAGGCGCGAGTTGCGAGAACCGGTTCCTCGTTCGAAACTGATAGGCGCAGTCGTTCGGCAATTTCCCGAGCCTCTTCCTGCCGACAATTCGGTATGGCAACAACGAACTCATCTCCTCCATAACGGCAAGCAACAGCACGATCGGGCGTATGTTTAGCGATTACATGCCCGACAGTGCGAACTGCGTCAGCTCCTGCAAGGTGGCCGTACTGATCGTTTAGAGACTTTAGACGGTCAACATCGAGTACCAGTATCGATAGAACCGAACCATCTTTCCTGGCATTGCTAACAAGTGTCGCAAGGTGAGACTCGAAGTATCGCAAATTATGTAACCCGGTAAGGTCGTCAGTAATCGAGAGCAGACGCAGGCGGTTTGCATCCTGGACCAACTTCGCAGCAATCAATCCGACAGTGAAGAACAGAATGATTTGCACTATATCACCTTGACGAAAATCTTGAAGACCAAGGAGTCTGGGATTCGCAAGGTGGTAAAGCAATACAGCACATGACGAGACCAACAATCCGCCAGAAAACCCAAACTCCTGCGCCGCTAGAATAATTGGTAGGTAGTAAAGGTGCTGGAAAGGTACGTCACCCGTTGCGCGATCCAACAGCGCAATGAGGATTAGTGCTGCCGTGATTAGAAGTAGGTATTGTGCTCGCCGCGACGAGGTTGGCCCACGATGAAGAATAGCACTACTGGTAATTTGCATCGGCTAAACCAACAAGCGCTGTGGCAATCTGGGGTTATCCATTTCCCAACATGTTCAGTTTAACGGCTTACGTTCTAGCAAAGGTCAACTAAGTTTCCAAAAATCACGGAGACACAGAAGCACTAAGAAAAGCCAAACTGCTTTCAAAGGGTCTTAACAAAACGTTTCTAAGAAGACGCACAGAGTGTCGACTCGTTCGTGTTGGCACAGCAATTCCCATGCAACTCCACTATGAGGAGTTACTTTAATCAACTATCGTGCGCTAGGTTTATTTTGCTGACAGGATGCTGGGTTCTTTTATCTTCACTTGCCGCGAGTTTTTCCATGGCGCAGCAGAAGACGGATCCGGACGATGATCATTGCAATGAGCCTCTTACTTCAGTCTTCAAACGAGTTTCACCGTCTGTCGTTTTTATTACAGCCGTATCTATCAACCCGTATCGTCCAAACGATCGAGTCGAACATGCTGTTGGCTCTGGGTTCCTGATCGATAGTTCCGGCCTAATTCTTACCAATTCTCACCTGGTTTTTGGCAGCCAGTTGATCGTCGTGACGCTGGACGACGGGACGACGGTATCGGCTCAGGTAGTTGGAGCAGATCCCATTTATGATGTTGCCTTGTTAAAAATCTCGAAGCCCAGGGAGGGAATACTGAATGCACTTAAATTGGGTGATTCCGATCGACTCCGAGTCGGTGAAGAAGTTGTCGCAATCGGCAACCCCTTAGGACTGGATCAGAGTTTAACTCGCGGTGTCGTCTCGGCGATCAATCGGTTTCTGCCGGAAACATACATCACTATGGAACAGCCGTTAATTCAGATGGATACGCCCGTAAACCCGGGAAACTCAGGTGGGCCGTTAGTAAATCGTTGCGGTGAAGTTGTGGGAATCACCACGAGCGTCATACCTGGCGCTCAGAACATAGGTTTCTCGATACCAATTAACATGGCAAGGGTATTAGTACCGTTACTAATCAAAGACGGAAGAGTCGTAAGACCCTGGTTGGGTTTCCACGGTCAGTTCATTGAAAGCGGACTACAGCAGCTCTTTAGCTTTCCGCTAGTCCAGGGCTTTCTCATTGAAGTGATCGAGCCTGCAAGTCCAGCACAAAAAGCTGGGCTACATGGGGGCGACCTCGAACTCAGTGTAGCCGGGCGTGATTTTCTGGTAGGTGGCGACATCATCACGAAGATCAATGGCATCGCAGTTACGTCGCCTGAAACAATGCTCGAAAAACTAAAGTCTTTATCTGTTGGTTCCGTGCTCAGCATGAAAGTCTTTCGCCAGGGGAAGTATCTCGACGTGAAGTATCCTCTGCCAGAGCGGCCTCTACTTCCAGGCGATGTCCCCAGCGAGCAGTTAGGGACACCGGCAAGATATAACTCAGCAGGAAAAAAGCAAACTAAGCCTTTCTAAAAAGATCTGTAGAGTTGTTCCTATTCAGCAAGCAGCTCTTCAACAGAGAAGAGTGAGTCTAAATGGGTTCGTGCGGCAAAATAGCCACAATCATCTCAACAGAAGTTTGAGCGGACACCCGGCGTGGTGGTACTTCTTTCCGGCTGATATCAAGGTTCAAAAACCTGAAGACTCAAGCAAAGATCATCGCCTCGAAGCGGAACTTCTGACACTTGATCATTGCATCATGAGTTTTGCAGCTAAGATCAAAAAGGGACGCCAAAACAATCTTGGCGTCCCTTGGCAACACTCTCCCAGGTTGTTGAGATCAGAGTGCGATCCGGTTTTAGTCTATTTCCCTTGGCCCGCGGCGTGTGCCAGTTTCGACTGTCGCGGTTTCTTCTTTGCCTCGCTCTTGCGATGCTGACTTTCTTTATTGGACGCAGTCGCTGTCGGTGTTGCTGAAGCAACGCCCTGAGACTTGCGATCATTATTTATCACTGCATGTTCCTCTTTCATTATTGCTACCTCCACTGAACTTGAGGGACGAACCTCAATCTGTTGAATGAAACATAAGATGCCGAGAAGTTAGAATCATTAATCTCCTTCCATTGAAAGTACCAGGTGACAAAAGTTCTCCTCTTTTGCGGATTGCTCTTGAGTCATCCTTCATGCCAGTAGCAAGCCGTGTTCACCTCTCTGCTTTCGCTCATTTTGTGTTTTTCTTCCTCTCTGATCCCAACGGTGTGTGGCGTTTTTATTTAGTTAAGAAAGAAAGCCTCAAGTCTGAACGTGAGCAGCAGATCTATGAACTGCTACTTTTGCATGAAATTGAGTTCGAACCTACGGCATGACAATTTCAAGTCAAGCGATCAAGAAATCAACAGTGGCGAAGCAGTTGGCAGAAAAGGCTGGCTCCACAGATTTGGTATTTGGAAGACGACCGCTTCCGTCGTCTAAGCGACAAAAGGAGAGATGATGAAAAAGATTTTCAGCACATTGGTAACAGGCGGTCTACTGGCGTTAATGATTGCCGTACCCGCTCGCGCGCAGCTGCCAGGAACTTCGATACGAATAAACATTCCATTTAACTTCATCGTAAGAGGGCGAACACTTCCATCCGGCACCTATGAATTCAGAAGAATCAATGACACCCAGGAAGCTCTCATTGTCCGGAACGTAGTTGATCACCATGACCAAGTAATATTTCAGACAGAGCGACTCGACGAAGCAAAGGCACCGAATCACAGTGAGATTGTGTTTCACCGCTATGGCGAAGGTTATTTTCTTTCGGAGATCTTAACGGCCGCCGAACGAACCGGTTCCGAGGTAATACCATCGCAGGAGGAACGACAGCTGAAGCGTGAACTGGAGAACAATCAGTCAGCGAGCAATAAGACTGAACCAGAACGGGTGGCACTGCTAGTCAACTGATTCATTGGGTTACGTCTAACTTAAGCGCGATCGTGACTATGACCCAACGATGGTTCTCGGCTGTAGCATCATGCAGCTTCTCGCGAGTCGCGGTTGCGCGCGCACCTGCTCGTTCTCTTTCATCCATACTCTGAGTGAAGATTTACTCCCGGTTACTCGTGCGTAGATAGTGCCTCAATCATTTTGGTTTTACGCGTGAGACCCGCCATGAATGCCTCATGGCTCTGTGGCGCTACTTCGATATTCGCGCCGCTGAGAATTCCTTCAGCCTGGGTGACTGCTCCGAGGCGAGCCTTCTCACCGTACTCAGAAAAGAAATTCAGGAGTTCGACGAGCACATCTTCGGTTGTGATCAGTTTGGTTTCCGCAACCAGTTTGCTGGCTGCTATGGCGCGTTCATGCCAGTGATCTCGAGGATTGAAGAGCGCCACAAAATAGAGTGTGTCGACGAATGCGACTTTCACGGCTGCTGCTTCGGCACTCCGTAGAGGTAATGATCGAGATTAATCGAGCCGTCGGTTGGTACGGAGTCCCAAGTGTCTGCGGGCAGGCCAGCGTTGACCTCTTCAACAATCTCCCAAATGGGTCTGCGATCCACACCTGTTTCGTTAGGTTCAGAGCTCGCGCCACTGGCAAGAGTATCAAGGAGTCGCAGCGCTTCCTTTTGTTTGTTGGGCGGCAGCGCTCGCAGTTTATCAATCAGTTGGTCTTCAAGGTTTGCGGCCATGATCCTTCTCCTGTTTCGGGCCAACGAGCGGCCTTAAAGGTTAGCCGAGTATAGCATTGCTAAAGGGACTTCATCACTCGGCGTTCGGCTCACCAACTGGGTTAATCCTTCTCCCGCGCTGAGGACGGGACCGAGAACTCTACTTCTGATTTCGGTACAATAGAAAGCATGGATTCAACCCCCGAGTTCTTGCGAGCAAAGTACGAGAGCGTCGGGCTTATTGGAGAGGGCGGAGACGGGCGCGTCTACAAATGTCAGCGAGGCGAACGAGTGACGGCAGTAAAGACACTTGTTGCGCTCGATCAAAGAGTATGTTTACCAAACCTTTGAGAGTCTTGACGAACCGAGTTACATGGAACACTTCGCGACATGTTTGTGTGAAGTTAACCGTGCGGACCTAGCGATACTATTTGATGGTGTACCCGACCGGCATACTCTGGATTTAGTTTCACTTAGAACGGCCCTGCAAGAATTGCGAACCTACTGAAAGAGGACAGGCATGGTGTTAGTAAGACCCAGTCGTTTCCCTTGTCGCTATGAGGGAACTCGCATTTTCAAAACCACAAGAACCGTATCATCTGCTTGCCGTTACCAACACTGCCTGGCAAAGAAAAAAGGCCGCCGGAAGTTACTCCAGCGACCTTCGTCCAATCTGGCTCCGCAGGTAGGACTCGAACCTACAACCCTTCGGTTAACAGCCGAATGCTCTGCCATTGAGCTACTGCGGAATAAAGCGTCTTTAAGATAGTGAGCACCACCGCGAAAGACGCGAGCGGGTTTTATAGCAAAAGCATTTGCGGCTGGTCAAACGTTCAGCCTTCATCCTTCGGGTGCTTGCCAACCTATCCACTTCTACGACAATATCTCCAGCCCAATTCCCCCAAAAGAGAAAGGTTTGTATGGAACGACGCACTACGTCCTGGTTTAGTCCGAATCTGAGTACGCAAATGCCTCTCGTGGCTTATGGTCATGCAGGCCCACCACTGCTGATGTTTCCGACGGCAGCGGCTGACTATCTGGAGTACGAACGTTTTTATTTAGTGGAGGCTATCAAGCCGTTTATAGAAGCGGGTCAGTTACGAGCTTATTCAATCAACAGCGTCAACCGCTACAGTTTGCTCAACGACCAAATTCCGGCGCCCATGAAGGCGGAGTTGTTAACTCGCTACGATCGGTACATCACAGAAGAAGTCTTGCCGTTGATTCGTAAAGACAGTGGTGATGGCGAAGGCCGACCGATTACCACAGGCGCAAGCTTGGGAGCGTTCCTGGCGGCGAATGAATACTTCAAGCATCCAGATCTTTTTCGAGGTGTGATTGCGATGAGCGGTAGTTACGATGTGCGCTCGTATCTACAGGGACATTACGACGACAACGTCTACTTCAATAATCCTGTAGATTACCTCTCCAACCTGAATGACGATTATTACCTTCGGTTGCTGCAGAAGGCCGACAAGATCTTGATTCTTTCGGGGCAGGGAAATTACGAAGCTCCGGAGCGCAGCCGCGCCCTGTCAGACATACTCAACGCCAAAGGAATTCCTCATACGCTGGATCTCTGGGGCCAGGATGTCGATCACGATTGGCCGTGGTGGAGGAAGATGCTTCCGTATGCGCTGGGGAAGATGCTTTGATTTGAACAAGAGCCATTTGTCATTGGTCGTTTGACATTTTTCATTTTCCATTTAGGAAGAACCATCTCGTCGTACTTTTTGAGTGTTCCTGATACTCGAAGAACAACCGCAGGTTTTGAACGAGGTCGGCCGAGGACAAATCCAAGGACCACTTCCAAATGACAAATGATCAATGACAAATGATCAATGACAAATAATCTTTTCCCCTACCCTGGCTCTCCATCGCCCTTCTTCCCTTTCTTCTTCGCCGGTTCAGCTTCGCGTGGTCTTGTTTGAGCCGGTGGCGGCGCTTCTACTTTCGGCGTAGCAGGTTCGGCCTTTGGTTCAGCATGCGTTGGCTCTTCATCAGCCTTTGGCGGTGGTGGCAACGTTACTTGATCCATCTTCGGTTCTGTTGTTGATGCAGGCAGTGCATTCTCGTCTGCGTTCTTTTCCGCATCCGCTGCAAACTCAGCCCGCTCAGCCGCCAGTTCACGTTGTCGTTGTCGGAAGAGTTCTTTCATGTCTTCCGGCATGTCTGGAGCTTTCGGGAAATCCTCTTTGGGTTTGTCCTTCAGATACGTCTTCATGAAATCGATGAACATCGGCAAAGCACCATGTGCGCCAGTCATGTCATTCCCAAGCGGTTTTTTCTTTCCCGGATAACCCATCCAAACACCGGTCACGTAAGTTGGTGTGTAACCGATAAACCAGACGTCGGTGTGATCATTTACAGTGCCGGTCTTACCTGCGAGTGGAACACCGAGCGATTGGGCCGCAGTCGCAGTTCCACCCTGGACCACGCCGCGCATCATTGAAACCATCGTCAACGCAACGTATTCGTTTACCACTTTGTAAGTAGTGTGTTCCCACTCCTCGAGCGGGCCTCCATCGCGATCCAAAACTTTTCGGATCATATGTGGCTCGACGCGAATGCCTTTGTTTGGGAATGCTGAGTATGCTGACACCATCTGATCGAGTGGAACTTCCGTCGCTCCCAACGCGGATGGCAAGTAGGGCGACATCGGAACTTTGATTCCGAAACGCCGGACCATCTGCGCACCGGTCTGAATGCCAACAGTTTGAAGCAGGTGCACGGCAGGAATGTTCATCGACTTGGCAAGCGCGGTTTTCATCGGCATGTCACCGCAACTTGATGAACCGTCGTAGTTGTGCGGTTGCCAATCGCCGATGCTGATAGGCGCACCACTGACAACTGAGTCTGGTGTCATTCCCCACTCGACTGCGGCGGTATAAATGAATGGCTTGAAGCACGAACCTGTCTGACGATAGGCCTGAATGGCGTTGTTGAATTTGTTCGTGTAGAAGTCGTAGCCACCAATCATAGTGACGATCTCGCCGTTCTTCGCGTTGAGAGTCATCATCGCTCCCTGTACAGCGGGAACTTGCGAGAGCTCAACTTTCAATCGACGATTCTTCTCATCGACTTCCTTAATCTCAAACTCCCCAAGGTAACCGTTCTTGAATTCGTCTTTCGGCTGACGATGACCCCAACCCATATCGGCCACAGTAAGGGTTGAGGTGAAGTTGCCAAAGCGCACGCTCGCTTCGTTGCGAACGCGGTCGACCTTCATGATCAATCCCATTAAGTGACGACCAGGTTCGTAATCATTGCCGTACCAATCCGGATGTTTGTAGTTGGTCAACTCTTGTTGAGTTGGTAAGCCTTCGGCGTTGTTGGAACTTGTCGGAATGATTGTGTAGCTCGAGCGCCAGCCACTGTGTGAGCGGTCGTAGTTACGCAATCCGCCCCGAAGTACTTCGTAAGCACGCTTCTGTGCATCAACGTTGATTGTGGTGTAGACAGACAACCCACCTTGTGCGACACGCGTGGTGTACTTGTCTTCCAATTCCTGACGAATGTATTCGACCGGGTAATCGAAGGGAGATGACTTTGGTTGCGACTGGTAATACGCCGTGTCAGCAAGTTGAATTGGTTTTGCTTTCGCAGCGTCGGCTTCTGCCTGACTTACAAAACCATTCTTGGCCATCAGTTCTAAAACGAGGTCACGACGTTCCTTTGCTTTCTGAGGATTTGAAGTTGGCGAATATTCACTTGGTGCCTTTGGTACGCCAGCCAACATAGCAGCTTCGCCCAGGGTCAGGTCTTTCGCTTGTTTGCCGAAATACGTCTCGGCGCCGGCCTCCATCCCATAAGCGTTTGCACCAAGAAACATGTGGTTGACGTACAACTCCATGATTTGATTCTTAGTGTAATAACGTTCGATCTGGAGCGCGAGGATCCACTCGTTGACCTTGCGAGTTAGTGTTTGTTCTTTGGACAGGAACAGATTCTTGGTTAGTTGCTGAGTGAGAGTTGATCCACCCTCGACTTTATCGGTTGTCAAAGTTTTCCATCCAGCGCCAACGATGCGGATTGGATCGATTCCGATGTGGTCGTAGAAGCGAGTGTCTTCCACCGCGAGGATGGCATTTTTTAGTAGCGGAGGAATCTCGTCGTACTTGAGCGGAATTCTTTTCTCGAGCGCAAACTCGCCAATGACTGTCTCGCCGTCGTCTGCGTAAACACGAGTGACCACGCTCGGGCGATAGGTCGCGAGTGCTGCCACTTCGGTTGCCGCAGGTGAATAGTTCAACTCGTATGCAGCAATAATTCCGGTCAGCCCGCCAGCTG
Organism: Pyrinomonadaceae bacterium; assembly: GCA_035257465.1. Classification (GTDB taxonomy): domain Bacteria; phylum Acidobacteriota; class Blastocatellia; order Pyrinomonadales; family Pyrinomonadaceae; genus PSRF01. Next base: position 1,430 of record DATEXA010000046.1, on the reverse strand, counting down.
CAAGAGCCAGAAGAATTACAGCAGGAAACCAAAAGCGACTTAACAGAGTCCGACGTTCTTCGGGCGGCGCATTAATGATTGCTCTTGGCGAGTACTTCGAAATATTTGAAGCCATATGATTGAGTATTCCCCCAAACTAAGTTGCATCAATCCGGTGCGATGGGCAATGTGGCTACCCACAGAAGCAGGTCGAAGGGCCGTCTTTGCCAGAAAATTATAGATCAGCAAGGTCAGCACTGTTGAATGACCGGCCAACTTTGCCTGGTTAGGGCGGGTTTTGTTCAGGTTCTCAGTCAATGCGTGCAGTTTGCGGCGTCAGCGTTTCCGAATTTATTTGCCAACGTTTATGATTACTCCGCTCGCAAAGACGGGGGCGACAGGCTTCGACAGGAACCTGAACGATCGTCGCGATGCATGCCGGGCTACCTTATGCAGCTCGTTAAAAAGCGTAGGGAAACACAATTGCCAATAACAATGAATTGGCTCTCGCTGCCTAATTAAGCATCGAGCGTCTCGCCGCAAGTTGCTCATACGCGCGGAGGGAGATGTCACTTAGTTGAGCTGGCCCGCTGCTTCGGTCCGTGGCAGTGGGCGAGATAAAGTCGGGCTAGCTCTTGCCGAGGTCTTGTCGTTTCACTGACTCAGCACTGAGCGAATTTTTGTCCGAGAAATCGGGCAAGAAAGAGAAACGACTAAGCATGTAGATTCCTTCGGCGTTGGTTTTTGGATCCGAGTTCAATTCTCGGCGCCTCCACCAAAAAAGATTTGAGATCTCAGATTTGAGATCTCAAATTGAAAACCTCACGCTAAACTTAGGTCTCAAATGGGAACAACAACTCACGTGATGACTGCTGAAGAATTGTTCCGGCTACCCGATGACGGACTTCGGCATGAACTAATCAAAGGAGAACTCCTCACAATGTCTCCACCCGGCGAAGAGCACGGCGTCGTAACCATGAACCTGTCAATCCTGTTAGGACAATTCGTTAAAGCTCATAACCTGGGTGTGATGTATGCAGCGGAGACAGGGTTCAAGCTCGAAAGTGATCCAGATACAGTGTTGGCTCCTGACATCGCTTTCATCCGGCGCGACCGAGTTGGAATTGTGTCAAGAAGCTACCGCGCGGGCGCTCCCGATCTGGTGGTCGAAGTTTTGTCTCCAAGTGATCGGAAAAGTAAAGTCGCGGAGAAGACTTCCAGATGGTTATCATTAGGTGCTTCGACAGTTTGGTTGGTTAGCCCTCAAACACGGACTGTTGATGTGCGGTTTGCCAGTGGCGAAAGAAGCCTCTTTGCAGAGGAAGATGAGCTCACTGGGGATCCAATTGTTCCGGGATTCCGTCTTCGCGTATCTGAAATCTTTACCTAATACTTCAGTTGGATCGAAATCTTCCCATTGGCATCTTCGATAGCGGCGTAGGCGGGCTAAC
>DATEXA010000045.1:0-10868 GCA_035257465.1 Pyrinomonadaceae bacterium | reverse complement strand
CCTTGGGTCGCCGATCAACCAATCCAACGCGTAAGCCAGCGCGAACGATGCGGGAGAGATCATCTTTGCTTATCGAGTGCACGGTAAATAACGTCCATTTTCAGATTGCTCCGGAAGTGCTCTGCTAATGCATCGTAGCGTCGCTCGCGTTCAGCCAACGGATCAGTGACGCCCGACGGTGGGTTCTCTTTCCCGCAAATCTTCCGCCAGTGACTCAGGAGCAACTGTAGGCCTTCAGCCGAGTCGAACAGACCATGCAAGTAAGTGCCAAGCACCCGAGCATCGGTGCTAATCGCTCCGTCCGGATGACACTCTTCCTCACCCAACCGTTGTAGTTGAAAGAGCGCTTGAGTTCTATTTCCCAAGATTGTGTTGCCCAAATGAATCTCGTAGCCGCTGAATAGAGGGTCGGCATGATTGCCGGCCCCAGGGCCTAGACAATACGGTTTGGCGAACCGCGCCGTAGCTTGCCGAGTCACCTTCTCGCGCTCAAGCACGGTGGTGAAATCCAAGAGGTTCAAGCCCGGCACAAATTCAATGTCGCTCTCCGTGTGATGCGGATCGCGTATCTCACTTCCCAGCATCTGGAAGCCTGCGCATATTCCCAGGAGCGGCTTGCCGGCTGCTGCGTGTGATTCGATTACCGGTTCCCAGTCGTTCTTCCTGAGCCAAAGCAGATCAGGAATCGTGTTCTTGCTTCCAGGTAGAATTAGCACATCAGCGGAGCGCGCTTCTTCGGGTCGGCGCGTGTAATAAACAACCACACCCGGCACACTCTCCAGAGCGGTAAAATCTGTGAAGTTAGAAAGGTAAGGAAGTCCGACCACGCAAACTGTTAGGCAGTCTTTGCGATAGAACGGAGGCCGAACTGCTCGTCGTTCAAGCGAAACACTATCTTCATCGTCGATGCCGTGGTTGTGGAAATATGGAATGACTCCGAGACATGGCTGCAACAGTCGTTTCTCAAGATAATCAATACCGGGAGTGAAGAGACTCACATCGCCCCGAAACTTATTAATAAGAAAACCGAAGAAGCGACTGCGCTCTCGTTGTTCAAGCAAAGCATAGGTACCAACAAGCGAGGCGAACACACCACCACGATCAATGTCGGTCACCAGGAGACACGCGGCATCGGCGATTTCTGCCATCTGCATGTTAACTACGTCGCGGTCTTTGAGATTCATTTCAACGGGTGAGCCAGCACCTTCCAGCACTACAACATCATGTCGCTTCGCCAAACGTTGATATGCAAAACTTACGGTGTCCAGTAGCTGTGGTTTGAGTCTGTAGTAATCCACACCGTCGTAGTTACCAAACACCTTTCCATTGAGTATCACTTGTGCGCCCACATCAGACGTAGGTTTGAGCAAGATGGGATTCATATCGACGTGCGGCTCGACTCGTGCAGCCTCCGCTTGCATTGCCTGCGCACGTCCTATCTCGTGACCTTCGCGCGTTGCGAAAGAGTTCAGGGCCATGTTCTGTGCTTTGAATGGCGCGACGTCGAAACCATCCTGACGCAGGATGCGACACAACGCTCCGACGGTAAGCGATTTGCCCGCATCAGAAGCTGTACCCAATACCATCAGTGCTTTTGCAGTTATGACCTATCCTCCGAGCCCATCATCAAGTCATCGATGACATAGCTACATTGCCGAGTAACGTTGCTGTCTCTTCAGCAAGAGCAGAAACACCGGACCGCCCATTAAGGCTGTGATTGCTCCGACCGGAAGTTCGCCGGGCGCAATCGCCACTCGCGCTAGCGTGTCGGCGAGGATCAAAAAGGCTGCGCCTAACAAAAACGACGCCGGTAACAAAACTCGAACATCCTGACCAAAAACGAGTCGCGCTGCGTGCGGCACAATCAGGCCCACAAATCCAATCGCACCACCGACGGAAACAGTCACCGCCACAATCAAGGAGCTGGCCAGGAAGACCATTCGTTCCGTCCGCCTAACGTCTACTCCAAGGCTCGCCGCTGAATCTGATTCGCCCGTCGCCAGCAGGTGAAGATCTCGCGCATGCGCGATGAGGACCAACCAGCCAGGTATGAGGAAGAGGAGCATCTTCCAAATCAGATCAAACCCGACAACATCAAGACTGCCGATCAACCACCGCAGAATTTGTAAAGCCTTTCCATACGCAGCAAGATACTGAATCACCAGAACGCCAGCCGAAGCGCTGAGATTCAGAACCACACCAGCCAGCAATAGTGCTCCGGGGAGCATCGTCCCACCTCCCGATCGCGCTAGTCGATAGACCAACAACACAGATACGGACGCGCCGACAAACGCCGCTATAAAAATAAAAGGCACACCCACCAGATTCAGCCCGAGGCCGAAGGCAATCGCGATGCTGGCCCCTAAAGACGCCCCGCCGGAGACACCGAGCGTAAAAGGATCGGCGAGAGGGTTGCGAAAAAGCGCCTGGAGAGCGGCTCCCACCATCGCCAGTGACGCGCCTACAATGCCTGCCATTAACACGCGTGGTAATCGTAGGCGAAAGAAGACGGCACGTGCGATCGGATCACTCTTGAGTGCTGCCAAGTCGAGTGGCTTGTAGCCCACATAAAGACCAATCAAGAATGCGACGACAAGACCAAGAATCAAGATAGGAAGCGCAATGCGCAACCGGACGCCGACGCGTGCACGTTTCGTTGCGCGCGGGGTATCGAATGTGGTCTCTGACTTTGTTGTCAATTCAGTTTCGTTCAATTTCTACGTTGCCTGGGCTTGAAGACATCACAATTCCGACCATACAAACGTGCGCCCATCGCTGCGCATCGTCCGCACAGGCGAATCATAGACTTCACCAAGGACATTGTCGGTGAGCACCGCATCGGGCGTACCACTCGCGACAACGCGTCCACACTTCATCGCGAAAATAAGATCGGCAGCAGAATCGAGCAGCATCAAGTCGTGCGTAATCATTAGTACAGTTATGCCCCGCTCATCTCGCAACCGGCGCAACGCCCCGGCGAGTTGCGTTCTATGCTTCAAATCAAGCGCGCTCGCCGGCTCATCCAACAACATAACCTCCGGCTCCTGCGCCAAAGCGCGGGCAACAGTAACCAGTTGGCGTTCACCGCCAGACAATTCAGTAATGTGACGCGCCGAGAGATGCGCGGCGTCAAGCGCGGCCAGCGCCGCCAGCGCGATCTGTTCGTCGTGTGCGCTCTCAAAACGAAACCGCCCGCTGTACGGGCTGCGACCCGTTAAGACCACCTCCAGCGCCGTGAAAGGGAAAACGGTAGAGGTCGATTGAGGAACGTACGCAATTCGTTTTGCTCGATCACGTGGGTGAAGGTTTGTGAGTGGAGCGCCATTAAAGACGACCTCACCTTTGACGGGTTCTAATAGACCGGCTAGTAACCGGACCAGCGTCGACTTACCTGACCCGTTCGCACCGATAAGCGCTGCCATCGTACCTCGTGGCAACGCCAGTGAAACATCGACGACTGCGGGCAAGGAGGAATAAGCGAAGCTCAGATTGCACGTTTGAATAAGCGGGCCATTAGTTAACGCATCTGGCCCAGCACTACTAGTCGGGTTCGCCGCAGAGAAATCACTTTGCATTAGTGAAGCTCTCCGGGTGAAGCGCCCGCGCGAACACTTGCGCGGTGTGTCCAACGAACTGGCTGGGATGGATCACAGAAGGGTCGGTCATCGAATAGATGCGCTTGTCGCGAACCGCGCGTACTTCCCCAAGTTCATTCCATACGGCTATTGGGTCCTCACCAAAATTCCCTTTCGAACCTTGCACCATATCGATGATCACTTCAGGATTTATGGTGAGCACAGCTTCCTTATTAATCTTGCCATAGCCTTGTTCGGCTACTGGCGCTATTGATTCGCCGCCCGCGATGCTGATGAGCTCGTCGAGATAACTGCCCTTAGTGGCGGTGTAAAGATCGCGGATCGTACCCGGCACGCGGTCGACTACGCAGAGCACGCGAGGGCGCGGGCGATCGCCAACGGCCTTCCGGACTGCCTCGATCTCGGCCTGTGTTTTAGCGACTAAATTTGTGGCTTCCTGTTCATGGCCGGTTCCACGTCCGATCTCTTCCATTGACGCCATGACCTCCGCCAGAGTTTGGCTTTTCACAAACAGAGACCGCACTCCCAGCCCGGTCAGCTTATCTCGCAGGAATGGCTCCTGGGCATCTACTCCGATGACAAAGTCGGGCTTGAGGGACATGACCTGCTCGAGATTCGTCTTGTCCCAACCATTTACCCGAGGCTTGTTCTTAACGTCCTCAGGATAAGTGCAGAACTGCGAAACGGCGATGACTTGTGGCCAGGCGCCAATGCCGTAGAGAATCTCAGTCACACTCGGACTCAGTGAAACGATTCTTTGAGGCCGCGCTTCGATCTTTGCTTGCTGTTGCGACTGCCGACAACCGGCAAACATGTAAAGGAAGGCGATCAGCGCAAGACAAAGGGCTGCCTTAGTTGGTCGTTCCATTGGTTTCAGCATCGTTGTTCCTTCGTGCTAAATCTTGATAAGGACAATGGCGGCACCCGTGCTCGCAGCAGTAGCCACGACGCAGGTGATAGCGGGCTGTCAGAACCATCAGCCCGCGATCGAGATAGTAGTCCTCATTCTCGACGAGTTGGACCACTTCGCTTTTACTGCCGACTTCTCCCACGCTCTAGAAAGTAAACGACGCGCCAGCCCGTCCAGTTCGTCCGGGCGTAGCAAATCCGCTTTCGAAATATTCGCGGTCGAAAACATTGTCGACGTAACCGAAGAAGCGCAGAGATCGAGTTTCGCTACCTAACGGCAAAGTATAACTGCCGCCGATGTCCGCCTTCACCAGGCCACTGAATCGGTAGCCACGAGTGGCAAACGTCACTGGACTAGTGATGGGAGCGATATAGTCACTCGATGCAGCGAAATCGAAGTTGAGCAGGACACGTCGACCTACTCGTTGAGTAGCAACAACTGAAAATTGATGATCAGGTATCACCAGTGCGCGACGCGTGCCGGGCACTTGTTGAGTTCGTTGTTGTGCCTTCGTGTACGTGTACGCGACCGAAAGATCTAAAGTGCGCGTCGGGGTTGCAGTGACGCTCAGCTCTGCGCCGCGAGCGATCCCGCCATTTGTGTTTAGATATCCACCGAATCGCCCAAACGGATCGGTCGCAAAATCGATCAGGCCAGAGAAGTCAAAGATGATGACTTGTTGCAGCTGCGTGTAGAAGTAAGTTGCCGACGCTCGCAATCGGTTCTTGAAAAGCGTTTGCTCGATTCCAGCGTCCACTGCAACTGACCGATCGGGTTTCAATCGCGGATCCCCAAATGTCGAATAGCCAAAGAAGCTGTCGAAGGAAGTGCCGAAACGTTCGAAAAGCGACGGGGCCCTGTAGCCGTTACCGATGTGCCCGCGGATCTTCGTACCTGACGAGCGAAATAGATATGCGATCGTCCCATCTCCGGTGTAAGCGGTTGGCGGTGATTGAAATGTAAAGCCTCTATATGGAGACGAAGCGAGCGGGGTGAAGACGGGCTGGTCCAGTCGAAAGAACTGGGTACGAAATGCTCCAGAGATCTGCAGCCGATCATCCATTAACCGCAGTTGATCCTGAACAAAGAACGCGTGGCTCTTCTGAGTGACATCAACATCAGAGTTGTCCGCCGGGTTTGGTTGAAAAGAAGGGTTTTTGAAATTTTCCCTTTCGAATTCATAACCACCCGTGATCAAGTTCGCTCGGCCAGCACTCACGTCGAAACGAGCTCCAAACGTATGAATGCGTCCATCGAAGTCTGAGCGGGCAGTTCCTCCGAAGGGCTGGAAGTCCACGCCTAATGGTCCATTGATGCTGCTGCGATTGGTTGCTAGCCCCTGATAGCTGAGCGTGTAGCCAAAGGCTTCAGTGGGCCTCTGGGTAAACAGAACCGCTCCGGAGAAGAAATTTGACTCCCGCCGACTGTCTGGGTCGTTGGGTGCAGCGATGAACGTTGCTGCACCAATATTCAATGACGCGATCGGTACGCCTGACTCAAACCGACGCTGCTCAGTAATAGACAATGGAATCGCCTCGATGATACCGGTAGCTGGCACTGTACCAATTGCATCAGGACTGTTGTTCAGTTGCAATCGGGAGTTGGCTGTGTAGATACGACCCGACAGTGTTGTTGTTGGCGAAAAGCGAAACAGAACTCTACCTTGTCCGCTTGTGTTTCGGGCCTCATCCTGACCGTCGATACCACTTGAGACGTTCAGATGCGTGAAGCCGGCGCTATAAATAATGCGGTTGTCACCCGAGCCTCCAGCAACTTGTCCGCGACCTCGGAAAAAACCAAGTCCACCTCCTTCAGCAAGCACGCTCCCGTGAACTGGACCACCGCCCTCATCAGTAACCAGATTGATAACGCCTCCAATCGCATTCGACCCATAGAGTGACGATCCCGATCCACGCAATACCTCGATGCGGCCAATGTCGGTAACAACCATGTCTTCCAGAAAACCCGAAGCATCACCTTGTGTAGCAGCGGCATCACGAAACCGGATTCCGTCGATTAACACAGCGGTGTCTTCGCTGCGCAAACCGCGTATCTTAATCGAAGTAAACGATCCAGGACCTCCAAGCCGCTGTACTCGCAAACCAGGTACGTTCCGAAGTGATTCCGCAACCGCGGATTCATCCCGATCATCAATGTCTTGGTTCTCGACTACTGTAATTGCTTTTGAAACTTCGTCGACCGATTGCGGAGTATCAGACGCTGTGACGACAACTGTGCTGCGAACACCCGACAACTCCAGCGAGATATCGTGCGTCGCCGCCTGGCCTCTTTCGATGGTTACTTGCTGTGCATTAGCCGATGCGAATTCTTCAGCCTCGGCTTCCACGAGATACTCACCTGGCGCCAGCTTCTCGAAGCGATATTTGCCTGTAGAATCCGTAGTAGTCGTGAGACTGAACGTACGGGCGCGTCCGTAGAGCTTTACCGTAGCGCCGGGTAGGTTTGCGCCTTGAGGATCTTTTACGCTGCCCGTGATGGAGGCATTGCCACCATTCTGAGCCGAGGCCGTCACCGACAGCAGTCCACACGCAAGCGTCAGCGCGAGTGCGATCAAAATCGAACTCGCATATTTATGCTTTTTCATGATTGAAGTGTCTCCTTCTCCTCCCCTTCGGAAGAGTAGCAAAGACGCGCTCTTGAAAGGCCGGTCTCCTGACTCACGGCCAAAACACTTACCTACTCTCCGCGCCTTCCCATCCTCAGGACAGTGGCTCTAGTTGCGGATTTCGTTGCCGATCACAGTTGCGAGGGCAGTGGCGGCTTTTCACCGCTCTTCCCGCTCACTCCTAACGCATCGCGGTTACTAAAACAAAGTTGCTAAGAGCGTTGAACTCTTGCATCCTTCCTTTACACACATGAATATCTGAAGAACGAAGTTACGAGACGAGAATTGGCGGAATGGTATCGGCGATATTGGACTGCAAAATACTAAACGCCCTCGATCTCCTATTCAGAAGATCGAGGGCGTCCAAAATTTGCTGTTGTGTAATCAGGTTACATGGACCACCTTGCCGGAGTCCTATCCTGATTGCAGCGCTCGACGCCACTCGCCCTTTCCCGGAGCGTAAGTGGTCGCTTCCGTCCTACAGCAGGCAAGGTTTCCTGACTTCCGGCTCGAACGCATGAGCTTCATTGCCTTCCCAATCTCGAGTGAGATCAGTGGCCTTTACTGATAGAAGCTGTGCAATTACCGGTACACAGTGGCGGGAACCGTGCGGGCTTCACACCCGCTTCCCTTGTCACCCTTTATGGGCACCTGTGACGCTCAACCTGGAATCCTTTCGGATCCTGGTTGAAAAAGCGATCTAACTATTGAAAATTCCAAAGAACAATTCGGGGCCATCTCATTATTGGACTAACACGAATGATTGGCACTCTATAACCTGTCCTGCCACGCCGTCAAGCTGATGAATCACTAATGAGTTATTATGCATAAATCGTCGTAGTGTGACGCAGGTGACTGCTGAATACTCGCTGATGAACACTAGTAACCAATGCAAATTTCACAGGAAGTAACGACGTGAAGCCAGTGTTGATGTCTTGGAGTGGCGGCAAAGACAGTTGTCTCGCACTCTACGAGATTCAGAAATCCTCTAACTATCGCGTAGCGACGTTGTTGACAACAATGACGCGAGAATATGACCGCATAAGCATGCATGGTGTGCGCCGTGCGCTGTTGGAAAGTCAGGCCACTAGTTTGGGTCTACCGCTTCGTCAGGTGTTGATTTCGAAAGGCGCAAACAATGACGAGTATGAGACGGCGATGGCCCAGGCATTTAGTGAATATCGTGAGCGTGGCATCGACTCGGCGGTATTCGGAGATCTGTTCCTCGAAGATATTAAATCGTATCGTGACAGATTTCTTGCCAGGCATGAGATGAAAGGCTTCTATCCAATTTGGCATCGAAACACCACTGAGCTTGTCAAGGAGTTCATCGCCTTAGGATTCAAAGCTGTGGTGACCTGCGTGGATTCGAGCACTCTCGAAAGATCATTTGCCGGGCAAACCATCGATGAAGAGTTTATCTCGTCGCTGCCGGCGAATGTCGATCCTTGCGGCGAGAACGGAGAGTTTCACACTTTTGTTTATGACGGCCCAAACTTTACACAACCTGTCGAGTTCTCAATCGGCGAAACGACGTTGCGCGATAGTTTCTGGTTTTGTGATCTATATTAGAGAAATGCGACAAACGTCTGTCTTCCAAAACGTCTTATTCCGCAAGGATTAGCGAAACGTTACGACATCGTCCTGTCTTAAGAGCTTCTTCATCATCAAGTGGGCGCTTCCGCCTGTGCGTCAACACACATATACCTGTGCGTCAACACACATATAAAAGACACACCGTGTGTGAGCTGAACCAGATGAGCCACTTTTCTAGATCTGAGATCCTTTGATTCGTCTCGCTGTCTTCGGCTTTGTGTGCTGGCGCACAGATCGCGAATCTCTTGAGCAGTAGACTAGTCATCCGCTCTGGACAAATCACTCTCGACACCCGAGACCAGGCCAGCGACCTATTTCTTGTGTCGTTGTTCTTGCCAAGAGACAAAGGGAAAAACTGCTAACAGAAGGAGAAGGCAATGATTCACTACCGGACGCTTTTCGAGGAAATGGTTGGCGAGCCAGAGTTGGCGCATGCGAAGACTGCCGCCTGAACTCGACTCGCACAAAAAGCAAAAAACGATTGGCGTTCTTGGGTCTGAACGAAACTGGGGCTTGAGGTGAAAAAGTGCCATCTCAATCAAAGCTATAGTGGAAGAGTAATTAACGGCGATACCAGGACGGGCACACTAATTTATTCTTTGCAGAAGTTTAATAAACTCGGAGGAGACGACTAATGAGCGAGAGCCAAAAAACAAATGTGGATGCAAATACACGCGACTTTAAGCGGGGAGTTGAAGCTGGAATGAATTCCGAAGACACGAACTACTGGCACGCCGGTTACGAACTCGGTCAGGAGTTAAGCGACCGAAGGACCAAAGAACTGGTTAAACCAGTCATCCACCAGGAGTCCGACACTCCACTCTTCCTCATGGATACTTCTGATGGTAAAAAGGGTGACCCCCAGGACGAGAAGGATAAGAGCACCGAATAGCTTTGCAGCGAGCATCGCACATGCACTCAAATCTCCCTGAAATTCAAAACTGTGCGGTAGCTTCGCTGTCTAGTTTCGATCTCCTTCGTCAGGGATGTTTCTCTCCGACTAATCTCTCAGACGCGTTTTAGTCACATACGAGACCGTCCGAGAATCGTACCTCAAGTTTCGGCCAGACTTACGCGTGATGAAATCGAGATTCGCCGTATGACAAGAAGCAGTTTGCCTCGAGGCAGATCCTCCATTGACCCAAATGAGGCGACGGGACGGGATTCATCTTGTTGGAGTGTCCAGTGTTTCCTCTTTGAGTTAGGTTGACAATACCTAGAGAGTTATTCGGATGCGGCAACTCTGACAAACTCTGTTGGGGAGTAATCGCTAGCTTTGAAGCATTCCCAACAAGTTACTTCAATAGCGTAAGTGGGAATGTCGGCGTTGACATTTGAGAAAGGAATTCGTCTTCCGCAAGCATGGCAAATAACCGCGTAGTACCACTGGTATATTGTAGATTCAAGGCGCACAAAAGAAGCGTATCATCATCGTCTGTGCGCTAACCCACTTAGGGCACTCGCGGCCAAGCCTATGCCAGAAACCGTATTTCAGTTCTTAGATTAGGACACTATCAAAAAGCTTTTCCGCTCGTTCGAGCTGCGCCTTCAGCCCGAGAGCTGGGTAAGAGCCTTCATTTTCTATTAGCCACATCTCAACCATTCCCTGCCATTTGGGTGTCGAGCCACTTCCGAATATTCGAGACAGTATCCTCGTAGAACGTCCTGTAAAGACCATGCGATACGTAGCCGATATGCGGCGTTGCCAGTATGTTGTCCAGCGTCCGGAAGGGATGAGACGGAGGCAGCGGCTCAATGTCGAATACGTCGATCGCCGCGCCGGCAATTTGCTTGTTCTTCAACACGCTGATCAAAGCTTGCTCTTCGACGATCGGCCCGCGCGACGCATTGATCAACCAGGCCGTTCGCTTCATTCTCTCCAGCTCCGCGGCCCCTACCAGGCCGCGCGTACGGCGGCTCAACACCAAATGGATCGTCAGGATGTCGGCCCGCTCGAACAGCAGGTCCTTTGAAACCAGGATTGCGCCCGCAGCTTCAGCAGCCTCAGGCGTCATGTTCTGGCTCCAGGCAATGAGATTCATTCCAAAAGCGCTCCCCACCCGCGCGACTTGTGATCCAATCCGCCCAAGTCCCAGAACGCCGAGAATCTTTCCACGGAGATCCGCGCCCATTGTTTGCT
>DATEXA010000044.1:0-30767 GCA_035257465.1 Pyrinomonadaceae bacterium | reverse complement strand
GGCTACTCCCCAGTTGTACGGAGGAAGCCCTGGAACTTTCGATAACGCTGCGATCGGCATGGCCGTCGTGTCGGCCGATGGTAGTTGGCTGCAGGTAAATGAATCGCTCTGCAAGCTCGTCGGATATTCAGAACAGGAACTTCGAGCAACAACGTTTCAAAAGCTGACTCACCCTGACGATCTGAAACATGTTCAGTCGTATATCCAGCGCGTGCTCGAAGGATTTATACAGGGGCACGAGCAGGAGAAAAGATACATTCACGAGGACGGGCATACTGTCTGGGTGCTTTGGAGCGTATCCCTACTCAAGGATTCCGAAACAGGCGCACAGCGACTCTTCTTCCAGGTACAGGATATTAGTGACCGCAAGACGGCGGAAGAGAAACTCACCCAGGACACTTTGACGTCTTTGCCGAATCGCGCACGATTTAGCGATCTACTGAAGGTGCGCATGAGTCGCAAGCAATCCAATAAAGATCAGAACTTCGCTGTTCTTCTGCTCGACGTTGATCGTTTCAAACTCGTAAACGACAGTCTTGGTAGTGCGAGCGGTGATCAGTTGTTGTTGCAAATCGCGCACCGTGTTCAAACTTGCATGCGACAGGGCGACATCCTTAGCCGTGTCGCCGGTGATGAGTTTGCCGTGCTGCTCGACGACGTAACCGGAGAACAAGAGGCATGTTCGGTTGCCACTCGCATCCAACAGGCGTTGGCGATCTCTTTCAATCTCTTTGGACAGGAAGTCTATATCACCATGAGCATTGGCGTTGCCCTGGGACCCACTAATTCCGATCAAATCGCAGACACGCTGAGGGACGCCGAAACCGCAATGCATCGCGCCAAGGAACGAGGTAAAGCACGCTATGAAGTTTTTGGCAGGGACATGCACGGCGAGGTCATGACGCGATTGAAGATGGAAGTGGATCTACGCCATGCCTGTGACCGTGGCGAGCTCTTTGTCGATTACCAACCGATCGTGTCGCTTGAGAACCGAACCTTAGCAGGCTTCGAAGCCCTGGTTCGTTGGCGCCATGCTGAATTTGGTCTGGTGCCACCAAAAGAATTCATTCCCGTTGCCGAAGAGAGTGGTCAGATCCTGACAATTGGGCAAACAGTCCTCGAGTCTGCATGTCTTCAAGCCAAAGGATGGCTCGACATCTATCAAGGACCACAGCCACTCTTCGTGAGCGTCAATCTATCTGTGAAACAGTTCAATCAACCCGACTTGGTTGAGAACATTGCCAACGTTCTCGCGCTCACGGCATTGCCGCCCCAGTGTCTAAAACTAGAAATCACCGAATCCGTTTTTAGCAACAATATCGAAGCGGCAGTTGGACTGTTAACACGTCTCCGTGAACTCGGAGTCCAACTGAGTATCGATGATTTTGGCACGGGCTATTCCAGCTTAAGTTATCTGCAACGTCTCCCGGTCGACACCTTAAAAATCGATCGTTCGTTCGTTGCTCAAATGATGGAGAATGAAGAAAACATAGCGATTGTCCGGACCATCGTTGCCCTCGCACGGAATCTGGGAATGGACGTGATTGCGGAAGGCGTTGAGACTGAGGCTCAGTTAAACCTTTTGCGAAAACTGGAATGCGAGAAGGGCCAGGGCTACCTGTTCGCCACTCCGTTGAACGCAGCGATGGTCGAACAATTCATCACCAATAGCTGGTCTCAAGCGTGGCAGGCACAAGAGCCTTCACTGAATAATTCGCACGCCCTGGTTGCGTAAGGAACGTTCTATTACCCGGCGATTCGTTCCAATAATTTTGGATTCGCGTCGAACGAGTGATATTGAAAAGGGTAACGCTTCTTATACTTCCTGATAAAGTCAGGGGCATTCGCTAAGACTCGATCAATAGATCGACTTATCTCCAATAGCATCTCCTGACAGATCTCCTCGCGCATTTCATCAGGGAAACCCGACGGCACTCGGCGGCTGATTCGCACAAGCAATTCATCAAACCCCTGTCGACGCTCACTGACCTTCGTTTGCCACCCTGGTCGCCGGCGACACTTACTTGTATGAAAGAAGAGTTGGCCACATTCGCACAAACGTGCATTCGTGACCTGATCACGCAATCGCTTAACGGTCGTGTGATGACATTTCATCTTTCTCACAATCTGACTGTCGAGATGTCCGGCTTGTAGCATCCGGAGAATCTCTTTTTCTCGCAAATAAGTTTTTGCGCGTTCGATGTGTGACGCAATGATCGTCTTGCAATGACGGCAGCGAAAGGAGTGACACTTACCGCTCGCGTTTCGAGAAAAGCGTTGCATGCGAATTTTGCATCCGAAGCAAAACGGATAAAGCGACTGACTGTCTACGGAAGCACTTCGACCCTTTCGAATAGTCTGTGCTCGATCTCCAAGACCATTCGAAATATGTATTCGAGTCGCAACGTGACACTGAGAGCACGTGAAGTTCTTGCCATGTTTCGCCATTGGTTCATGGCAAGACAGGCACCAGGCATTAAGTGTCGCTTTCAGTACTCCGCGTTTTGTCTTGAGTTTTCGTGGTTGAGCGTACCGCACACCGCACCTATGCAGTCACAATCACTACTTAAATTATATGTTGGGCCGTTCTGGAACAGACTGAAAAGTCGAGAAAGATGAATCCGACTCATTGGTAGTCTATTAATTACATTTGGTTGCAGCCGGGCGAAAGACCAAACTCCGGCGATGCTCCAGGAGCCTCGGTACTGCTGCTTAGAATCAACCAGTGTTGTAGTAACCACCGGTCTCGGGAGGTGTTGTATGAAGGCCTTTGACGGGCAACACTAACTGCTCGTCAGGATTATCGAACGAATGATGGCTTCTAAAAAGAACCTGCGAAACACCTCGGCGACAATATACCCTGTCAGATGTGCGCAGTCCTTCGCTTAAGAAGTTAGTTTGATTGCGATCATCTTGCGATCATCTCTTCAGCATGAGAGGTTCCGCCAAATCGATCTTGCCACGAAGTTCGATCTGATCTGATGAGCGTCCAATCAAAACATCGAATTGGCCTGCATCCGCTCGCCACACTTTTGAATCGACGGCGAAGTAAGTAAAAGATCGTGGCTCAAGTGTGATTGTCACTCGCTTCGATTCGCCTGGTCGCAGAAACACTTTCGAGAAACCTTTCAGTTCTTTTGCTGGTCGCGGAACTTTTGCTTGAGGACTGCCGATGTAGACTTGCGCAACGTCAGCACCTTCGCGCGCGCCAGTGTTCTTTACATCAAAGGACACATCGAAGGTTCCGACGGTTCCGGCAGAAGCTCGTTTGATCGTCAGGTTCGCGTACTTGAAAGTTGTGTACGACAATCCCGATCCAAACGCGAAGAGCGGCTTGATGTTGGAGCGCTCATAACCGCGATAACCGACAAACACGCCCTCCTTGTAGACAATTCGCCTGGTTCCTTTTTCCGCGTAGTAGCTGTCGTGGACAGGATTGTCCTCCCAACGTCGCTCAAAGCTAACGGGCAACCGTCCCGAAGGATTCACATCGCCGAATAAGACTTCGGCCAGCGCAGTACCACCCTGTTGTCCGGGATACCACGCTTCGATGATCGCTGGCACTCGATCAATCCAGGCATTCATGTCAACGCTTCCGCCTGAGGTCACAACCACAATTGTGTTCTTGTTGGCTACAGCCATTTCCTTAATCAATTCATCTTGTCCGGGTGGTAGAGAAAATGTTCGATCAGCACCTTCGCTTTCGCTTTCCTGATCAAAACCTGCTGCGACAACAACCACATCGGCTTTAGCCGCGAGAGTCTTCGCTTCTGGCGAAACAAACTGGCCTTGTCGAACGATACCGAGCCGGAGACGTCCGCCGCCAAAACCTGAACGTCCCTTATGTTCGAGCACAACTTTGTGCGGAGATTGATCCAGAGAAAGCGTTACATAACTGACGAGAGCTTTGTTGTCGGTCCAACTATCAAGAACGAGTTTGTCGTCTACAAAAACACGATAGGCTCCGCTATTCTCGCCGGTAGTATGAACGAAGAGATCCTGAGAGCCGGCAGACTGTGGTACGTAGTAGCCAGTCCATCGATATGAAGCTGCATCAGGAGGAACAACTAGTCGCGATCCGGTTCCATAATTCATCCTGCGGTCGACGCGGGAGACTGAAGGCGTTCCCTGGAGATCCGGATTAGTGAAGTACTCGGCATTCACACCCTGCTGACCATTCGTCGCAGCGGTTGAGAACACCGTCGCTTCCGACGATTCGGCGAAAGTTGGTAGACCGCGCGCGTAATACACGTGTGAATCGGTTCCAAGGTAGTTACTTAACCCTTCGAGATAGCTGACGGCCGAAAAAGGTTCTACGCGAGCACTTCCGCCACCCACAGGAACAGCCGGATAAGCGTCAGGTCCGACGACGAGAATAGATTTGGTCTTGCTCTTTGCGAGCGGAAGCAGTTCAGACTGGTTCTTCAACAACACAAGGCTCTCACGAGCGGCATTGAGTGCAACCTGTCGTCCTTGTTGGTTGTATCTTGGGATTGACCAGTCAGTTTGTTCACGATCCAGCCAGCCGAAACGCACTGCTGTTCTCAAAATGCGCCGCACTTTGTCGTCGATGGTCGCTACTGAAACTTTACCTTGTTCGATCGCCGGCATAAGAGTCTGCCGATTCATGTGAGCAGGCGCGGGCATCTCGAGATCCTCACCACCGTTCGCTGCCTCGATTCCGTCGTAAGTGCCGCCCCAATCCGACATCACCACACCCTGAAAGCCCCAGTCGATCTTAAGGACGTCGGTCAGCAAATATTTGTTTTGCGACATATGCGCGCCGTTGGTCAGGTTGTAAGAATTCATGACGGCGCCAACTCGAGCGTCCTTCACGGCAGCTTCAAACACGGGCTGATAAATCTCTCGCAACGTTCTTTCGTCGATGACTGATTCTGTATTGTGGCGATCAAATTCAGAGTTGTTCCCGAGATAATGCTTGATCGTTGCACTGACTCCCTGACTTTGAATTCCTTTGATGTAACCAACCGCAACCTTAGACGCGAGGAATGGATCCTCGCCAAAGTATTCAAAGTTTCTGCCGTTCATTGGAGCGCGACTAATGTTTACGCCCGGTCCTAACATGAAGTGAACGCCTTTTGCCCGTGCATCCCGTCCGATCTCCGTGCCCACGCGTTCTGCCAGTGCGGGATTCCATGTAGCCGTTAACCCGATGCCCGCAGCCATTGCGGTCGCTGGACCAAAATTGCGCACCCCGATTGGGCCATCAGCCATTTTAAACCGAGGAAGCTTTAGACGAGGAACGTCTCGGATGAAGAAACCATCGACTCCACCGAGCAAATCAATCTTCTCCTCAAGAGTCATCTGACTCAGTAACGAGTTGGCGCGAGAGTCAATATCGTCTGTAGGAACTATTGATGGCATAACACGAGACTGAGCATACGTTCCAATCAAGCTCGGAAGAAGCAGGCAGACCACTATAATCGGCCGAAGTCTTTTCATGGCTTTGTCCTTGTTAGTAGTTGAAATCGATTTTGTTGTCGGTTACTTACTTGGCAATTGTTATTGCCGCGGGAAGATCCAGCTTGCCTCGTAGTTCTATCTGCTGAGACGAACGTCCAACTAGCACATCAAAAGCGCCGGCGTCAGCACGCCACTGCTTGTTCTCGACATCGAAGTAAGTGAATGAGCGGCCATCGAGAATGAGTGAGACCTTCTTTGTTTCGCCAGGTCGCAAATTAACCTTCGCGAATCCCTTAAGTTCCTTAACAGGTCGCGAAATCTTCGGCTGAGTTTCACTGATGTACACTTGAGCAACGTCGGCTCCTACGCACTTGCCCGTGTTGGTCACATCAAATGAGACTTCGTAACGGTTTTTGTCCAGCGATCTGATCGCGAGGTTTTCGTATTTGAAGCTCGTATAAGAGAGACCAAAGCCAAACGGAAAAAGCGGTTTTGTACCGGCGTGCTCATAACCTCGATAGCCAACGAAGACGCCCTCCTTGTAAACGACTTTCGTGGTTCCTGGTGATGGGTAGTAACTGTCGTGAACGGGATTGTCTTCCCAACGTCGCTCGAAAGTCACGGGAAGACGTCCGGAGGGATTAACGTCGCCGAAAAGAATCTCTGCCAGAGCACTACCGCCTTCCTGACCTGGATACCAGGCTTCAACTAGAGCAGGTACTCGATCTAGCCAGGCGTTCATATCGAAGCTGCCACCGGACGTAGCTACGACAATCGTGTTCCGATTTACCGAGGCCATCTCTTGAATAAGTTCATCCTGGCCCAGAGGCAGACGAAAAGTTCGGTCGGAACTCTCCGCTTCCGTCTCCGGATCAAAACCCGCGGCAACGATGACCGCATCTGCGCTAGCCGCCATTTTCTTAGCGTCTTCATTAACAAGCTGCTTCGAATTCACAAAACCCATTCGCAAACGTACTGCGCGTCTCTCGCCGCGACCATGCTGCTCCAGAACAACCTTATGTGGCTTCTTATCGAGCGCGAGTGTTCTGTAATCCGCAAGCGCAGTCATGTGCACCCAGTTATCGAGCACAAGCTTGTCGTCAACAAACAAACGGTACGTCCCACCATTTTCTCTTGTCGTTTGTACGAAGACGTGAAACGTACCTGAGTCTGACGGTATGTAATAACCAGTCCATCGTGAGGAACTGGTTCCGTCCGGATACAACAGGCGAAAGCCCGTTCCGAAGTCGATATGTTGTTCGATGCGAGATACCACCGGCGTGCCCTTCAACTCGGGGTTGTCGAAGTACTCTGCCATGAGACCAGGAGGTCCGCTCGTCGGGCTAGTACTGAAGTTTGTCGCGGTCGCCAGGTCGGCGAATGATTGCAAACCACGATCGTAGTAGACGCGAACTGAACTCCCGCGATAGTTGGTCAGACCTTCGAGTAAACTGGTAGCTGCGAAGGGTTGTACTTCTGCGCTGCCACCTCCAACCGGAACCGCAGGATACGCGGTCGGGCCAACAACAAAGATAGACTTGGTAGTCTTACTTAACGGAAGCAGGTCAGCTTCGTTTTTCAAAAGCGTAATTCCTTGACGCGCTGCCTCGAGCGCTACGTTACGTGCCTGTATGTTGTAACGCGGCACATCCAAAGCTGTCTGCACACGGTCCAACCAGCCAAAGCGTATGGCTGTGGCCACGATGCGACGTACCTTGTCGTTGATCGTGTCGATGGAAACTTTGCCCTGCTCGATTGCTAATTTAAGAGTCTCCCGATTCATATGGAGACCGGAAGGCATCTCGAGATCCTGGCCTGCGTTCGCCGCTTCGATTCCGTCATAGGTTGCCGACCAATCCGACATTACCAGTCCATCAAAGCCCCATTCCTTCTTCAGGACATCAGTCAGAAAATACCCGTTCTGCGACATGTGTTGGCCGTTTGTTAGATTGTAGGAATCCATCACGGCTCCAACGTGTGCTTCCTTTACCGCTGCTTCAAACGCGGGCAAGTAAATTTCACGGAGTGTGCGTTCATCGATAATCGAATCAGTCTTGTGTCGATCAAACTCAGAATTGTTTGCAAGGAAGTGCTTGACCGTGGCACTCACTCCCTGGCTCTGAACTCCGTTGATGTAATTGACAGCAATGCGCGACGCAAGAAATGGATCTTCGCCAAAGTACTCGAAGTTTCTTCCATTCATCGGCGCCCGGTTGATGTTGACGGCAGGAGCAAGCAGAAAGTGAACTCCCTTTGCACGGGAGTCACGTCCAAGTTCGGTACCGACAAGTTCAGCGAGCGCGGGATTCCAGGTCGCCGTCAGCGCGATGCCGCCGGCCATCGCAGTAGCAGGTCCGAAGTTGCGAACGCCAATTGGGCCATCGGCCATTTTTAGACGAGGTAAATTCAGGCGCGGCACGTCTCGAATAAAAAAGCCGTCAACTCCACCGAGCAAATCGAGTTTTTCGTCGAGCGTCATCTGCTGAACGATGGCGGCGGCAGTACGAGTTGTCGTCGTAGGCGCCGGTGTTTGCGCAGAAGACACCAGGGCACTACAGGCAAGGGAGAACAGCATTGCGTTCGAACACAGTTTGTTGATTGTTTTCATCATTCCAGTTTGCAGGCTTTACTTCAGATCACTATTGCTGACAAAAGCGATTTGTTTGCTATCAGGAGACCACGAAGGAACATTAATCGTCCCCTGACCACCGTAGAGATAAGCAATGACTTTCGCCGGTCCACCTGCAGCAGGCATCAATCGAATGTACACGTGCTTGTAGAAAGGGTGATCTTCGGGGCGCACGTCTTTCAAAAACGAAAGAAATACGATCCATCTACCATCCGGCGAAATGTGCGGGAACCAATCGTTGAACTCGTCGTTAGTAACGCGTTCCTGAGAACTACCATCGGGCTTCATTCGCCAGAGTTGCATTAAGCCGCTGCGCGTGGAGTTGAAGTAAATATACTTTCCGTCAGGTGTGAACTCTGGCCCATCGTCCAATCCTGGCGAGTTAGTTAGATTAATCTCGTCGCCACCATTCGCAGGAATCCTGTAGATATCAAACTCGCCGCCTCGACCGCCAGTAAAAATCAGAAATTTGCCATCTGGAGACCAACTGTGTAGATAAGATGGACCTCGAGTGGTGATCCTCTTTGGTGTTCCGCCCTGAACAGGCACTGTAAAAACATTCGACTCATTCTGCTCTTCGCTTACGTGATGACTTATCGCGAGCATTTTCCCGTCGAACGACAGGACGTGATCGTTGTTGTTTCTGATCGCAAAAGCAGTATTGAGTTCTACGGGAGTTCCCTTTTTCAAATCGAAGCGGTAGAGCCGTCCATTTCGATTAAAGATCAGCGCCTTGCCGTCGCGTGTCCAGTTTGGAGCTTGAAGGGAATCTGCTGTGTGATAGATCGTGCGGCGACTCCCACTCGCGACGTCGAGAATCTCCAGGTCACTGCCGATATATTCGCGATAAGGCACAAAGTTGTCGCGAGCAGGGACCGTGACCCTGACGTTTTTAAAGACCGCTGTCTCAACAACGTCTTTGTTATGCGAGCAAACAAATAGTCCTACGTAAACTTCATCACCCAACGATAGATCTGTGATTTCTTCAGACACGAAAGGCTCGCCCAACGTTGTCACCGACGCGCTGTAGGTACTTCCGTGACGCTCTAGTTGGAGTGTGTTGGCGTTCTTGATTGCAAAGATTTTTTCTTCCGTTATCCCACCGGGCGTCCGGCGGAATTGCAACGAAGTTCGCCCATCACCGTGAACTACAGCCGTGACGTGCGGTGAATTTGAATCGAGACTTTTCCGAACTATCCATCCGATCTTTCGATGAGGTTCAACACCCTTACCTACAAATTGCACCAGCGAGGAAAGGATAAAATTGCCTTTCATCCTTTTCCAGACAAAATGAAACTCGTCCGAGCCGAGCCACATGTTTGTTCCTGAACCACTGATCGAGTACTGCTGTTGAATCGGATCGTATTTTACCGTGCCCGCATTTTTTACGGGGCCGACATCGACGTGGTCGTCAAAGAGGCCGAGATCCAGCTTTTGGGAGTGTGAAGCGCGAGGAGCAAAGATTGCGCAGAGGAGGACGGTTAGAAAGATAACTGCAACTCCGAGTTTCATTTGTTCCCTTGTCGCCAAGAATCAAACAACGGCGGATTGAAGACTCCGCCGTTGTCTGAACCGGGATTCTCTACACCGCGTGTGTTGCTTTCGATCAAAAAGACAAGCGTGCCACCAACTGAAGGATGCGTGGATCGCGTGCGCCGTTAATCGTGCCAAAGCCGTTACGATTCGCAAAGATGAAATTTCCATTAGCGTCGAACGGCAGGTTGGTTGGGGTAAAGTTCGTCAAGCTCGTCACATTCAAAGTTGCATTCACACCGCTGAACTGCGTGTGATTCAAGGCATTGAAAGCGTCCACTCGTAACTCGAGTTTACTCTTTTCAGAGAAAGCAAACGACTTCTGTAGCGAAAGATCCACGTTATTGATTCCAGGGCCAATCAAGTAATTCCGTCCGGATTCCAAACCAAGGCTGTTCGGCAAAGGCGGAGTAAATGAAGCTGTCAGAATCTGACGATAGGGATCGCCGCTGTTGCCCGACCCAGGCGAACCGGTCACACGAATGCGTGCCCCTTCCGTGTTTGAGCCGGTGAGTTGAGCGTTACCGATGCCACCGGGAATACTGAAGCCAATGCCATATGGTGTGCCGCTCTGAAACGCGTAGACGCCTGAGATCTGCCAGTGATCTCCGAAGAATCCTACGACTTTATTTCCCCCTGCGTACCTCGAGAGGTTTGGGAACTCGTAGATCGCATTGACCGCCAGATTGTGTTTGCGGTTAAAGGCGAGCGGTCCATAGTTAGCAGCCTTGTTGAAGCTGTCGATTCGTACAAAGTCGGTGTCTACGCCATTCGTGACACCCATGGCGCGACTCCACGTGTAACTCACTTGCGCGAACATCCGTTTCACAAAGCGACGCTGCAATTGCAGTTGCATGGAATTGTAGTTCGAGTTGCCGCCCATTTGATGAATGTTGATGTTTCCAAATCCCTGGAAGGGCCGCAGAAAGTCCTGTGGCAGAGCGTTCGAACCGCTGAAGCTCAATCCAGCATTAACGTAAGGCGCGGCTAGGTTAGGCTCAACAGCTGGAATCACACCACCCGCGAACCTCGATGGATCTTGATTCTCACGTTTGTAGGTGGCGCCGTAGGACACTGCGTTGAGATTGACGCGTTGCAGCAGGTGACGTGACTGCGAACCTACGAACGCGAGGTCTAGACGTATGTCATACGGTAGCTTTGCCTGCAGACCCAGATTGAACTGATAAACCGTAGGTATTTGTCCTTCAACGCTGAACGCATTGAGTCCCGATGGAGCAAGCAGCAAGTTGGACGGGTTGGTGTCTTTCAAGAAACCGAAATTCAGCGTCGGCGTGAAAATCGTCGGCGGGTTACCGAGCATGTCGAACGTTTCGTTTCCTTGGTATCGATCATAGAAGACGCCGGCACCACCTCGCAGAACATACTCTGAGTTACCTGTTAGATCGAACGCAAAACCAAAACGAGGAGCAAAGAGAATACCGGGACTCTCTTGCAGATACTTGTTGACCTTACCGCCACCCGCTTTGGCGATTCCGTTAAGGATGTCGCCGCTGTTCGGCACAATCTTCCCGATCTCGGTTCCCGGCACGGTGAGACCGCTTACCGGATCAAATCCAACACGTGAACCTGTCGCTCCTGTTAGAGGATCGGTACCGATCACTGGCTTGAACAAACGAACTGCCTTGCTTCGATCAAAGAGTTGAGGAAGAAAGGTCGAGGTTTGTAAAGCCTCGTCGTACTGCGGCTGAATGTAGTAGAAGCGCATTCCGTAGTCGAAAGTCAGCCGCGGAGTGAATTTCCAGTTGTCCTGCACATAGAACTCGACGTTGTTGTAACGATATCGACCTGTTGGATAGCTCGACGCCTGGTTGAAGTTGTTGTAGACACCGGTTGCTGCGTTGGCAAATCCGAATCCTGTATCAAACGGATTCTGTGCGTTGTCGATGAAGTTGATATTTCCATTGGCATTCGTGAAAACAGTTTGGTCCTTCCAACTACGTTGAAAATAGCCACCTACTTTCACGGCGTGCTTGTCGATAATTTTGCTGAAATTATCAACGACGTCCAGGGTCCGATTGTAGTTAAAGAACGGAGCGTTGTTTGTTCCGAAGTTCGGGCCGTTGGCGATTCTGCCGCCGTTGAAGTTGAACTGTGGAATGTAGTCCTGCTGGATGGCATTTGGGTAAATCATCGGCAAGTTAGTAAGTCCGGTTGCAGCGCGCGTCAATGCGTTTGTCGCCGCATCGATGTTGATTTGGTTCTTTCCAAAACCGAATGTGATTTCATTTACCGTGGTCGGATTGAAGGTCTTGGTTGCGCCAATTGCGAGCGCCTTGCCCGGACGAACATCGTTGATTGGCACTAATGGCAAGTTCGCTCCCAGCACAAACGACCCATAAAACGAGGAGATGGCATCCACGTTGTTTATGTATCGACCAAAGAGCGTCAACGAATCTGAGTGCTTATAGTCTATGCGAGCCAGATCTTCGCGGCGTGGATAAGAGTCTGAGATCTGAGAACGAAAGTTCGCTCCATTGACTCCGGCGAGATTTGGCTGCGGAAACACTTTCAGGATGTTGAGGCCGGGTCCATACAATCGATTCGCCGGTATCTTGTTGATAATACCGTTATCCGAGAAACAGCCGGTCGTATTCGATGCACTGCACGGAGCGTTCTTCGTGTAGTCGCGGATAAAGACTTTG
This sequence comes from Pyrinomonadaceae bacterium, assembly GCA_035257465.1. GTDB lineage: Bacteria > Acidobacteriota > Blastocatellia > Pyrinomonadales > Pyrinomonadaceae > PSRF01. The sequence goes on along the minus strand of DATEXA010000044.1, from coordinate 18,518 downwards.
GCCCCGTTGTTGTCCTTGCTTTGCGAGAAGTCGCCCGCTCTTTCGAGCTCCGTGGGAACAGTCACGTTTCGAATTGCTTGTGGCCTTAGTTGCCGTTGGAACTCCTGAGTAACAAAGAAGTAGAGCTTATCCTTTCCACTCCATACTTTTGGTCCACCTTCTCCGAACATGGGGAAATAAACAGGTCCACCTATCGTGTAACCAAAGTTATTGAAGCGGAAAAATTGTCTGGGTAGTTTCTCGCGGTTGTTAACCCAGTTGTTCGCGTTGAGTCCCTCATGACGATGATATAAATATCCGCTGCCGTGAAACTCATTCGATCCACTCTTCGTCACCACACTTATTTGTGCGCCCGATGAGCGGCCGTACTCCGCCTGGTAATTCGATGTCAAAATTTTGAACTCTTCAACGGCATCCAAACTTACTGTCGCAAGCTGGTCACCATTGTTTCCTGTATCAACATTGCCGACGCCATCGAGAGTAAGGTTGTTTTGATTTGCTCTAGCGCCGTTTGCGCTGATGCCGGCGAGACCGGCGTGCCCGGACACCTGGTAGTTGTTATTGTTGACGACTCCGGGCGCGAGACGTGTAAGCGAAAGATAACTTCTACCATTGACCGCGATGTTATTAATCTGATCACTAACAATCGCCGCACCTCGTTCCGCACTCTCAGTCTGAAGTTGTTCACCGCTGGAGATGACAGTCACGCTTTCCGACACAGCACCCGGTTCGAGATTGATCTCTGGAGCAGAAATTTTGTCGTTGGCATTCACCATCAGATGCTCGAGCTTGAAACCCTTGAAGCCCTTGGCCTCTACAGCCAACTGATAAGTGTCGGGGGAGAGTTGAGGAAAAACAAATCTCCCATCCTGGTCAGTTTGAGTCGATTTAGTTTCATGGCGACTCAAACTTGTAATCTGCACCTGGGCGCCTGGAATTGCGCCGCCCTTGATGTCAGTGACAGTGCCCGCGAGGGAACCGCTGATGGTCTGAGTTGCAACTGACGTAGCCGTTAACAGTAGAACAGCAATTGATAGAAAGATGCTTTTCAATCGAATGCTTCTCATTTGATTCCCTCCGTCGAAATTAGCTGCAGTTGACTTCTTACTTTGTTCAAGGGCCCGACAGAAGGGTGGCATCCGAAGGTAATTAGGTTCCTTGTTACTTACCTAACTCGAACTGCTATCGGTCTATCGGTTTGAGATGAAGAAGATTGTTGCCAACGCGAACAAAACGTAAACCGCTTCGAGTGGCATTGAACTCATTTGAGTGGCCTATTCCCACGAAACTCCCACATAGATTGGCCAACAAATGTGATTTTCTTAGACCCTTGTTTGACTATCAGAACTGCTGGCTTGAGAGCGATTGCCCCCGCAAAGCTGCCTCTTGAATGAAGGACAAGACGCTGAATTTGTTTGCGATCGAACTACCAAGGCTAAAAAAAGAGAAGCGAAAGATCCGAGAATTTGGGCTGAGTATACGGATAATCGTGAGGCTGTCAACTAATTCAATAAAGCGGACAGTGATTTTCTGCATCGACCTCCACGGGTGATTGCTTCTCAAAACCATTTTGGAGGCGCAGAACACCCTAGAGTGTCGGCAGTTTTAGGAGGGCATGTCGTTCGCGCTGAGTGAAACCTGATAAAGGTCTCGACCAGCGTTTTCTACAATGAGCGTATCAGGATCGGAACGAAAGGCTTCTGGATTGAAAGTTTTATGATCAAGAAAATGAAGATTCACTCTTCTGCATGTTGCTTCGTCGAGGCTCGTCGCCATTGTGATCTTGTAGCGAGGGACTATCCGGCCGTCCTCGTCCACCCTACCGGCATATGAAACGTGAGCGAGGTGAGCTGCGATACAAAGATTCTCACGAAGTTCCTGCGAAACTCCCAACATGTCGCGAACACTCTCGAGCGGCGCATAACCATACTTTTCAATAAGTGCGCCGTGTGTCTCGGAGATCTTTGTCAGGTGAGGTGCATAGATGATCAACTCGCCACCGTCCTCGATAACCGCGCCCAACTTGTAGCTGGCTTTTCCCCCAACCCACAATTCATCGTAATGCGGATCCAGCAACGCCACAACTCTTTTGAATTTTCGACCAGTGTAACGAATATGAACCTGACGACTTACTTCTGCAGCTTGCCTGAAAGCCTCGCGCACTTCTCCTGCGAACAAGGCATAGGTTCTGAGCCTTCCGTCGTCCTGACGTGACACAACAGAGTTCAGTGAAATGATCCGTGCAGTAACGAGATCAGCGGCGGCTTCGATCAGATGACGAGTAGGAGTTTCTACTCTGCCAATAATGTCCTCTATTCCAGCCAGTGCACCGAGCCAGTGAGTCATGTGAGTTAGTTCGGGCCCAGCCACACCGGGAAAGAAATATTTTGCACCACCTGCGAACCCTGCCACTTCATGCGGAACCGTAGCGCCGACGATCAGAACGGTATCGTAGACGTCTGGCGCAAGTAAGTTGTTCAGGCTTACACGGACAGCATCTTTGATTAACCCTCCAGTGAGTTCCGAAACCAGGGTTCCACTCAACTCTCCAAGGGTGATCAGATCTTCGGGACGATCCCAGCGATGATCGAACAATGATCCTGCAAAGGTTTCGAGTCCGAGTTTAGAAAGCTTCTGGTGCTCAGACATTGGCGGATGAGTGCCCTGCGCAATCAGGACATCAAAGCTTTTGACTTCTCGTTCGCGGAGTATTGATTGAGCTATTGGAAAGAGCAGATCAGTGTTGTCGTCGCGCGTCTTGTCAGGAACGATCGCAAGCACACGTTCGCCCGGCTCAATGACCGCCAGAGCTTGCTCGACGATGTCGGCGAGCGTAGCCGGCAATAACTCGCGATCTGGCGAGCCTCCGCCGACGACGCCAGGAATTAGCACTTCTGTTGACACTGGAATCTAGGGGGATTCAGTTTACGAGTTTGGCATCCATTGTGACTTCCGCTTTCAACAAGCGTGAAACTGGACACCCAGCCTTCGCGTTGCCGGCAGCAGTTTGAAACGCTTCAGCACTCGCGCCGGGGATCTTAGCGGTCACATCCAAATGAACCTTCGTGATGGTGAAACCAGCGTCGGTCTTCTCGAGCGTCACCGCAGCCACCGTGTTAATACTGTCAGCAGTTAATCCAGCATTCCCCAGCTGACCTGAAAGTGCCATTGAGAAGCAGCCGGCATGCGCGGCCGCAATGAGCTCCTCCGGATTTGTACCCTTGCCATCTTCGAAGCGGGTGCTAAACGAGTACTGTGTATCCGCGAGTACACCGCTATCAGTCGAGATCGAACCTTTGCCATCCTTCAGTCCACCTTGCCAAACCGCCGATGCTTTCCTTTTCATTTGTCCCTCGTGTTTCTTGTAATTGTGAATTGCCAGTTGTCGATGAGAGTTTACAGCACAGACTAATAAACCGTTTCAAAGGTTTACTCTTGCTGGCAGAACTGAAAGCGAAAGAGGCAAACCATGGAAACGGTTCTTTGTAGGTAGCGGTTTTAGAGCGATACAGTCTGCTCGGCCCAGAATTGAAACTCTCGGTGCTTGTGTTTCTCCGCCTTTGCCTGGTCGCCAGTCGCAACCTCAACCACTCGATCGAACACTCGCTTACCGACTTCATCGATTGTCTCAGTGCCGTCGATAACTCCGCCGGCTGATAAGTCGAGATCGTTGGACATCCGCTCGAAAATTGGAGAGTTTGAAGCCAGTTTGATCACGGGAGCGATTGCGTTTCCGATGGTGGTGCCGCGACCGGTAGTGAACACCACTACTGTCGCTCCAGCGGCTACGAGACCGGGAGTTGATTCCTGATCGTATCCAGGGCCTTGCATCAGATTGACGCCGCGATTCTTCGGTGTTTCCGCGTACTCAACAACTCCTTCGACACGGGTAGTGCCCGCTTTAGCTACTGCTCCCAGCGATTTAATGGTGATGTTGAGTAACCCTCCGGCGATGTTTCCCGGACTCGGGTTGTTGTTGAGAACAGCACCAAACTTCGACGCGTAATCCTTGTACCAATCGACCATTCGATAAACGGCACGTCCCGTCTCAACATCCTTTGCCCGATTGGCGAGCAGGTGTTCCGCACCACAAAACTCTGGGACTTCAGTGAGCAGTACTGTTCCTCCAGAACGAACCAGCCAATCAGCCGCGCGACCCAACGATGGATTCGCGGAGATACCCGAGAACCCGTCCGATCCTCCGCACTTAACACCAAGCACGAGTTCGCTAACGGAAACTTCTTCCCGACTTGTTTCGTTAACGGCTGGCAACATCGCTACGACTTCTTTCAAACCCTGCTGAATTGCGGCCTCGGTTCCGCCAACATCCTGGATCCCGATCTTTGCCACTGGTTTATCAAACGGCTTCTCACGTTTCAGTAAGTAGCTTTCGACTTGTGCCAGGTTTGTCTTTTCACAGCCGAGGTCAATCAAAATCACGCCACCGACGTTCGGATGATCTGCGTAGTTTGAAAGCGTACGCAGCATAACGTCGATCGTTGAGCCATCCTGACAGCCGCATCCTTTGTTATGTGGTATGGCAACAATGCCATCCACATTTGGATACTGCTGTTTGTTGTAGATTGTGTACTCTGCGATGGTAGAGATCTGTTGTGCTTCATGACTAGCGCACATGCTCGTCGGAACAATCAGCAAGTAGTTGCGCGTGCCAACTCTTCCATCCGGTCGTTTGTAACCCATGAACGTCCCACGTTCATCGATGGGGAGATAGTCTGGTGGAGGAGTATGCAGAGTCTCAGGCAAATCGCGGACGATGGGAACGTCGTTCGTCATATTCGCATGAGTGATCTGCTCACCCGCTTCAATCCCGAGAGACGTACCGATCGGCTGACCAAACTGCAGAACAAAACTACCAGCAGGGATTTGACGAGTAGCGAACCGGTGCCCGGGAGGAATCGAGCCTCGCAACTGAACCAGTTCGCCACCAGGCAGAAGTACTTCAAGCTCAGCGAACGTGGATTTCTTGACTACAGCAACATTGTCGTTAGGGTCGACAATGATCGCATACTCACCAATCGCCGCGGTCTGTGGAATTTCAATACTCGACATAGTTTTCTTGAGAGTTAGTTTTCCAAAACATCCGCGAGAATGAGCGATCGGACATTCGGATGAAGTCGCAGCCACAACCCGGGATTCTCATCGAGTTGCCTTGCGCGTTTCGCAGAATCTGAACTGATCTCGGTATCTAACAACCGGCGATAACTCTCGCGCTTCGCCGGCGCCGTTGAAGCATCAACAATTGATTGAACAATTCTGCGCGCTCCAACTATCGCTGCCGGACCCAAGGTCAAAATGTGCTTTGCGGCGCGACATTCGAGCTCGTCAACTTCTAACACCAGAGTACCACCAGCTTTGAACTTAGTAATGTGATGTTCAAGGATGCTTGCCGAAATAGGTATCATTCCAGCGATATCACTGACGGTGGCGCCAGAGCCGGGCTTGATATATGCAAGATGAGAAGCACCACCCGCCTCGGGACCCAATCCCAGGAAAAGTAGATCTATTCCGCCAAGGGATTCCAACTTTTCAACGTACCTCGCAAGCTCCGCTTCTAAATCAATCGCGTCAGTCTTAATTGAGTTGAAGCTAAGTACCTTTCGAAAGAAATCATCACCGAGCAGTCGCTCAAAATCGCGGACGAAACTCAGGCCGTTGTCCATTCGCAAGGGCGCAAGGGCGTCTTGAGTAAAGATGTGAAGTCTTCGAAGCAGCCAATCTTTCTCGGAAGTCTTCGCTAAAGTTCCGAGCTGACGATGAAGCGCTTGTGCGCCCCGACCTCCGAGAATAATGACGACAAGTGAACCCTCTTTGGATCGGGCGGCAGATTCGATTTCCTCAAGCATCGACTGTCCAACGGCCTCTTCTGAAGCTAACACTTCATACTGCAGCGGTCGCGGTTCCAGATGACTCAGGAGATCTGTCTCAGGCTCGGTGACACGCGACAACCAAACATTGCCACCAACCGCCCTTTTTCGGATTATTTGTTGTTGTGTTGTAGCCGACACTTTTCAGCGCTCTCGAGAGTTTTTGAAAGTGAACAAAAAAGGCTTCAAAAAGCACTGGCGCCCTTCGAAACCTAACCAACCCATTCCCCTCAGACTGGTTAGACCAATCCAATTAATTGAGGACGACTTTACCATGCGTGGCTAAACAACACAAGTTACAAATGGGCCCACCAAAGCTGAATGAAAACTCGCGATTCCCTAATGCTCTTGCTGTTTTTTGGGCTTGACGCAGATCAATGCGTGGTGTTACACAGTAAGCGCCTAAATCAAAAGTGGTCTAACCTTTAACCGTACAAACTCTCCTACGAAGCTCAAGGCCCAGACTACGAAAAGCCTAAAGCCAAAGGACTAAACTCGGTTAGAATCGTCACTCAAAAAACCTGAGTCTTTGAGCAAAGCTACAGCACCACAAGGCTATCCTATGACCTACTCTCGTCTTGAACTGAATCACAAAGTCGCTGTCGTGATTGGCGGAACCTCCGGCATTGGTTTGGCTATCGCCAAAGGAATGGCAGAGGCTGGGGCCGACGTGGTGCCAACCTCGCGACGGCCGGAACAAGTGGACGCCGCTGCGAAAGAGATCGAAGCACGCGGCAAACGAACACTTCGCGTCAGCTCGGATGTTTCCGATCGTGCTTCCCTGCAAAGTGTCCTGAACGAATCGATTAAAGCATTTGGTAAAGTCGATATTCTGGTAAACTCCGCAGGTCGCACCAAGCGCGCACCCACCCTGGATTTTTCCGAAGAAGACTGGGACAGCATCATCGATACTAACCTGACCGGGACGCTTCGAACGGCTCAGGTTTTTGGTCGCCACATGTTGGAACGAGGTTCGGGAAGCATTATCAACATTGCTTCTCTCTCAACCTTTGTAGCTCTTTATGAGGTAGCGGCGTACTCGGCAAGCAAGGCGGCAGTCGCTTCGCTCACAAAATCGCTCGCCATCGAGTGGGCACATCGTGGCGTGAGAGTTAATGCAATTGCGCCGGGCGTTTTTCGGACACCGCTCAATGAAAAACTTCTTGATGAAACAGAACGTGGACGCGAGTTTCTAATCCGTACGCCAATGAAGCGGTTTGGCAACGTTGATGAATTGGCTGGTGTTGCGATCTTTCTCGCGTCGGATGCAGCGAGTTTTGTAAACGGCGAAGTGCTTGTCGTGGATGGTGGTTTTCTTGCGAGTGGAGTTAATCAGTAAAACGTCGCGCTTCTCGAAAAGACAGTAGCGCATAGGAACAAATAAACCATGAACGACGCGAGCGATGCCATAAAAACAGGCGCGATCCAAAAATCAAAATCCGAAGTCTCTCCTCCGCAAAGTGCCGGAGCGACGCTGGTCGGCTCGTCCATCAGTGCTGTGAATGTTATCGGGGAGAGCATTGGCAAGTATCGCTGGATGATCTGCGCCATGTTGTTTTTTGCGACGACTATTAATTACATCGATCGTCAGGTGTTGGGAATACTCGCAACAGATCAAAGCTTTAAGACGGCGATTGGTTGGAACGAAGCTCAGTACGGTTACGTCAACACTGTCTTCCAGGGAGCTTATGCGTTAGGCCTGCTGATTGTCGGCCGCCTCATGGATCGTTTCGGCACTCGGAAAGGGTTTTCATTCGCAATTGTCTTCTGGTCAATTGCGGCGATGGGTCACGCGCTCGCGAGATCAGCATTTGGTTTTGGTACTGCGCGTTTCTTCCTTGGCCTTGGAGAGGCGGGAAATTTTCCAGCATCGATAAAAACAGTCGCGGAGTGGTTTCCCAAAAAAGAACGAGCGTTGGCTACGGGCATTTTCAACAGCGGATCAAATATCGGTGCAATTGTTGCACCTCTCGTTGTTCCATTTATCGCGGTCAACTACGGATGGCAGTGGGCTTTCATAATCACCGGAACCCTCGGATTCATCTGGTTGATTTTCTGGTTGATGATCTATCGAAGACCAGAAGAACATCCGAAAGTGCAGGCTGCTGAGTTAGCACACATTCAGTCAGATCCTTCAGAACCGTCCACAAAGATTCCCTGGGCCAGCTTAATACCGTTGCGTCAGACATGGGCTTTTGCGATCGGAAAATTCCTGACCGATCCTATCTGGTGGGTATATCTGTTCTGGCTTCCGAAGTTTCTCAACTCAACTTACAAATTAAACATCACGCAGATAGGATTGCCGTTAGTTGTGATCTATGTCGTTGCCGATGTGGGCTCAATCGGCGGCGGCTATCTATCTTCGACTCTAATCAAGCGCGGCTGGTCTGTGAACAAAGCTCGCAAGCTCGCAATGCTGATCTGTGCAATATCTGTTGTCCCGATCGTGTTTGCAGCAAGAGCTTCAAATCTTTGGGTCGCTGTAGGCCTGGTCGCACTCGCGGCAGCCGCACACCAGGGTTGGAGCGCCAATATCTTCACAATGACATCGGATATGTTTCCGCGAAGAGCTGTCGGCTCTGTAGTCGGCATTGGCGGTATGGCTGGATCGATTGGTGGAATGTTGATAGCAACCACCGTCGGTCTGATATTGCAATACACAGGATCTTACTTTCCGATTTTTATAATGGCCGGCAGTGCTTATCTCGTCGCACTCGTGGTGATTCAGCTCCTCGTACCCAATCTCGAGCCCGCAAAGATCGATGGTTGATTCAGATTCGAAATGCCCAACAGTCTAGAGCCTAAATCAAAAGAAAATTGTCGTTGGGACATCGTCAGTCTTGGCGAAGTTATGCTGCGCCTCGATCCTGGTGAAGGACGCGTTCATACCACACGGGCCTTTCAGGTTTGGGAAGGTGGTGGTGAATACAACGTTGCGCGCGGCCTGAAGCGTTGCTTTGGTTTGGATGCCACTGTTGTCACTGCACTCGCTGACAACGCTGTCGGTCGTTTGATTCAGGATCTGATCTACCAGGGTGGTGTCGATCAATCCCATCTGAAGTGGGTGAAATACGATGGTGTTGGTCGCACAGTCCGCAACGGATTGAACTTTACCGAACGGGGCTTTGGAGTTCGGGCTGCTGCTGGTTGCTCGGATCGTGGCCACACTGCCGTCTCTCAACTAAAGCCCGGTGACATTGACTGGGATTTGATCTTCGGCAACGAAGGCGCGCGCTGGTTCCACACGGGCGGAATATTTTGCGCGCTGTCAGAGACAACTCCAGCGGTAGCGCGCGAAGCGATGCTCGCTGCGAAAAGGCATGGAACCATTGTTTCTTACGATCTCAATTACAGAGAGTCACTTTGGAAAGCGATCGGGGGCCAGCAAAAAGCTGTTTCCGTAAACCGCGAACTGGCGCCCCTCGTGGATGTGATGATCGGGAACGAAGAAGACTTCACCGCTGCACTGGGCTTTCAAGTCGAGGGAATGGACGAACAACACTCGAAACTGGACATACAAAATTTCCGACGCATGATTGAGCGAGCGACGACTGAGTTTCCAAACTTCCAGGTCGTGGCAACCACTTTGAGAAATGCAAAGACAGCTACAATCAACGACTGGGGCGCCGTTTGCTTCTGCGGAGGCGAACTCTATAAGGCACCGGTCCGAGAGAACCTGGAAATATTCGATCGTGTTGGTGGGGGCGATTCATTCGCGTCCGGTTTGATCTACGGGTTTCTGATGGGACGCGGTCCGCAATGGGCCGTAGAGTGCGGCGCAGCTCACGGGGCTCTCGCAATGACCACGCCCGGTGACACTACGATGGCAACGTTCTCAGAAGTTGAGCGAGTGATGAAGGGTGGCACAGCGCGAGTAGCGAGATGAGAAGAGGCCACCGATGAACACTGATCGCACAGACACTAGATCTCAGATCTCAAAGCACATGAACAAAACTGACGTTATCAAACAGATTCGAGACATCGGCTTGATTCCCGTCATCCGTGCAACATCGGCGGATGAAGCAATGCGCGCGATCGATGCGATCCGAGAGGGTGGCGTGCCGGTGTTGGAGATCACAATGACAGTGCCCGGGGCTGTCAGTGTGATCGAACAATTGGAGAAGAATTATGGTAGCGACGTCCTGGTGGGCGCAGGCACCGTACTCGATCCTGAAACAGCTCGAGTCTGCATACTCAGCGGCGCAAAGTTCATCGTGAGTCCGGCGTTGAATGTGGAAACTATAGAATGTTGTCGACGTTATGGCGTTGTAGTTATGCCTGGCGCACTGTCCCCAACCGAGGTTGTGAAAGCGTGGACGGCGGGAGCTGATTTCGTAAAAGTTTTTCCGGCGGGTGCATTGGGTGGGGCCAGTTATCTCAAAGCGTTGAAGGCTCCGCTTCCACAAATCGAGTTGGTCCCTACCGGCGGTGTCTCACTAACTACTGCCGCAGACTTCATTAAGGCAGGTGCCAGCGCACTTGGCGTCGGCGTTGATTTGGTCGACCTGAAGACTATTCGCGATGGCCAGGCAACGTTTATCACCGAACGCGCGAAGCAGTATGTTCAAATCGTTCGCGATGCTCGAGCCGGCTTGTCCGATAAGCTGTAAAGCTCTTGCAAAACTCTCGTGCGAGTTCAAGGTTGTCGATTGATTCGCACAGAGAAGAGTCTCCGTCAGACCGATCCCAACTAGCCGACAAACTAAAGCTTATCGAACATACGGTCCAAATCGAAACCAATCAAAATCTGCATAACCTCTCGTCTTTGCTTGCGCGAAACTCACTGCAAACAAACCGACCTTCGCACCTATCCATCGACCTTCACGCGCTTTGAAGGGATTGCCGATTTCGCTGAAACGACTACCGTCCTTGCTATAACTGAAACTACACACCGCGTCGGGCCCCACGGTAATTCGCAAATAGAGTTGGCCATCCGTTAGATCACCCCCGGACTCTTCCGTCTCTTCATTTCCTTTTGGAGCATCCTCACAAAGTGTGCGTTCAAGGCGAAACCCTTTTTCGGTTTTCACGATTGCAAGATAGGAATAGTCCATTCCCATCATCACCAGACCGGCTTCCTCGTTTGGCAATAGTCCAGTTGCATCAATCTTCGTTGTCACTGTAAACGTCGGCGCAGGAAGCTTCTGCAGTAGAAGGTTTGGCACTGACCAAAGATTTACAGCTTCGAAAGGGAGAGCGATTGAGTTGAGTCGCAGCCATCCCGATCTGGAGGCTAACGACCACCATGCGGTATTGAAGTTTGCATGCCACTGCCACTGTAGTCCAAGACTTCGTAAAGCAAACTCGTCAGTCGTTTGAGGGACTTCAAGGGAATAACGCCTGCCCACGTTTGGTTTCTTATGAACAGCGACGGGTTCACCTTTACCATCGCGATTATCATCGACGCCGATGACTGGCCAATCCTCCAGCCACTGCATCGGCTGAAGATGAACAATTCGTCCATAAGCTCCGCGATCCTGGAAATGTACGAACCACGATTCACCTGATCCGAGTTCCACCCATGCTCCCTGGTGAGGCCCGTTGATCTGTGACTGTCCTTGTTCCATAACAATCCTGTCTTCGTAAGGACCATAGATGTTTTTGGAACGAAGCACTGTTTGCCAGCCCGTCGGTACTCCTCCAGCGGGAGCAAAGATGTAGTAGTAACCATTTCGCTTGTACAGTTTTGGACCTTCGATGGTCGGGTGACGTTCGTGACCATCAAACACCATGCGTCCTTCGTCGAGTAGCTTCGTACCGTCGGCACTCATCTTGTTGATGTGCAGAACACTCTTTATGCCGGCGCGACTGTTCGCGAATGCGTGGATGAGGTAAGCATTGCCATCGTCGTCCCAGAATGGACACGGATCGATCCATCCTTTCGCGCTCTTAATTAAAAGGGGTGCGCTCCACGGCCCGGAAGCTGCGCGCGACTTGACCATATAGATCCCGTAGTCTGGATCCGGAAAGAAGATGTAGAAAAACTTGTTGTGATAACGAATTGCCGGGGCCCACACACCATTTCCGTGTTGTGGTTTGGAAAAAACACTGACCGGTGTCTGATATTGAAGAGCGTGACCAATGATTCGCCAGTTCACCAGGTCCTTTGAATGAAGAATTGGAAGACCGGGAGCCGCGTTGAAACTCGACGCCGTCAAATAGAAGTCATCACCCACCCGAATGACATCCGGGTCAGAATAGTCCGCATAGATGATCGGGTTTTTGTAAGTGCCGTTGAGATTGTCAGGTTGCCAGATTGCCTGGGCACGCAGTGTTACGGGAAAAAGGAGCAGTAGCGCTGTTATCCAATGGGTCAATGAAGATTTGAGAACTGTGACAATGAAACCTCGCAAGCTTGTCGGCGTCGCCCCGTCTCCCCTTCTCCGCATCTCCGCGTCCGTCCGCCACCAACCCACAACTAGCTCTCCTCTTCCTCTTCCTGCGCTTTCTGAGCTCGCATCAGGTGGTCGCGCATAGCATCGCGCGCCGCATCTGGATTTCTATCACGTATCGCTCGATAGATGCTGCGATGCATTTCCGCTGACTCTTTCAAATCGCGCGCGCGCTTGACGGTTTTGCTTCGCACTTCAAAAAGAATCGTCGCCACCATGTTCATCAAAGCCGTCAAGATGCGATTACCCGATGCCGCTGCTACTGTCTGATGAAACCTCATGTCGTGAACCAGAAACTGTTCCGGGCTATCCAGTGAAGCAAACATTCCCGTCAATTCTTCCGACATTGAAGCCATCTGATCTCCGGTAGCACGTTCCGCTGCGAGTCCTGCAATCGCCATCTCGAGCGAACGACGCGCTTCAAACATTTCAGCCGGCGTGAATCGTTGAAGCGAAGCCATCAAACGAAGCGGACTACTGTCGAGCGCAGGAGAACCCTCAGCTTCAACAACAAACGTTCCAGCACCGCGACGTGGCTGCAACACACCAACAGCGGCAAGTGAACTGATCCCAGCGCGCAATGTTGGACGACTCACGCCCAACAGTTTTGCTAAATCTCTCTCAGGGGGTAGTCGATCTCCTGGACGCAACTCACCTTTATGAATCATCTCGCGAAGCTGCGCCACAACTTCTTCAGAGGTTGTGCCATGTCGCTCGGCATCGATCGTTTTGAACATAACTGGTTTCGATTCACTCATTGCATCAATCTTTCACACCAAACTCGTTCGTACTGTTATCTCTTCGCCTGTTGAATAAACCACAACGCGAGATCCTGTGCCGCTTTGAAGTTGTCGTACTCGGCTGGCAGTTTCCGACCATCCGTGTATTCGTTGTATAGCCATGGATCGCCCACAGCGAACACTGTTCCCTTGCCATTCTTTGCGACAGCCATGATGTTGTCGTTGTTATCGACGAAAACCGCGCGAGCTGGAGGTTTGAGTTGCAGCGTTGATATTTCTTTCAAATAAAGATTTCTCGCGGTCTTAAAAATCGGATGCGGCGGGGTAACTATTAGCCGGCCCATCGTGAAGTCATTCCCCGGGACCTTGTTTCTACTGTCCTTATTGAACTGAATTCCAAACACGCCGGCCAGCTGGTTGAAATGGTCAAACTCCGCGTTGCCGACGTCGTTGCCCATCAAAACTAAAACTCCACCAGCCTTAACCCAATCAGCGATCGCTTTGACGTCTTTACTCTCGACGTAATTTGGTTTTTCAGTCTCAGTCGGTGTGTCGGGATCAACGATGATGTAGATGCTCGACCCTTTTAAGTTCGTCGCAGTTGGCGCTTCACGTAGTGTTTCGGTCTTCACACCGTAACTTCTGAACACGTTCCCCCAAAGTGAAAACCCGCTGTTCGGCAGTTCGTCCCACTTGTAATGCCAGGAAACCATCTGCCCGCTCGCGTCCTTTTTCATTTCGTTGTTGAAATAGGAATCGAGCATTACGGTTTTGCCCTGGCCAATCGGCTGTTTCGCGGCAATGTCCATTTCATTGCTCGCCATCAAGAAGGATCCGACACCTTTCGGATCGTTAGTGACGACTTTTTCACTCAAATAGTATTGGTAACTGCCATCACGGTATGGGTTGCCCCCCAGACCGGCAACAGCGACGGTGCCGTCGAGATTCGTCTGACCATTTGCATCAGTCTTGATGAACCGATCGACCAACCCCTTGTAACCACGCTTTGCCACGGAAAGATATGTCGCAGCCAGGTAGCCATTACGAACGCCCTTCGCGAGCGCGTAAACAAACATGCTGGAGCCCGACGCTTCTAAATAGTTTCCCTGCTCACTTCCCTTGTCTACAACCTGATACCAGAGTCCTGATTTTGGATCCTGGTAAGTAGCGACTGCTTTTGCCAGACGATTAAGGATTGCGATCAATTCAGTTCTTTGCGGATGCTCTCGCGGAAAGTAGTCGAGCGTATCTACAAGAGCCATCGCGTACCAACCCATCGCTCGATCCCAGAAGTTTGGTGATGTTCCTGTCGTTGGATTGGCCCAACGTTGCTGCTTTGATTCATCCCACCCGTGATAAAGCAAGCCAGTTTTCCGATCACGTGAGTGTCGCTCCATCAACACAAACTGTTTCGCGATGTCGTCAAAGTCTTTATCTTCATGAAACGTCGCAGCGTATTCGGCATAAAACGGCTCAGCCATGTATAGGCCATCGAGCCACATTTGAGAGGGATAGATCTTCTTATGCCAGAACCCACCGTCAGTTGTTCTCGGATGGGTCCTCAACTGCTCGCGCAACAGTGCCGCGGCTTTTCGATACTTCTCCTGACCAGTCACTTTATATAGAAGCAGCAGGCTGCGACCCGTGTTGATATTGTCAAGGTTGTACTCATCAGCCCTGTAAGTTCGAATAGTGCCGTCGGCATTGACGAAGTTGTCAATTCCCTTTTGAATGAAACCAAAGTAACGGCCCTCTCCAGTACTCAACCAAAGTCCTTCGATGCCCTTTAAGACAACCCCATATTCATAGGCCCATCTTGCGGGCACACCTGATTGATTCTTCGCCGGGTCATGCCAGAGTGAAGTCATCGCGGTAGTAGCCAGTTGCTGTGAAACCGGCTTGTCCTGCGCAACAGCAACGAAGGCAATAACAATAACGAGAAGTATCGATTTGATTAGGTTCAATGTTTTCATTGTCTTTGTTAGTAAAGCTGTAGGGCCCCATCCGCCGATTGCGAAGATTCACATCAAAACCTTGGTCAGTGTTTTGTGCTCTAAAAGAAGTCTGCGTAATCTGCGGATGATCATTCGTGTCACTGCAGCTGGGTAATAACGTTACCGTTTACTTTCACATTCACGAGATTCAAACCCTTAACATTTTTCACGATGCTTGGTTCCGCGGCATTATTGAATGTGCAATTGTCCAGTCGCAGATCATATATCGGCGCGTTTGCAAGCCCTTGAATATCCGCAACGTGTTTGCTCTTTTCTGACACCAGGCGCTCGACTGAGTAATTTCGCAGTACGGGGGTGAAGTTACCTTTTGCTCCTTCTTCATAATTGAAGTCGATTGTGATCACCGCATGCGCAACCTGACCAACTTCGATATCCCGAAAGTAAAAATTCTCAAGTAACCCTCCGCGCGTGGCGTTGTTCTTCACTCGTAACGCGTGATCCAGATTTGGACTATCAAGCCGACACTTCTCAGCAAACAAATTGCGCACGCCGCCGGATATCTCACTGCCGACTGTGATGCCGCCGTGGCCATCTCTCATTCGACACCCTCTAATGATTATGTTTTGCGTCGGCGCGTTGAGGCGTCGTCCATCGGCATTGCGCCCTGACTTGATCGCGATGCAATCATCGCCTGTATCGAAGTCACAGTTTTCGATCAGGATGTCAGTGCACGATTCCGGATCGCACCCGTCGTTGTTTGGCCCACGACTACTAATCTTGACGCCGCTTACTGTCACGTTTGTGCAAAGCACAGGATGTATTTCCCACATCGGAGAGTTGATAATCCGCACACCTTCAATCAACACATTCTTGCAGCGATAGGGCTGGATGAACTGTGGCCTGAGGTAATGGCCAGCACCGAATAGTCGTTGATTCACGGGCACACCCTGCTCTGCCATGTTCTGTAACGCCGCTCGATCGGCACGTTGATTTGGCTGTCCTTCTTTCCAGCCATAATTTGCGCGTCCGTTCCATGGCCACCATGAATCGTTGCCACTTTGACCATCAAGTGTGCCTTCGCCGGTAATGGCGATGTTGGTTTGTTCAAAGGCGTAGATGAACGGCGAGTAATTCATCAACTCTGTGCCTTCCCAACGCGTAAAGACGACGGGCAGATAATCACCTGGGCTTTTGCTGAACTTGATGGTTGCGCCCGGCGACAAATAAAGATTCACATTGCTTTTCAGATTAATGGCGCCGGTCAAAAACGTTCCCGCCGGTACAACGACTCTGCCACCGCCCGCGCTATCGCACGCTGCAATTGCTTTCCGAAAAGCCTCCGTTGAATCGGTAGTCTCGTTCGCCTTTGCTCCAAACTTAATAACAGGAAAATCCCGCTTAGGGAAAACCGGTGGTTTGATCCGCTTTAGAATTCCCGGCATCACCAGTTCAAACGGACCATCCGCCTGACGAACGACGGCGTTGCCGATGTCGGCAAGAAGTGTGCTTGGAGTAACAGCTATAGCTGCTCCACCAACCATAAGATTTCGAAGGAAGTCACGTCGTGTTGTCATGTGAAAACTACATCTCCATTGACCGGGTTAAGGTTACCAAAATGGGAGTCGCTTGGTCATACCACACTCAACTTTTGGTCCTGGAACTTCACCAAATGTTTTGGTGCCGGACGAGGATATTCGAGCTGTCTTTAGGGTTGTTCGGCTTTTGAAGTCGCCCGATTCTGTCTTAGCGGATAGCAAGTGTCAAGAGTTGCTTCTTGACCAATTTGATTGAGAGAGACAAGCGGGTAAGACCAATTGAGGCGGGAATCTGAACTTCACATCTACAGCTTACGCAGATTAGGCAGATTGACTTTAGACCGTTTGGGCTCGAACCTCTTTCCCAAAGAAATCGGCGTAAGCTGCGTAATCTGTGGATACCGACTATTTCGTTAAAGAACTATCGACCCATCCAACCACCATCAACAAGCAAGATATGACCATTGATGTAGTCACTTGCAGGAGACGATAGGAAAACAGCCGCACCCGCAACGTCACTGGCTTCACCCCAGCGTCCGGCGGGTATGCGTTCGAGGATCTGTCGGTTACGAGTTTCGTCTGCTTGTAATGCGGCAGTGTTTGTCGTGCGCATGTAACCTGGCGCGATCGCATTGACGTTGATTCGATGTTTGGCCCACTCGTTTGCGAGTGCTTTGGTGAGTTGAGCGACGCCACCTTTTGACGCTGCATAAGCCGGCACTGTGATGCCACCTTGAAACGAAAGCAACGAAGCGATGTTGACAATCTTTCCGCCGCGTCCGCTTTCAATCATGCGTTTGCCGGCGAGTTGCGAAAGGCGGAAGACGCTTGAGAGATTCACTTCTATTACCGTCGCCCAGTCCTCTTCTGAATAATCAACAGCAGGTGAGCGACGAATTGTTCCTGCGTTGTTCACAAGAATGTCGAGATGAGCGAAACGGTTAAGCGTTTCTTCAACGAGAAGTTTTGGGGTTTGCTGTTGCGACAAATCTCCAGTCAGCGGATGGGCTACGCCGCCGAACTCCTTGATCTTGTCGACTGTCTCTTTTGGCGAGCGTGAATTGCCGTGACAGGCAACTTGTGCACCCGCTTGGGCCAGTGCAATAACGATTTCAGCACCCAGCCCGGTTGCTGCACCCGTGACAAGAGCCACAAAACCGTTGAGTTTGAATTTGTCGAGGATATTCATTGCCGATTGCCGATTGCCAATTGTGACTAACGATGCGAGTTTCCTAAACCAATCGGCGATCGAAAATCGGCAATCTGCGATCCTTTCACCTACTTGCAGTAGCTAAGAAGTCTTCCCTCAGCGGCGAGAAAATATCGATTAGAACAACCTCCTCGTCCATCATCGTAGCACCATGCCAACAGTTTGACGGGAAATGAAGCACGTCGCCCGCGGAAGCGATCTGCTCCTTTCCTTCGACGAAGAAACGCACCTTGCCACGCTCCACGATTGTCATCTGTTCATGCGGATGATCGTGCTCAGGCGTAACAAGAAACGGTTTGAAGCGAAAGCGACAAATCATCATTCGATTTCCGATAAACATCTGTCTCTGTATCCCATCGGCTACATGCTCAACCGGAATCGTTGCCCAGTTCAAATGTTGGGGCAATCCCATGCGATGACCGTTTCCGTTCGTTTGATCGTCTGACGAAGTAGACATTTCTTGCTCCTCTACTTTTTGTCGCTTACAGCTTCCAAACCAGAACCCCCGGCAGCGTACTCGGGCTGCACATTTACGACACCATAAAGTCGATCTTCACCTTCTTTGACGGCTGCCATCATCCACAAGAAATTAATTTGTCCTCCTGGCGCGGCAACGTTCGGGTGATATCCCTGGGGCATCAACACACAATCACCCTCACGGACCACCTGGACCAGTTCGGGATCATTTGGATTTGTATAGACAAACTGCACACCGAATGATGGCGCCGGCATATCGATGAAGAGATACGCTTCCTCGAGGAGTTTTGAGTGTTCGTGAGGCGGCCATGATGTCCAGTTACC
>DATEXA010000043.1:0-8427 GCA_035257465.1 Pyrinomonadaceae bacterium | reverse complement strand
GGCGTCGAGAAGCTTGATTAATAGTGATTGAGGTAGGTCTTTCAAGGTTAGGGTCGAGGCAGTTTTATTGTAACGGAAAATAGGAGGGATTCAGATCAGTAAGATTTCTAGGTGCAATGCGGCGAGTTTTAGTTGGAGAACCTAGTATCATTCACCTCGGCATGAAGAAGATCGCTGGTCGCACTGTAAAACTCGTCACTCTCGCAATCATCTTCACGATTCTCTTCACTGCCCTTCGAATCTACCTCTACGGAAACAACTGCGTCGACACAAAGGCTGACGCCGCCGTCGTGCTTGGCGCTGCCGTTGGAGTAACAGCGTGTCGCCGGTGTTCCGCGAAAGAATCAATCACGCTATTGAGTTATATCGTCGCGGGAAGGTGCGAAAGCTAATCTTTACGGGCGGACAAGGAAGTCCAAATGAGCCAAGTGAAACCGACGCGGCACGTACTTATGCCGTGGCAAACGGGATTCCCGCTCAAGACATCCTAGTGGAGCAAAGGTCGCACACGACCTATGAAAATCTCGTCAATGCGAAACAACTTGCCGACGCGAACAGCCTGAAGACAGTATTGCTCGTGAGTGATCCAATGCATATGAGAAGGGCGATGACGATGGCTAACGACATCGGACTTCAAGCCTCTCCCTCGCCAACACCAACGTCAGATACAAAACCTGGCGAACGCAGGTCAGTGAACTCACGCGCGAAACTTTCTATTACCTGGGCTATGTGATCGGAGGATGAAGACTCACAATTATGTCCTATATGCGTGCTGTCATATCACTCGCTCTTGCGCTGTTCGTAGCCGTGTCCTGCTCAACGAAGCGGATTACAAATCAACGGAACATACCGCATGCCGCGGCCGCCGCGACTGAAGTCAGTTTTCCGTCTTCCCTTGCTGCTTCGTCGTTTACTCAAACACAGTTCGACCAACACATCGTTGAATTAAGAAAAAGGATCCCATCAAAGGATTTTTCGATTGTCGTGCAACCACCGTTTGTAGTTGTTGGTGATGAACCGAAGGAAGTCGTAAAGCAACACGCTGAAGAAACGATCAAATGGGCCGTGGAGAAACTTAAACAGGATTACTTCCCGAAGGACCCGGTCGACATTTTGGACATCTGGCTCTTCAAAGATGCCGCCTCTTATGAAAAGCACGCGTGGCTGATCTTCAAAGATAAACCAACCACACCCTACGGGTACTATTCGCGGGCCCACAAAGCGCTGATCATGAACATCTCGACCGGAGGCGGCACGTTGGTGCACGAAATCGTTCACCCATTCGTCGAGGCAAACTTTGCGGCGTGCCCGTCATGGTTGAACGAAGGACTCGGTTCATTGTACGAAGCTTGTGGAGAGCAAGATGGTCACATTCATGGGTTCGTTAATTGGCGACTACCGGGCTTACAACAAGCAATTAAAGATGGTCGGATCCGTCCGTTCGAGGAACTAACCGCGATGGATCCGAACACCTTTTATTCCGACACTCGCGGTGTGAATTACGCTCAATCGAGGTACCTGCTGTATTACCTACAAGAAAAAGGCCTGCTCGCAGACTTCTATCGCCTCTTTCATTCGGAACAGAAGAATGATCCAACAGGCTACAAAAGCCTGGTTAGTATCCTTGGCAATCCCAGCATGGAACGCTTTCAGAAGAGTTGGCAGAAGTACGTGCTTAAACTGAACGAAGAATTCAGGTTGAGGCTAACGAATTAACCATACTAAGACGAAGAGCAGGATGAGTAGCAAGATGGCCAACAGGATGTAGAGCACTCGTCGTGTGTAGTCGGCAACATCATCATCGTTATTAGACTTGCCGAGTTGCGACTCATCAAAAGCGGCTTCACTTAAGACAGCGAGAACATAGAAGTTGTCTGGCTCATTCGCCAGAATCGAACGCCCAACCTCGAACACTTTCGCGTAGTTCCTTGCGGCGTATAAGGCGTGCAGCTCGTGCTGACGATTGGCCTTTTCATACTCTGTCACGAACCTTCGGATTTCGGGAATGTAACGCTCGCCGCCGCTTTCGTTGAAACGATTCAGATCCTCTTCATGATTGCAGTTTAAGTTGTTATTGCGCCAAAAATTCGCGTATGAGTTTGCGTTCGTTTTCGTCGTGAATGCGTGTAAAGAGTTTCGTTCCCAACGTCTTGATAGTTTCAGCGCGATCGAATGGAAGCTTGTCGTAAACCTTGCCTCCGCTAAAGTGACACGGAAGACATTTTGACTTTAGCAGAGGTTCGATCTGGGACTCGAAGTCGACCTTCGTGAGTGATGTCGATGCAACTTCCCGAGCTTCAGCTTTTACAGTTGGGGTGACGCTTATTTGAGTCGTTCGATTGCACGAATAACCACTCATGCTGAGGATTAGTAATAACAGAAGAACGATCCTTCGCATGGTTGGATGCTAATCCCAGTGCAAAGAATTTGCCAACCGTTAAGCACCCACTTCAAATCACATCAGCGAAGTTCTTCCGCGTTCGCGCAAACCACCAGTAACCAAATACGAACACTACAAAACCAACAATGGCGAAAAATCCTAAGCCGGCCCAGTCGGGAGATTGCCCCTCAAGAAAGATTCGTCGATAAGTCCGAATGAGTGCAGTGAATGGATTGATGTTAATCAGCCAACGAAATTTCTCGGGAACCACGGACTCGGGATAGATGATCGGAGTGAGATACATCCATGCCATCAAGACAAGAGACACGCCCGGGACAATGTCTCGCAGAAATACTCCAAGCGACGCCAGCAACCAGGCGGCTCCGACCGTTAGCAACAGTTGCGGAATTAGAACGACAGGTAACCACAAAGCGGTAAGAGGCAGCTGATGCTGAATCAGGACGATCGCAAATAACAAAGCAACCGTAGCAAACAGCTGGTTGCCTAACGCGGAAAGCGCCTGGGCTACCGGCAACGTTTCGAGTGGGAAGACAACTCGTTTGACGAGATTGGCATGACCGGTAATCGTAGTTGCGGATTGCTGAAGCGTCTCCTGAAACATGTTCCACGGGACCAGGCCGCAGAACAGGTAGAGCGCGTAATCCCAATGCGAATTGCTCCCGCCAAAGCGTGCGCCGAAGATGCCGGCGAATATGAAAGTGAAGATAGCGATGGTTACGACAGGGGTCACGATCGCCCAGACAATGCCAAGCACGGATCCTTTGTATCTTGTCAATAAGTCACGCTTCGCCAGTGAAAAGATCAGCTCACCGCGTCGCGGCAAATGCCACAGTGGACTCCAGATTTTTTGTTGAGCTGTTTGGGCTGAGATCATGTGGTAACTCTGCCGAAGCCACACCAACTATTCTTGTTGTGCCACGTGATGATCACTTCCACGGCGTTAATATCTCGCCACCATTCTTCGAACTCTTCGCGCGATAAATAGAAAGCGGTGGGTGCGACCAGATGGTCGAAAACAATTGTATGTTGTTCTCTCCACCCGAATGGCGCGATGGCCTTGAGATAATCGTTGTAAAAAAAGTGTCTGGCAATTGATTCACCCGTCCGACTTCTATTTAACGGACCGTAAATAAGTTTGGTTGCCAGGTAAACAGTCGCCGCCGGAATCTTGGATAACTGCAACAGCGCGCGCTGATCGATTTTTGAAGTTAACTTTTCCCGAACAGGGTTAACCCAACGAGTGATCCACTCATTATTTTCAGCACCATAAACCCACGCAGAAATATGGCCGCCCATTTTGACTTTCGAAGCGAGAGACTGAAAGCCTCCTTTTGGATTTGGGAGGTGATGAAGGACCCCAATAGAGAATGCGTAGTCAAAGGATTTCGCTAGCGGCAAATTGTAAATGTCCGCCTGAATGATGTGGGCGTTGGGCATATTGACCGTGGCAGAGTAAGCCGTTTCCACTGCCACGCTGAGATCAATACCAACGACATCTCGAGCGCCCCACTGTGCGACGAGTTGAGTGTGTCGACCTTTCCCACAACCTCCTTCGAGGACAACTTTATCGTGAAAAAACTCCGGCTTGACCGGCTGAAGCCAACCTAAGAATTGATCGGCATAGAGTGTGTCTTCCTGTGTGAAGTGCGTCCACTGCCAGCCAAAGTTCTCGGCGGTTTCCTGCTTTTCACTTTCGATCTGGCTCAAGTCTGCGAAACGAGGAATGCCGCGAGTGATGGCAAAGGAACGTGGGCACTCTTCGCAGCGCAGTTCCCCATCAAGGATTTCGCCAGCTTCAGCATGAGACACCGAGAGCGATAGTCGCCCTGAACATGAAGGACACACCAAATACGCTAAAAGTTTTTCTTTCAAATCAAAATTTAGACGGGAGAACTTAAGTTTGTTTAGAGCTAGTGAAGTAACTATAGCAGGTCTTTGGAGTGGTTGGTCTTTGGACTTAGGACTTTGGTCTTCGGAGAACTCTAAGGCCCAAGACCTACTCCTAATTTCCGCACTCTCCACTGTTATGCGTAGCCAGCATTCCGAACCGATTCTGATACTCAGTCGAAGTAAGAAATGCGCAAATCATGGAACGTGCTGAATCCGGGTCGCGAAGAGGTTTACTCTTCAAAACATTTACCCAGAAATTAAAGCCGCTGTCGTCTGGATCACGTCGAAGGTAACCAAAGTACTGGACGAGAACGAATGCCTGGTTGTACTGGGAATCGAGGACGTTTGACTGCCCAGATATCGCTGCGAGAATCGCCGCCCTACCCGCATTCGTTCCGTCAGATAGCCCAATTAAAGCCTCGCGCTGGTTCTTCAACTCAAGATCTGTACTCTGGGAAACTGAGCTCAAGATCCGATCGACAAACTCCGCCTTGTTCAAAGTCTTCGGGTACTTTTTATCGAACTCAGTTCTCTGGACAAAGTCCTTCACGAGTGCAAGCCGAGCCTCCTCGATCCCTCCGTTGTAATTACGAATCTCTTTTCGATCACTCTCGTACTCGGTCAGGTGTGGACGGCGGCCAAGGCCTACGCTGTACAGAGCATGCAGAAAAAGCCCGGTTGTTGGTAATTCATTCTGCGTAAGAAGCGCAGTGGCCACATCCAGTCGTCGTGCCCGCAAACAGTCAGCGCGCGAACCACATTGCGAAAATTGCGCACTCAACTTCTCAAATGTTTCCTGATCCGGTTGTCGGCCAAGCAAGTCGGCGAAGTGTTGGGTCAGGAAGAAGTGATAGTCGTCAACTGGATTGGAAAGCGATGACGTCACGCCAGGATCGATCGTAAGAGCACCTGGGACAAATGCGGTCTCGCCCGAGTTGGCCTGGAGTTTTATCGAGTAGTCTCCGAAAGGAGCGTTTGGCAATGCCGTTACCTCAACGCTTACAACTGGAAAGCCCGTTCCGATCTGCTCGCGTGTCAAACTCGATGGATCAACTGTGAAGTAAGGTGAGTTGAGGACGATGCCAGTGCCCGGTACTTGATCGATTCCCTCGCCTGATAGGTAGAGTTTAATTTTCTTTCCAGGTTCGACTGGTAACGCAACCGTCGAAAGCTCACCGTTGAGCCCAATCAATCGTGGCGTCACGCTCGGCAACAAACCCTGGGGAGGGATCAGGTTGTAGTTGAGTGTGGTTGGCAGATCTGCCTTAACAACTGCCTGGTTCGATATCTCGAAGCTTCGAAGTCGTTGCGTCTCATCACGCGGAGTAACCAGAACGCGATACTGTCCTGGCATCAACCCGTCCAACCGGTAACTCCCGTCTTCGGTTGTTACTCCACTCGCAACTACTCTACCGGTCGCAATAGTTTCCGCCCACACATTAACTGCGTCGAGAGGCGATGTTGTGTTCGGCAAACGATTATCAATTAAACGTCCCTCAATCCTACCCAGTCGCTGTTTCGAGCCATATAAGCTTCGCACTCGCTGTCGATCATCTTCGCTAAGCGTTCGCTCAGTTAGGGCTGGTAATCCGAATGTGCCATTGAACGCTTGATGACTCTGCATTGTGGAGGCAAGCACCGATGAGTGATCGAGTCCAAGTAGGTGTCCAATCTCATGCGTAAGCGTGGCTTCTAGATCGTAAGTGCCTGGTGAGCCGTCCGTGGAAAACTGTAGATCGGCACCTTCATCAGATCGCGGCCGCGGGTTGATGGACACATCAGCCTCCGCGATCGCGCCCGTTGCCGGATCATAAAACACCCTGGTTCGGCCGGTAGTAGAGTCGGCATTGAATGCTTCGTTCTCGAGCGTGTCAGCGACAGTGATTAGACTGATACCGTCGCCGCCAGATGCGGGACTCACTGAAGTTGCTGCTGACCAATTCACTACGAAATTGATATTGGCCATTGTGGACCAGCGAGTCAGAGCTCGGCGTGCGGCGCCGACTACATCGCTTCCGGTCTTGATGTTTGGACCGGGAGAAAGCAGCGAGTTCGAGAATGCAACTTCGATTGTTCGCTTAGGCCACTTGATTTGACGAAACGTTTGCGCAGCAGGTTCAAGTTCAGAAGAATCCCGGATCTCAAATGTCGCAGGCGAGCCAAGACTCACTAGCAAAATGAAACTCACGATGAGAGATAGGGGATGTTGCATCGAGAAGTTCCGGGAGAGGACGTTAGTTTAAGCGGCGAATCGATAACGGCTGGGGTGCCGCTAGTGAGGCATGGTAGCACGCTGCCGCGTGTAGACCACGAAAAATCCGGCGTCTGCCCCATAAAAAAACCGCACCGGTCAATTGACGAGGTGCGGGTTTTTGAGGGATTGAAAATAGCCGTCAGTTTATGTGAATTGTCGCTGCAGTGGCCGTCGATCGGCTCGAGGTGGTGACTCCAGCCTTTTGAAAGGTTATTACTATCGGCACATCACCTGCTCCGGCCAAGGAGGCGGGCAAGCTGAAATTCACGAGATCAAAACCGGGCATTTCAGGGTTTGATTTCACGAGTAATATCTGGTCAACCGGAATCGCCGTGGTACCAACAGTGATCGTGATATCAGTCGACGCCGCTAGCCGGACACCTGTCAGACTCAACTCAACAACTGTTGGCACTGTATTGCCGCTCGCATCTGTCGACGTAACATTAAATGGTGGCGCCAAACGCTGGCTTGGATTGGTAACGTTAATCGCTAACGCACTGCCATTGGCGTCTCCGGTTGACGAAAAGATGTCAGGCTGGGCGGTCGTGATCGGCACAACTCCGTGCAGCGCAGTGTCGGTATTCGCACCAGCATCGAGGACGTTCACTACAACGTTCCCGACGCCTGCAGCGGAGGCGACTGGTACCACAAAGTTGATTTGCTTTTCGCTGTTACCAACAAAGTAGAGTCCAGCAGCAGCACCATTGATGCTGGCCGAAACGCCGTTGAGTTCAATTGGCAATGCAGGGCTTCGCTTTGTTTCAGAACCACCGCTTGCCGTAGTGGTGGCAGCAGCAAGTGCCACCGTAGATCGAGCTATGCTTAGCTCACCCGGAGCGAGACCTAGCGCAACGTCAGGCGATGGACTAGGAGTTGGAGTTGGTGTCGGAGTCGGACTTGGGACTGGAGTTGCCGTTGCTACCGCCATATTGCTCGCGCCAATGTTGAAGCTCAGCACAGCCGCAGACTGTGCCGTCGCTATCGGACTCAATAAATAAAAAAGTTCCTGCCCATCATCCGCGTTGCCACCACCAAGCTCAACACCACTCAAAGCAAAAGCCATTCGAGTTCGTGAGTCACTGGTAAGTGGCCGCGTACCAGCGAAGCTTGTCACCGTAGGCGTGTTCGTCATACGAACGAAAGTTTGTGACGTAGTCGATGCAGGTAGCGAAGTTAAGAAGATCTGCGCCGCTCGTTGTGGATTAAGACCCTCTGAATCCTGCGCAGTAGCGGGAAATGTACCATCCGGACGAAAGTTCAGCGCTGAGGCAAACACAACACTGCCCGGTGACAACGTGCCTTGATAATCCGTAAAGGTCGGGAAGTGACTGATATCCGTAAAGGTTGTCGGTCGCTGACCAATCAAAACAAAAGTATCGGCAGCTACGGTGTAGACAAACGTGCCGAGAAAGGAACTGTTGCTGTTGGTATTAGCTTTAGGATCGTTTGCCAGCGATTCAAAGGTGATGTAAGCGCCATCACGACTTAAGCGGCGTCCAGGACTTAAGACATTAACATTCTGGGTTGTCTGTATTGTGCGCGTGACTTGACGAATATTGCTGATGGACGACCCACTGAAGTTTGCTACATAGATCTCGGCATTTCCATCGCTGTTGTTACCGGCAAGATTAGCGCTGGATTGGAAAGCGACGACAGATCCATCAGCCGATAAAGCTGGATTAGATTGAAAGACTAAGCCTATTCCGACAACCGCGTCATGTGTATTCGTGCCTTGAGTGAATGAACTGGTCGCAAGGTTGTAGAAGAACAACTCAGGATTTCCGTCAGCGTTACCGACTCCCGGGACAAGGTTGCGCGTAGAAATGAAAGCCAGGATCGTGCCGTTATCACTGATCGTCGCTGCGCGATTGTCGTCGGAAAA
>DATEXA010000042.1:0-2292 GCA_035257465.1 Pyrinomonadaceae bacterium | reverse complement strand
CGTGACGTTGGATCCAGTTCCGGTGGGAAGAGCGCGGAAAGCGACTTCACCTTACAAGTCCCGCGTTCACTAGAGCAACGTATGTGCCACGTTGGTTTGATCGATCTCGAATCAGTTGTAATTACTAAGAGTTGAGCATAGGAACGGACTTATTTAGCGTGGTCCAGGTTGCCGGGACCTCATGGATTATTCACCAATGCACTGAGGATACCCCGCAGTTGACAGAAGTTTGACCGACTGGCTTTCTAAATGACCGGATCAGTTATTTGACCAATTTCGTGTATGCGGATGGTGAGGCTGATGTGACAGTTTTTGTCAGCGAATAATGCCAAGTTCCGAGAGTAACTCGAACTTGTTTGCATCCAGACCTTATGGGTTTAAGCAGCAGGAATAGAGTTGATCAGAAAGCACCGACCTGTCAGCACCAATACTGTTTATGAAACCGCAATCTTCCATACAAACCATCATCTAACACCAATTTGGTGGATCAACCCAAGCGACTGGAAGAATTGCATCAGCGCACTCCAGGACAAAACTTCACTTCGAACTTCGTACTCTCTGATCTCGATCGGTGCGGTCCGCAATGCCAGATTTTGTCTCGGTCTGGACGTGGGTATTTTCTGAACCGTCATTTTGATTGAATCCCGTTATATGCAAGTCACGTCGCGGCACTGGGACTTGAATGCCAGCTTCGGTCAATGCAGCTGCGACAGCCAGTGCCACTTCACTTTTGAGCTCCAGTACAACCTGGGGACGGGAAACCCAGAAGTAGATCTCGAAATTTAGAGCGCTATCCCCGAAGCCAAGAAATAGAGCTTTTGGTCCAGGGTATTCAAGCACATCAGGATGCGCGGCAACGGTTGAGCGTAACAGGTCGCGTACCCTGGTAGGATCGTTACCGTAAGCAACATGAATGTTGAGCACAATCTGACGCCGTGTATCTTTTAGAGTCCAATTTGTTACCTGCTCCGAAATCAAATTCGCATTAGGGATTATCAGATCCGAGCCATCGAGCGCATGTACGGTACTTGATCGAAAACCAATCTTCGTTACCTCACCAAGGACACCTTTCATCTCCAGAAGATCACCCACTCTTACGGGCCGTTCAAAAAGCAGTATGAGACCAGACACGAAGTTATTCACTACGTTCTGTAGACCAAAACCAAGCCCAACACCAAATGCTCCAGTAAGAATAGTGAACTTCGATAACTCGACACCGGCGGCAGTGACTGCGAGTAAGAAGACCAACACGAGTAGCACATAGTGCGTGCTGGTGGCGATTGCATTAGGAAGACCGCGAGCAAGTTTCAGACGTGGCAGAATCCCTTCACCTAGAATCGCACGAGTGATCGATGCTGCCAGGTAACCCAACAACAAAGTCAATACGAACGCCACGATGTTGCTGACCGCAATGCTCGCCGAACCAATTGTGAATCGATAATCGAGTGCTGCTCTTAGCGCTGCGTATACGCCTTCTCTGATTGCAAATAGACCCAGCGTGGTATGGATCCAGATAAGAAGCATTACCAGGCTCAACGCGAACGTGAGCTGCCGAGCAAGACGGCCCAAGTCCTGGCGAACTATGCCTTCTTGTTGAGTTTCGGACCGAAGCGGGAACGAGATTAGTAACACCCCCACAACGACGACGGTGTAAAGTGCGACGGCACGATAGGCGCTGATAAAAGTACCTTGCGTCAGTAAACTCGAAAGCCCGACGTAACCAAACACGTTGAAAAGAACCCCAAGGCAGAGAATGAATTCACCGACAACGATCGCAATGAGGGTGACAGTTGGAACACGGTTACTGTGACGGCGCGCTTCAAAAAGCATCCAGCCGGACAGCGCAATAACCGCCAGCGTAAAAAGAGCGGAGAGGTCTCGTTTGAGCCAAATCGGAAACTCGAACAGCTTGATAAGGTGCCACGCAAATACACTGAGAATTAAAACAACCAGCATCCTTTGGAGTGGTTTTGTCCGCCGCGGCTTTAGTAGCCTTGTGACCGGGATCATTCCAACTAGATAGACGACTCCTATCACGCTGTTCGGCGCGTCATAGAGCAAAGGGATCATCGCAACGAAGAAAAATAGGAGAGCCAACGAGGCTGGGCGTTCTAAAATCCAGTTATATTGCTCGAGATTTAATTGTCCAGTTTTGGCTTTTGCTGCACCACTGAGGCGGATGAAACAAATGAACGCCACAACTGTTAGCAATGTAATTGCTATGAGTGGTATTCGTTTAATTACAATGAAAGCTTTTAATCGCGTAACGCCTTCTGCATAAGAGCCTCGCAT
>DATEXA010000041.1:0-14209 GCA_035257465.1 Pyrinomonadaceae bacterium | reverse complement strand
GAGAACGATGCTGCGCTCATAATTGGCGATCCGGCGATGGCGTTCTCGCGGTCAGGGGTAAACGTTTGGGACCTGGCGCGCCTGTGGCGAAACTACACCGGTCTCGGATTCGTGTTTGCTATGTGGATGGTAAACAATGGCGCAGCTGAGAAATCATTGGCCATCGACTTTGCTGCGGCGAGAGACGAAGGCTGCCAGGCAATAGATGATATTGTTAACTTCTATCAGGATAAGATTCCGCTCAATGTCGAAGAACTGCGCGCCTACCTGGAAAACAACATTGCGTTTTCCCTGGACGATTCGATGAGGGCCGGAATACAACTTTATTTTGAACTGGCTTACAAACATGGATTCATCGAAAACGTGAAGCCCCTGGCCTTCATCCGGCAGGGCCAATGCGACACTGGCACACGTTAACCATGTTTGATATCGTCTGAAAGAAACAATGAGTTCCTTAGAAACACACAACATTCTCAAACGAGTTCTCGGCGGTGAACGCATGTCAGTTGATGAGTGCACGAAGTTGCTGATGTCGCACGACGTCGCTCAAATGGGTGCGGCCGCAGATGAGATTCGCACTCGCCGTCATCCTGACAACATCGTTACTTACATCATCGATCGAAACGTTAATTACACGAATGTCTGTAACGTTGTTTGTACCTTCTGTGCGTTTTATAGGCGACCGGGTGCTCCTGATACTTACGTGCGGACGTTTGAAGAGATCTGCCAGAAGATTGATGAGACCATCGCGCTTGGTGGCACCGGTGTCTTGATGCAAGGTGGTCTGCATCCGGACTTTGGCATCGAGTGGTATGAAGATTTACTTAGTTCGCTGAAAGCGAAGTATCCGACGTTTCAACTCCATTGCTTTTCGCCACCTGAGATTCACAACATCCATCTGATCTCCAAACTCGACTACGAGACGATCATGTCGCGATTGAAAGCGGCAGGTTTGTATAGCTTGCCCGGTGGTGGCGCAGAGATACTTGACGATGAAGTGCGTAAGCGAGTCTCAACCAAATGCACAACCAATGAATGGCTCGACGTAATGCGGGCAGTCCATCACGTCGGACTTCGATCCACTGCGACGATGATGTTCGGTATCGGCGACACAATAGAACATCGAGTACGACACCTACAGAGAATCCGTAATCTTCAGGATGAAACCGGCGGGTTCACAGCTCTTATTCCGTGGACTTTCCAGCGCGAGAACACTGCGCTCGGGCGGCGGATCAAAGATGAACCGACAGGTGTTGATTATCTGAAGATGCTGGCAGTGTCGCGTCTCTTTCTCGACAACATCGAAAACTTCCAGTCATCGTGGCTGACTCAGGGGCTTCGTCTCGGACAGGTCGCGTTACGCTTCGGCGCAAATGACATGGGTTCGATCATGATTGAGGAGAATGTGGTTTCGGCGGCCGGCGCCAAAAACTGCGCCGATGAAGAGATGTTAAAGTTCCTCATCCGCGAGGCAGGCTTCACCCCGCAGCAAAGAGATATTCTTTATCGACATGTTAATCGGGATCAGCCTGCGGAGATGGCGGCGGTTTAGAACCTCAACTACCCAACTTCTTCGCTTTCGCGCTAATAGTAAAAGCATCCATCACCAGGGCATTGAATAGTTCCGGATGTTCTTGTTCCGGCAGCATTCGACAAAAATCAAAGACTTCTATTGCCGCTCTCGGATTCAGTTCCAACAGCGCAGTTGCCTTTGTGATTGGCGTCGTAATGTCTTGTTTGCCCCAAACCAAAATCACTCTTTGACTGAGTCGCGAGAAAGCTACTCGCATGTCGACATTGAGATATCCAGAAAGAAAAGCTGCTACCGCATGCTGTGCTCCCGCTTGGTGACTTGTGGCGTAAAGATTTGAGACCAGACGGTTGGTGACTCGTCGATAATCATAAAAGAGCGTTCGACGTGCGTAATCACGAATACTCCGTTCACTTGCCATCACGTTGTAGAACGAAGTTCCAAGCACCGGAGACTGCAGCAATCCGTAAAACGCAGCTCCTGACATTCCCGGTCGTGTATTCAATGTATCGTAACCGGCTGGTGCGTTGAGTATCAACGCATTGACAAGCTCGGGGTGTTCTTCAGCAACGCACACTGCATAAGCTGCTCCGAGAGAACTCGCCACCACATTCGCCGGTCCACCTGCAACCTCGTGGATAAAATCAGAAATCAATTCGAGGTAAAGATCTGCGGAATAGTGAGCAGCAGCAGGCTTGTCCGAGAATCCAAATCCCAGCAGATCCAAGGCGTAGACCCGGAACTTTTCACTGAGCGCATCGAAGTTCTTTCGCCACATGAAACTCGAGATACCCGCGCCGATCCCATGAACAAAAACAATTGGCACCCCCGAGTTTTGCAGGCCCAGCTCCTTGTAAAAGATGCGTCCGTGTTTCCACGGGAAAAACCTTCCCTCACCTCCCAAAGCTGTGTCGTCCGGCTCACTTGCTTTACGCTGAATCGACGCATTGACAACCGCCAGCGCAGCCATGCCCGCACCGCCTGCAAGAAGTGTTTTCCAGAAGTTCCCTAACTTGCTCATTTCACCCCATTGCAAAAAGGACAGACATTGCTGTCTGTCCTCTTCTTTCCCAGTCAGTGGTTACCCTAAAACTACACCAGTGCGAAATCATATTGCTCCTGGTGAATTCCAGGATCGCTCGTGATGTCGATTGGTCCCAGGTAATCCTCGATCTCATTCAGTACGTCGCGTTCGGTAGAACGTAACGCCTTGGCCACATCAGGATTAATACGCAGCGTCACTTGTGTGTGGTCAGTATCGCCATTTAACCCCTTCGCCATCCTGCGTGCCTCTTCCAACAACTCGTAGCAGATTGTTTGCGGAGACTTGATCAGGCCGGCCCCCTGGCAATACTGGCATGGCGAGCACAACGTTCTTTCCAGCGACTGCTTGACGCGCTTTCGAGTCATGATGACGAGTCCGAAGTCGTTGAACGAAAGAACTTTCGTTGGTGATTTGTCATTCCGCAATGCGTCTTGTAAGGCCTGCATCACCTTCTGACGATTGCGACGTTCTTCCATATCAATCAAGTCGAGGACGATGATACCGCCGAGATCGCGCAGACGAATTTGTCGGACGATCTCATCAACCGCTTCCAGGTTTGTGCGCGTAATCGTGTCTTCGAGTCGACCGCTCCCGCGTCCGACGAACTTGCCTGTGTTGACGTCTATCGCAACGAGCGCTTCTGTCTGATTTATGACGAGGTATCCACCAGATTTCAACCAGACACGCGGCTTGATCGCCTTGTCAATTTCAACCTGAACGCCGTGCGCTTCCAGGATTGGTTGATCGCGGGTGTAAAGCTTTACTCGCTTAACCAGTTTCGGCTGAATCCGATTTACGAATTCGATTATCCCCTGATACTCCTCTTCAGAGTCGACGCGAATCGATTCGAAGTCTTCTGCTAACTGATCGCGTAATAGTCGCTTCACGAGATCGAGATCACGATGAACAAGTGCCGGCGCTTTCGATTTTTCCGCATTGCTACGGATTTCGAGCCACGTTCGTACCAGGTAACGCACGTCTTCCCGCAAATCTTTTTCGCTTATGCCCACACCCGCTGTGCGGACAATAAAACCACCCGAAGGAATGTCTTCTTCAGCTCGAATTGTCTGTATCAGTTTCCGTAGTCGATGACGCTCGTTGTCCGACTCAATCTTGCGCGACACCCCAACATGTTCAACGGTCGGCATGTAAACAAGAAAACGACCTGGCAACGCGATGTGCGAAGTGATCCGGGCACCCTTCTTAGCGATTGGCTCCTTGGCAATTTGAACCAGAATCTCCTGACCTTCACTCAACAGGTCTGTGATTGCGGGTTGATTTCTGTCACGCCGAGACTGACCACCCCGGTAACCACCACGATCTCTTGAGCCACGCTGTTCTCGGTCTCGCGATGGCGGTCTTGGAGGAGCTTCTGGTGGCGCAGGTGGTGTCACAATCTCCTCAACTGCTTCTACAATCGGCTGTATCTCAACTTCTTCGTCGACCCCATTCGCACCTGCCTTTACCTCATCAGTTACACTAGTCGGTGCTGTTTGTTTTCCTTTTCCTGTGCGACGTCTTCGCCTGCCACCGCGCCGTGTGGCAAACTCCGCACGTGATTGCGCTTCACCAACGCTCGCGTCAGCGTCAGAATAACCATCTGATGATTCCTCAGTTGTCGCAGCTCGTTTCTTAGACGGTTTCTTGCTTGTCGATTTCTTTTTCGAGCTGCTCTTGCTGGAGGCTGTTCGGGTTCGTTTCTTTTTAGCAGCCTCGTCATCACCACTGGGCGCGGCTTTTCGCGCTCGCCGGGTTGCGGGTTGTGATTCTGTCTCTTCGTCGTCACTTATTCTTTCAAAGTTGCCGCTTCGCAGAACATCCGCCGGAACCTCGTCTACGAATTGGGCGACGTGGGCTTCTTCGATTTGCCTGAGTGCGCGCGCTACTGGAGTCTCTGCAGTTTCTCCGTCATCAATTCGTTCGAACGTCTCGCCGCCCAGGGTACTCGGCAGTAAGGAACCAACTTGAGCATTGCGATAGTCGTCTTCCATATTGAACTCGACCGCGTGAATCTGATCGAAGAGACGCTCTTGCAATCGCGCATCCTTGAACATCTCCCCGTTCACCGCTGCCGTCTCGTCCTCATCAACTATTCGCTCAATGGAAGGATCGCCGGCGACGAATGGTGTGTTCGGTACTTCGAAACGCTCAGGCGTCGGCTGCGGAGCGGCCGCCGTTTCTTCTGGCTTCTCCCAACGGGAACGCCTTCTCCCTCGACGTCCGCGACGTCGACCTCCTTCAGTCGACTCAGTAGTTTCGGCAGGGGCAGCCACCTCCTCCTGCAACGGGGCTACGCGTTCATGTGTTGCTTCGATCTGCTGGTCACGCTCAACGCGATTAAGAGCGACTTCCTGCGCAGCAGCGTGCTCGGCATCCGGCGTTCCCTTCTTGGATTTATCAATAACGATTCTTTCAAACTCTTCTTCCTCGTCAAAGAAATCTGAAACGTATAGAAACGCATCTCTTTCCAGTCCGATATCCACGAAGGCCGACTGCATACCGGGAAGCACGCGCATCACGCGACCTTTGTAAATGTTGCCGACGATCCCCTGGTGCTGTTCTCCACGTTCGATGTAGAACTCTGACACCTTATCGTCTTCGATTATTGCGATCTTCTTTTCGCGTCCGTTGACGCTCACTATTAGTTGTTTAGCCATTCGAGCTTAAGTCTCCTGGACCGCAAAGCGCGGCGCACAACTGGCCCTTGTACTCCAACGATCCATCGTTGGTTTTTGTCAGGCCACTCGTTACATACACGCTCGGGTCTTGTGAAAATGTGGATGGACAAAAGTGCGCGACCGTCAAGCGTTGAGCGAGGCGCGCTAGTTTGCCCGGATTGGCGAGACGGATAACCGACTCGCCATTAATTGAGTTGCTGGATTCAGCCGCGGAGTGGAATTGATGTGAAAACCAATTGCCAGCGGGCCGACGGTAGGTACTTTTGCGATTGCTCTGATTGATCAGTGCAATTCTCGCCGTGAGCGAATGAGTGTCATCCGCAACACAAACGGGATGTCTTTCTTTCAACAGAAACCCTGACTAGCCGCGGCGGGTGTGAAAGTCGGAAAGTCTTACCAGAGGGAGCGGGCTCAGCATTAACGCAGCACGATTTGTTTTGCGTCTGGTGTGTGCTCTGAAACCTAGGGCAAGCGAAGGATAAATTCAGACTCTCTTACAGCGCTTCTTCAGCTTGATCGACCGACCAAGTCAGCGGCTGCTTACCAAAGTTGATTTTGATTCGCCCAGTTCCGGGCGACATAAAAATATCGGACTCGCTCCACAGCGAGGAACCAGCAGCTCCTGCGCGATCTCGTCTTGTTTTGACTGAGTGCCTTAGTTAAAGCCGGCTGGGCGAGCAATGCGAGTATAACCCAGAAAAAGGGTTTTGAGCTAATAGACTAGATCGCCAGGACGATCATCCGCAGATTGCGCAGAGTACTCAGATTCACTTTAGACCGGTTCGTGCTACTAACTCTTTTCGGAAAAACATCTGCGTAATCTGTGGATGGCTTATCGAGTCGGGCCGCCCCGATATTTCGGCAAGTCCTCAACCAGATAGTCCAAGCCAAGCCAACAACTCCAACTGTGGTGGAAGAAAGCAACCGGGAAGATGATTGCCAGCGTGAATAATAACCACAAGACTGTGTCGTACTCAAAACCAATGACCAGGAGACAGAAAAAGCAGACTGCAAGAACTATCAACTCGGTAATGACGATGTTGGCTAGAATGGCGCCAACGAAAAATCCTTCTTCCCTCTTGAATAGTGATTGACAGGTATGACAATGGTGTCGGATGTGGAATGGTCGCTCAACAATGGAGGATTGACCGCACGACGGACATTTAAGCCGCACGCAACGCATTCCCAACTCGCGCAAGTTTTGTAAATTCTGTTTCACAGTCAGAAGAGTAAAGGCCTGACTTACCTCAAGAATCCTTCGCCGGCGCAGACGTCTGCTGGTCTAGCTGGTCGGTAATATACCAAGCCCCGGCTATAAAGGCCGTAGACCAAAGACCAAATACAATCTAAATGCAATCAATAATTCTCTCCTATGTCGTCTATCCCAACACCATTTGGTATGAATCGGTGCATTGTCTTTACTTAAAATCCGCGTATATCGCCATTTTCGTGACGGCATGACTGTTGCCAAATGTAAGTTTGTATGAAGGAGGCTTATCAGATGAAATTGATCGACTTCAAAAACAAACTTGCAGGTACCTTATTCGCGTTAGCATTGTTGTTTGGGATCGGTCTCTCCGCGAATCTGACTGCGAATGCGCAGTATCCACAGTACCCTAATGATCGCTATCGACGCGATCGGGATTATAGGGACCAAACACAACGTGCCGATGATTGGCGTAACACGCGCGGTCGTACTAACGATAATTACCCGGATTACGGTGGGTCATACAACCTTCGTCAGACTGCGTTGAATGCCGGATACAATGAAGGCATGAAGGCTGGACGTGATGACCGGAATCACAATCGCAGATTTGAATTCCGTGATTCGAGTTCATATCAGCGGGCTTCGAAAGACTACAGTTCACGTTTAGGTGATCGAGGTTTGTATCAGACGTACTTCCGCCAGGGTTTCCAAACTGGTTACGCTGACGGGTATCGAGGTTACTAACTCTCGCCAGAGACGAGTCGAATAGAGAATGGCGGAAGTGATCTTCACTTCCGCCATTTGCTTGTTAGGTGCCCTAATTCGTTGGGCGGCACTCAGTGGCCGTTTAGTTTTGGTTCGCTATTCGTTTTTGGGTTTGGTGTTCAGCAATTTCTCCAGCGATTCTTTTGCAGAGGCATTTCCAGGATCTAGTTCCAGAGCTCGCTGATAACTCCTCATTGCCAGGTCGTTGTTTCCGCGTGCCACATAGCCATCGCCCAGACTGTCGAAACTGTTTGACGATTCAGGATACTGCTGTGTGTTGAGCTTGAAGACTTCTATCGCCTGATCAATCTGCTTCTTGCCCAGGAGTTCGTATCCCAATCTGTTGACCTGCTCTTCGCCGTTCGCATACCGGTTAACCGGACTTGCAAGCCATTGCTGAAAGCGTTCAACTGCAAGCGTCGCGTTGTTGGCTGACACAGCCTCAGTCAGTAATTCACTCAGCGACTTCGATGGTACGTATTCGAGCGCGATTTTAAGTGCGGGATCGACGTTGTTTCGATAATCGTCGAACTTCAAGTCTGCTGCTAACTCCGGGGCCTTCCACCGACGATGATCTCTTTCGTCTTCTTGCCACCATAGAGTTGAGACGCGAACAGTGATGCCACTGTTAGGCAAAGTGATTCGCCGCGAATCGCCATATGAGTTGCGCTTCCCTCCTGTTGGCTCACCGACAAAAATCGCTTCTGTATAGTCTTCCAGGTTATTAACGAGAAACTGTGCTGCCGACCAAGTGCTTCGTCCAACGAGCACGAAGAGTTTTCCCTTTTCATCTATCTTGTTTGCTTTTATCAACGCTCGGATGATCGGCCGATTGAATTCACCGTTCCCACCACGGTTCAGTCGCAAATCCAAAACGAGACGGTCCACAGGTTTCGAATCGACGAGTTCCAGGAGTCGCTTCGAAAACGACTCCATTGTCTCATCGTCCTTGTTGCCGATCTGGTTCAGCTGAACATAGACGGCTCGTTTGTCAGGAAGGTCCTGCAACCAAAATTTGTTTTGAGGGTCCTTCAACCACAAAGGTGCAGCTTGCTTTGCACTGTCGCGAGCATCAACCCAACCAGGCTGCGGGGCCCAGCTGAGGTCTGTGTCTGGCGGCATCAGTTGCACAGGCCCGGCGTTGCCGAGTTTGACTGTTTGCTGTTGACCGTTCTTCTGAAACCCAAACGTGGCTTCATTTGGTGTCGAACTGAGATTGAGCGCATGCAGGACCTCGGGCATCGTCATTAGAAACGGCGCGAAGAACTTAAGATCCATCTCATTATCTCGTCCTATCAGCTGCTTGACTGAATCGTAAGCCTTCGCGACGGGCACATTTCCAATCTGCACAACTGACGCGCCAACAAGATCCGCATGTTCTTTTGTAGCTGCTCGGACGAACAGGCCGTCGTCAAAGAAGTAAAGCTTGATTGGCAAAGTGTGAAAACCAATCTTTGGATCACGTGTGGGCGCGACGTTGGTGTGCCCGTCACCCACAAGTGCGACGATGCGCGCTATCTCCACGATGATTTGATGCCGAGCCAGACCTGGAATTCGGCGATCGAGATCTTCGATCGCCGAGGTGAACTGCTCGCGAGTCATCGTGTGGAACAGATTCCTGTGATACTTCGGCATCTGCTCGGCCATGAAGTGCAAGTCAGCGCGCCATTTCTCTACTTCGGTCTTGTCGACGACGGCCGTACTGATCTCCTGGGCGACAGTTGCCAGCGCTATGAGCAGAATCATTGCCAGAGATACAAGGATTTTGCGCATTTTGAGTTCTCCGATTTGTGTTTGGAGTTGCCAGGGTCTCTCAGGTGTTAACCCCGCAGCGATGTGAAGTGTGTGAGAAAAGTTGTTGTTGAGCGAAAGCAGTCTCTAGTCCCCTGCGTTACCTCTGTCTCGGCGGTGAACTTCTTCAGCCACATTTAACCGCGGAAGCGCAGAGAACACAGAGGTAACGCAGAGAAATCCGACCTTCAGCTTCTTCGATTGTCAGCAATTCTTTTCAATCGTTCGTCCCTTGTCAGTTTCTTTTCGTTATAACCTCGCTCTCCGTAGGGGTTGAGCTTCTCAAGCCACATTTCTTCCATGAATTTCAACTCGCGACGAGCGTCGAATCCTGGAGTATCCAATGGCTCCATCTGATCGAGGATCTCAAAATCGAACTTGTCAGCACCTAACTCGTTCCAGTCCTTCTGCAGCTCTTTACTGTTGTGTCCGCCAGCTGACAGCGCAAACTTGTGTCGATTAATTATTCCTTGAATGTCCAGGCCTGCACCGACGAAAACCTTGTCGTTCGTCGTGTTTCTGATTAGGAAGACTCCAAGCGGTCGCTTCGCGAGTTGATAATCCTTCTTTAGTTGCTTTTTGTTCGTCATGGTTACTTCAGGTAACGTTCGAACCATGCAATCGTACGCTCAAGCGCATCGACTCGATGTTTTGGTTCACGCAGCCCATGTCCTTCCCTCGAGTATCGAACAAACACTGAGTCGACCCCTCTTCGCTTCAGAGCCATGTACATTTCCTCTGCCTGAGTTATGTGCACATCGTTGTCGTTTTCGCCATGAATGAACAACGTTGGTGTTTGTACCTGTCGCACGTAGCGGAGTGGCGACCACTGCCACAGCAGCTCGTAGTTATCCCACGGAAAGCCGCCGAACTCGGCGTGCACAAGATCCTGATAGAGTGATGTGGAGTAGAAGCTGATGAGATTGCTGACGCTGGCGGCAGCCACTGCGGCTCTGAAGCGCGGCGTTTGAGTGATAACCCAATTTGTCATAAAGCCGCCGTAGCTACCACCGGTCACTCCTAATCGATTGCCATCGATCCACGAGTAGCGACGGAGTGCTTCATCAACTCCGAGCATTAGATCTTTATAGTCGCCACCACCCCATTCGTTGATTGTTCCATCAGAAAATTTCTGGCCGTACCCACTCGATCCGCGCGGGTTCAAGTAAAGCACCGCGAGGTTGCGACTAACGAAAGTCTGAAAGTTTGGATTGAATGACCAGCCGTACATTCCATGCGGTCCACCATGGATGTTGAGAACCAGGGCGCACTTTCGATCGTCATGACAACCTGGAGGTCTCATGATCCAACCTTGAATCGTCGTGCCATCGAAACTGGGGAATGTAAATTCCTCCGGCACGACAAACCGTACCGACTTCACAAACGAATCGTTATGCCCACTGAGCCTCTGTAGTGGCTGGCCACTCCCCACTGCAGACCACACTTCCGCCGGACGGATTGCGGTGCCCATAGTGAAGACAAGAGGCAGCGATGTTTCGATATCGGATCGAGATCGACGATTAACACTAAAGCCTGTTATTTGAAATGGAGCAGCGAGGGTTGCAGCGGAGTTTGTATCGACTCGGAATTTAGAGTCTTCAATGTCGAAGACACCGCCTAACTCACCTTCGAAAACAAACAGTGAGAACCGACTGATCTTTCCGCCATCGACGCCTGTGCGAAAGATCGTTGTGTATCCCCGATCACCCGCCAGAAAGAATATCGATCGACTGTCAGGCGACCATTGAGGGTCGCGAACTCTGCGATCTTGATCTCGGCTGACATCTCTTCCCGCCCCGCCCGATGCTGGAATAACCCAGACGTGCGTATCTTCGGCGACACTGTCGATCGTCGTAAGGTCACGCTTCGTAGCTGTGTAGGCGATCCATTTTCCATCAGGCGACCAAACCGGATCGTATTCACAACCCTTGGTCTCCGTAATCCGACGTACCTGGCCACCGATGTCGACTGCAAAAATATCGGAGTTGTTGTTTGCGTCTGGATCGTCTTCGTGGTTGGAAAGAAAAACGATCTCGTCGCCTCGCGGGCTAAAGCTCACCGCGTGATCGTAAAACGCACCTGAAGTCAATTGCCGTGCTTCAGGTCTCTCAACATCAACAATCCAGACATGTGAGCGTTTGTTATCAGATAGCGACGTTCTCGACTTGTACTGGATTCTATCTATGACTCGAGGATCGTCTGTGCGACGTCCCGCTGAAACATCGCCGACCGTCTCGGGTGTGGCCGAGATGAACGCGATCCTTTTGGAGTCAGGCGACCAGGAAAACGATTCGCCTGCATAGGTAATGAAGAAGTTCGTTGACTGGACTCCGGTTACGAAGCGAGGTTCGCGCTTATCTAACTTGACCGTCCACAATCCCTCCTGCTCCTCGTGATTCGAAATGAAAGCGATCATGGAGCCGTCGGGAGACCAGCGAGCTGTTGACACGTTCCAACCGACAGGCAACAACGGGGCAGCGTTCGACCTAATGTCAGGCCAGTCAACGTAAGGCGCGGCCCGACGGCCAGGTTGCTGTGGAGTGGTTGAATAAGAAGTGGATGCACTCCCGGCGCTCACAAGCCAGAGAGTGTTGATTGTCTTGTCGTCGGCGACTGTCGAGACGGTGTAAACAATCCATGAACCGTTTGGAGAGATTTGCGCATCGCTCACAGTCCCAACACGAAGAATGTCAGCAGGCGTCATGGGACGACGTTGCTGTGCATTGACACTGTGAGTGCCAACAAGCCAAACCAACGCGACTGTGAATGCAAGATTTGAAAGGAACCTGTGGGTCATTGTGTCATGTCCGATAAGCTTCATCAGCTTGTCGGTCTCGTAAGGCCGGTGCTTTTTACAACCATGCGAATTTAAGACTTAACCGACAAGCTGAAGCTTATCGGACATCTGCGGATGACATTTTTACTGCTTTGGTTTGGCTTTCGGCGCTGCTTCGATCTTGATGCTATTTCGGACCGTATCCCAGACACTGGCAAACTGCTTTTGCTGCTTGTCGGGACCGAAGTAAGTAAGCAAAACAACTCTATCTCCAACCAACGTCCAGTAGATCTTTGCAGATCCGGGAACACCACCAAGACTCGCTGTAATTGCAACTCCATCGGCTTTCTGTCCGGCAATATCCGAAGTGCCAGGTGCCTGTTGAGGTGTCGTCCCCATCTGAATGAACTGTTTCACCCGGGCATCCACGTAGGGATCTATAAAAGCCTTCTTCGCGTCTGGAAGTTTGTCTGCAGTAATTCGTCCGCGATGCACGAAGACATTGATGGAGACGTCGAGATCGGCACGTGCAAGTGTCAGTGACTGGCCATCCTTATTACTATCGTCCTGAATCACCCAATCGCCGGGATAGTCAAAAGTAAGACCATCTTTGCTGAACTGTTTGGAAGAGCCAGTCTGTGGAAGTGCGGCAACGCACATGAGCAACAACATGAGATTCACTTGAAACGTGATGCGAACTAGTTTCATTTCAATTCTCCGATAGCAAAGAGTTAACAAGAACGGTCTCGAACATGTTCGATATGCTTTAGCTTGTCGTGCTCCCGAGACCCGAAACAACAACCCGACAAGCTGAAGCAAATCGGACACAGCCTCGACTAATGCAACAACTGCAATTGCTCATTCATCAACTCCCAAACTCGCCTGACATGAGCTTCAGTCGTACGGATGTTTCCGATCGACAATCGCAGAGTAAGTTTATCGTTGAGCTTCGTATGAGAGAACAGAGCTTTTCCCGTCGCGTTCACTCCGTGCATGATCGCTTCGTTCAGAACATCTAAACGTTTTGCACGAACCTCTTCGCTTTCGCCTTCACGCTTCGGACACGCGCGAAAACAAATCAACGCAAGCGGAGTAGGAGCCAGCAACTCCCAATCAGCAGATTCTTCAACCCACGACGCAAACAACTTTGCCAATCGACAGTGTTCTCGGATTCTGGCGGCCAGTCCTTCGTGTCCAAAATAACGAATGACCATCCACAGCTTCAGTGCTCGAAACCTGCGCCCGAGCTGAATCCCGTAGTCAGACCCGCTTCTAACTTTTTCCTGTTCCGGCGTCCGGAGATACTCCGGAACAAGTGAGAACGCCCGTCGCAGCAGATCCATGTGACGTGTGTAAAGAACTGAGAGGTCAAACGGAGTGAACAACCATTTGTGTGGATTCA
Organism: Pyrinomonadaceae bacterium; assembly: GCA_035257465.1. Classification (GTDB taxonomy): domain Bacteria; phylum Acidobacteriota; class Blastocatellia; order Pyrinomonadales; family Pyrinomonadaceae; genus PSRF01. The sequence continues at coordinate 1,014 of DATEXA010000041.1, read as the reverse complement.
CCACGAGCGAATCAGCTCGCTCACAACCATCCAAAATGTGGCGCAGCTCGGGAACAATGGCCGCCGAGCCCGCATAAGCTGCGTCGACGTGCAACCACATGGCATGTTCTTCACCGATTGGAATGATCTCAGCTATCGGATCAATGCTCGTCGTTGAAGTAGTGCCGACGGTGGCTACGATACAGAACGGAATATATCCAGCGCGCTTGTCTTCTTCGATGGCTGCTGCAAGAGCTTTCGCATCCATGCGAAACTCGCTGTCAGTGGGAATCTTTCGCATTCCTCGTTGACCAAGGCCAAGCGTGATGATGCCTTTCTCGATCGAAGAATGGGCATGTTCGGACACATAGACTCGAAGCAGTGGCAGATCCGGTCTTCCGCTCATGCCTTCTTCACGAACACGTCGCTCAACACCTTCGCGTGCAGCTGCAATCGCGTGCATGCTGGAGACCGACGCGGTGTCGTAGATGATTCCTGTCATGCCTGGGTCGAGGCCCATCATCTGGCGTAACCAGTCGAGAGTAACTTCCTCCAGCTCAGTTGAAGCCGGCGATGTTCGCCACAGCATCGCTTTGTTGTCGAACGCCGCCGTGAGTAGTTCACCCAGAATTCCCGGCCCTGAAGTCGAAGTTGCGAAATAAGCAAAGAAAGAAGGATGGCACCAATGCGTTAAGGCTGGAACAACGAGTTGATCGATATCAGCAATGATCTTCTCCATCGGTTCGCCCTGTTGCGGAGGCGAGCTTGGTAGTTGCGCTTTAAGATCACCAGGTTCGATGGACGCCAGGACAGGCAGTTCCTCGATCTTGTCGAAGTACTCTGCAATCCAATCAATGAGTTCATGGCCGAAGCGACGAAACTCTTCCTTGTTCATGTCGCCCAGAGGTGGCGCGAGACTTGTTTGGAAAGATTCAGGTTTACTCACGGCTGCGTATCTTACACGGATAAAAGCTTCTGGACAGTAGCCCGAGGCAGTAAGCCCGGGGCAGTAGCCCGACTGTTAAGGAGGGCTTG
>DATEXA010000040.1:0-6964 GCA_035257465.1 Pyrinomonadaceae bacterium | reverse complement strand
AACTTCAGCATCAATTTCTATATTCTCAATGCAAAGGGCGAATTTGCCGGCGTGACAATGTACGAAGGTCCATCCTTTGCAATTTGCAACGAGAGCGGTCCGCAGACTTTGAAATCAGAAGGTCTATTGCAAGGAAAAGTCAGCGATTGAAACGTGATAATTTGTAGGGCGCCCCTTTCACGAAATCACTAGTGGAAAGACTTGCGATATGGTTTACGCTCGTGTCAGCAACTTAGGGTTTCGTTTTCGCATTTGCCGACACTTCAAGTGAGCCTCTCACGCATTAAAACTCATCCCGCTACAAAGTCACGTTGGACTGACATTGAACTACTCTTTGGTGAACGTGGTGCGTGTGGCGGATGCTGGTGTATGTTTTGGCGCGTCCCCCGCAAACAATATGAAGCAAACAAGGGTGGGAAAAACAAGCGAGCTTTTCAGAAGATCGTCACGAATGACGAGAAACCAGGCATCATTGCTTACCGTGGGAAAGAACCTCTTGGCTGGTGTGCGGTGGCCCCACGCGATGTTTACATAGGGCTCGAACGTTCGCGAATACTCAGACCGGTAGACGACAAACCCGTCTGGTCCGTGTCCTGTTTATTTGTGCGAAAGGAATATCGCCGCCAGGGCGTTTCATCCATATTGCTTCGCGCTGCCGTTGAATTCGCTGCCCGGCGTGGGGCAAAGATTGTCGAAGGTTATCCAGTGGAACCAGCATCGACAAAGATGGCCGACGCATTTCTCTGGCACGGTGTGCCTTCGGCATTTCTTGCCGCAGGGTTCGAAGAGGTTGTACGTCGTTCACGTTCAAGACCAATCATGCGTTATTTGATTGATCCTTCGGTGCAGTAGTCCCGGCCCAGTCGAGTGTGAATGAGGAAAGCTTGAAGCGTTTCCATCTAATCTTCGGACTGCTGCTCTTCGCCCTGTTTGTCCTTACCGGACAATACATGGATCGAGTTCTGCATCATCTGCAAGGAATGCCAGACGGTCCTCGGATGCTTTATCGATCACGCCACATATACATCTTGTTGACCGGGTTGCTGCACCTTGGAATCGGAAGCTATATGCAATATCAGACTGACACGATACGACGCACGTTACAGTGGGCCGGCTCACTGCTAATAACCATCGCTGCTGTGCTCTTTTTGGTTGCGTTCTTTTATGAACCCACCCTCTCGGGTTTATATGCGCCTGTTACCAAGAAGGGAATATATCTGGTTGCTACTGGCGTGTTGCTTCACCTGTTGAGCACTGTGAGATCTCGTCAACAATCTCTAGGAAATAAACTATGAAGCCAAAATTCGCAATTGTCCTCCTTCTGCTTGTCCTCCTGTGTTCGGCAAAAGGCCAAACCTCAACGAGTCCCGAAACATTTAGCGGGTTCTGGAAGACTTTCAAAGCAGCGGTCGCTCGGAATGATAAAGAAGCTGTTGCTGATTTAACTAAGCTGCCATTTCTGTACGAAAGTAAGGAGCGCGATCGGGCCGGCTTCGTGAAGATCTACGCTCAGCTGTTTACGAGAAAGATTCGCAGTTGTATCGCAACGGCCAAACCAACAAAGGAAGGTGAAAACTACGACGTTTTTTGTGGCGAGTTAATCTTCTACTTTGGCAAAGACGCGGATGGGAAATACAAGTTCCTCGAATTCGGCGTCAATGACTAACCGCGGAGAGTCTCGCTTCTGCCTGACGCTTCACGATCACCAGCGTGATGTCATCAGCGGCGCTCGTGCCTTGCGAGAACTTTGTTAAGGATGATTCGATCCGATCGCGAATACCGGAAGCAGACGACTCAATATTGCGAGACACCACCTCATAGAGTCTTGTCGGACCAAACTCTTCTCCTGAAGGGCTAACGGCTTCAGTCACTCCATCCGAGTAAATAACCAGCACATCGCCATGCTGCAACTGGGTTCTGCCTTCCCTGTAATCAGCATCGCGCTTGATACCCAGCGGCAGTCCGCCAGACGCAAGTTGTTCAACGGTGCCTGCGGAGTGAACGATTAGAGGCGGATTGTGTCCGGCATTCAGGAACGACAAGGCTCCGGACTCCGGCTCGAGTTCGGCGTAGAAGAGGGTGACAAACCTGTTGGCTGGAATATTGTCAGCCAAATATCTATTCACGGCCGAAATCGTGTCGACCAACGAGTCATGTGATCCTGCTTGCGCGTGAACCGCAGCATGAAGCGACGACATCAACAAGGCCGCAGCAGTTCCCTTGCCTGACACATCGCCCAGTGCAATAACCAACCTGCCGTCGTCTCGTTGGATAAAGTCGTAGTAATCGCCGCCTATTTCGTAGCAAGGGAAACTGATTCCCTGGAGTTCATAGCCGGGAACAATTGGAGGTGCAGTTGGTTGAAAGCGCTGTTGAATTTCACTGGCAAGTGCGAGTTCGCGCTCAAGACGCTCCCGTTCCAGTCGCTCTTCTACGAGTCGTGCATTCTCTACTCTGATGGCAGCTACGGAAGCCAACGTCGTTAGGACCTTCAAGTGATCTTCAGTAAACCGGCCTTCAGCGATCGGCGAATCCGCGTAGATGATTCCGAAAACCTTTTCGGCAACTCCCAGGGGCACAGCCAAAACGGACCTCACGCCTTGCAGGACAACAGTGCCACTTGCGAAGCGTGGATCATGTTGAGCATCGGACGTGAGTACGGATTTGCCGCGAATAACAACTTCATCAAGTACATTGCGGCTGACACGAATTTCTCCAACCTCACCCACTCGATCTCGCAAACGCGCCACCGCTACACGCAAATCTGCGCCGGTCTCGTCGCGCATCATGATGAGACAACGATCTGCCGGAACTGCTTCAAACACGAGCGACACGATCTGTTCGAGAGTTTCATTAAGCGTGGCCGAAGCAAGTAGAGTAATTCCGACTTTGCTGATTAAAGCCAGCAGATCTCCATGTTTCGCGGTGGCAGCCGCGGCGGCGTTTTTTGCGCCCGAAATAATTCCAATCTCTTCGGGCTTTGTACGTGCACCCTCAATCGCTTCAAGCAGGCCGGAAGTCGTTCGATCTCCCGACGCGAGTGCGATCGTCGCCTCCGGAAGTGAGGCATCTGAATTGTCAGTGATCATTGTGGCACCCATGCTTGAGTTATAGGTGCCGTCGTCAAAAATGATTTCAGTTTCGCCGATCTGTATTCTGCCGCCGCCAGTCAATGGAATCACGCCCTGGACCGTGGCGCCGTTGTACAGAGTGCCGTTGGCTGAACCCAGATCCTGCAGCACGTATTCGTCGCCTTCACGACGCACCTCAGCGTGCACACGCGATGCAAATGGATCAGGAATACAGAGATCGTTTCGAGCGGAGCGACCGATGGTTATGCGCAAGCGCCCAAGTGGAAAATGATCTGGGGCCCGATCGGGATATTTGACTATCAGTTCTGACATTTTTGAAGACTCTGGGCGACGACGGTTAGAACGATCCTTCACGAACAACAACGGTGCCGGCAATAATATCGTGCAACCCACGTCCGCGCACGGTTACTGCCGCCATGAGAAAGCCGATACCAAAAAGTAAAAACGACAGCGGATACCCGACAAAATGTCGCAAGAGGGCCCGCGGAATGCTTACATCAGCGCCGTCGTTTCTTTCGATGCGCAACCCGGTTGCCCACTTGCCAAGCGTCAATCCGGTTAGACCTGGCAAGAGACCCAGGTTAAGCAAGGCAACAAAAATCGTGATAACAATCCCGATGGTTTGAGCTGAATTGCCTGCGCTGCGAGCGCCGCCTCCGAGCATCCGGGCGATGAGAGTAGCGAAGACGACAATCGCCGCCAAAGCAATGTAGTCGATCAGAAGGGCGCCACAGCGAAGCGAGAATGGTGCTCGAAGTCGTTGACCACCTTTTCGCGCGGCACGACTTCTAACTTGTGGGCGTGTCAAACCTTGGGCAGCGGTCATTAAGAAAGTCTACAGGATAATCGCGAAGTTTGTACGTAGAGCTTGGTACTTTGGTCTTCGGTTTTTGGGCTTTGGTCTCTGGTCTTCGTCAATGGTGATTCGTACACGAATCGAAGAACGAAGCTGAACGCATCGGTGGAAAACCTCAACCCACTAAAAAGTGTAATGTCGTTTCGCCAACCCGCAACTTGTCGCCACTGTCCAGTACGCGCGGTTGCCGCGGGGCCAGTCGAACCGAGTCATTAATAACTGTCCCATTGACTGAGCCGAGATCCTCGACAAGAAACGTCTCGCCCTCCAGCCAGATTCGAGCATGGCGACGTGAAACTTTTGTTTCCGGATCAAATCGGGAAAGGTCGATCTCAGGAAATATATTGGAATGCGGATCGGTCCGCCCGAGAAGATTACTTTCTTTCTGCAAGATGAACGAAGCGTCCAGCTCTGTGGTTCCGGCAACAACCAACTTCGCAGTCGGTCGCGATGCGGGCAGCAAAGAACTGGAAACGACTCCCGCCAACGGTTGGCGCGCTCCACAATGTGCACAGAAAACATCGTCGGCGGCAATTCGCCCACCGCAGAAACCACAGTACACGGTAAGAACTTGAGCGGTCTCACCGCCGAGTTGTGGCCCAGGCATTCCATAACTCACGCGTCCCGACATCAACTTCTCGAGATGCGTGGCAAGTTCGTTTCGCATCTCACCGGCGGTGTGAAAACGATCCTCGGGCCTGTACTCTACCGCGCGCATCAAGATTTGCTCCATCTCAGTCGACAACGATGGAGCGATCTGGCGCGGCCGCGGGTTCTTCGCAAAATCAAATATCAGGAGCGGGTTGTCCTGAGGATCCGAACCGGTCAGCAGGTGAAACATCGTCGCTCCGAGACTATAAACGTCCGAAGCTGGCACCACTCGTCCGCTAAAAAGTTCCGGTGGTGCATAACCCATAGTACCGACGGCCGTGACACCCTTCTCCTGTTGAGAAACCCACCGGGCAATACCAAAATCGATAAGCATCACGCGGCTAGTGTTACCGTCGATCATCAGGTTAGCGGGCTTGAGATCACGATAGATGATCGGTTTCGGTCGAGAGTGTAGATACTCCAGCACGTCGGCGACCTGCATTCCCCAATCAGTTACAGTCTTCTCATCAATCCTGCCATTCAACGCAGCGCGCATTCGGGACGCCAGATCGCCACCCGAAATGTATTTCATTACCAGATAAAAACGACTTATCGCATCGTCGTAGAAATAGTCGTAGATTGTGGGTATCGACGGATGCTCAAGGGAGGTCAGCAGCAACGACTCGCGCTTGAAGTCTCCAATTGCTTTTTCGTGCTGGGCCGGATCCAGATGCGACTCCACCATCTCTTTAACAGCACGAGGAGCATCACCCAGGTTTCGATCCTTTGCCAGATAAACCGCACCCATTCCGCCGCCACCAATCCGTCGAACTATCTCGTAGCGGCCGTTTAGAACTCTGGCCGTTTCAAGTTGCTTGACCCCAGGTTGGTGGCCGCCAGTGGTTCCCTTCTTTGGCGTAGCGCTCGTCGCATGCACCCGCACGTCGCCAGTGGACGAACCGCCGAGCGAGTCGGAACTGATTGGTGGAGGTGGGGGACTGATGGAGTCGGAACTGATTTCTGAAGGTGGAGCGCTGTTTACTTCTGGGGCTGAGGTAGAAACAGAGGATTCTTCAACAGAGATTTCCTTAGCTTCTAATTTCTCCGCAGGCGATTCCACAGCTGTGACTTCTTCACCCGCCGCTTCCCCAACCACCTCTTCTCCAACCACCTGTTCCCCAACCGACCCTTCCTCAACCACCTCTTCCTCAACCGGCTGTTCCTCAACCGGCGTTGGTTGTTCCGCGGCTTCTGTTGCCTCAACCTCTTCGAGCGTCGCGGCAATGGTCTTTAATTCCGCGGACGCGGGAGGGATCTGCGATCCACAGTTACCGCAGAAGTTTTCACCTGTTGCGACGTGTGCGCCGCATTCCGTGCACTCTGGCATTGGTTGAGAATCGCCTTGTAAGTAGTTGGCGTCTGGCTTCCTGAACGAAGACGCTCCAGGTCGGGATCTATTTCACGATGTGAAAACGCAAGAATGTCTTTCCCACTATGATTTCATCACCATCGCACAGTGCCTGACGCTGACCTGGGGCTAGACGTTTGCCCCGGTTTATAAAGGTGCCGTTAGTTGAACCGAGATCTTCGAGAAAATACTGTCCATTTGTCAGCGTAATCCTGGCGTGGCGGCGGGAAACCTTTGCCTCAGGATCATCGGTATCAAGATCCACGTCTGGGAAAATCCCACCGTCCGCATCCCAACGACCGATGTGAGCCTCCAGGTCGCTCAACATAAACTGTTTGCCGCTTGAGCGCCCCTTTTCAATCACCAATCTGGCGTGCGGTTTTGCTGGTGATTTCAGTGAATTCAGACTCATGTTTGCCGATATATGACCTCCGGCAAATTCCGGACGATGGCCAGGAACTGGAATACGTGAGCCGTTTTGTCCATCGCCGTTGTTCAACTTGTGGCTGGGCCGCGGTCCTCCATTTGGCCTAAGCGGTGCGCCACACTCATCGCAGTATTGAGAGCCATCGAGGTTTTCGGTTTTACACCGATCGCAAGTAATCATCAGTTGTTAATCTCAAGCCGCGCTCATCGTTGATTACTGGGGTCGATTTCGCTAGAAGAGCGTTTGAAGGCAAGCTATTTTAGCGCGAAACGAATTAGTGCGCCAACGCCCTACTTTCTTCTGTTATCAGCATTTGACCCGCAGGCACTAGACTGGCAATCTGTAACAAACTCAAGGTCTAATTTCCGCTTCTAAATGCAGTCCTTGTTTGCCGTTAATTGAAACAGTTTGATAAGTTTTGACGTAGAAGCTACTTCGAGCGTATCGGTTTCCCTGCTGAAAGCCACTACCTCGTACTCATTAAAGAATTTAAGCCCCCGAACTAAGGAAGAAAACATGGCATTGACTCGTAAAAAGAAGATCATCATAGCGGTATCTGGAGTGGCGCTGCTGGCGATTGTCGTGATCGT
>DATEXA010000039.1:0-5022 GCA_035257465.1 Pyrinomonadaceae bacterium | reverse complement strand
ATTCAACGCTACGGATCCATCAGTTTCCACGGTGTACGTAGTCTCGTCATCAGGAGGGGAATGGATAAAACTAACTGAAGGCCGCTATTGGGACGACAAGCCGCGCTGGTCGCCTGACGGCAAGGCGATCTACTTTGTTTCCAACCGCACGGGTTTCTTCAATGTCTGGAAAGTTCGGTTTGATCCAGCGAGCGGAAAGCCATTGGACCAACCTACGCGGGTGACTGACTTCGAGACCACAACGCAGATGATCATCCCCAATATTATCCAGCTGGAAATGGCTTTGACATCAGACCGGATCATTCTTCCGATGATGGAAACATCAGGAGGAATTTGGGTGCTCGAGAACGTTGATCGTTAGAGTATGTTACGGTCGAGATCGAAGATTCACCGATATAGTTTTCCCCGCATAGTCGATGGTTGCGTCAGGTTCTGAACTCGACGCCACTCCCGTCCCACGTTCATCTCTAACGACAACCACTCGAAACATTCTGCGATCCAGCATACCTGGGAATCTTCCGCGACGGTTTCCTATTGTGAGCCGACCGGCTCTGTCGTCCCATTGGATCGGAATTTCAGAGTATGCACCACGCTCGTAGTCGTAACTGTCGCCTTCATCTTCGTAGAGTGTGAACTTGCCCGGAGCGCCTGCGTAGATGCGAAGTTCGATCGGGTTCGGCTTTGCGGAGGTAGATTCGACGTGTGGACCGAAAGGAATGATCGAGCCAGCCCTCGCATAGATGGGAATCCTGTTAAGTGGGGCTTCGGCATTGAGGCTCTGACCGCCACGCACTCGTTTGCCAGTCCAGAAATCGATCCAATCCTGGCCAGCGGGAAGGTAAAGCGTTCGCTCCTTCGCTCCCTCGCTTGTTACCGGATTGATCAGCAAAGCTTCGCCAAACATAAACTGATCTGAAATCTGACTCGCTAACTTATCAGACGTGAACTCAAGCGGGAGCGAACGCATCAGCGTTTCTCCATTTTTCGACACGCGCCACGCAGCTGAATAGATGTAAGGCATTAAGCGATAACGAAGATCATCGTACTGCCTGAGAATGTCTTCGACTTGTTGACCGTAATTCCAGATCTCAGCTTTAGACTGGTATCCATGAACGCGAAAGATTGGACAGAATGCGCCGTACTCAAACCAGCGAATGAGCAGCTCGTGGTAAGCCTCCGATGTATATTGATCCTTCGGACGAAAGAAGCCGCCAACGTCGGTGGTCCAGTAAGGAATTCCCGACATGCTGAAGCTCAGTCCCGCAGGAATCTGCCGCTGCAAAGTGATCCAGTTCGCACTTATGTCCCCTGACCATGAGGCTGCACCATACCTTTGTTGCCCTGCAAAGGCAGAGCGCGTGAGGATCACTACTCGTTTACGATCTGTCGTCGCACGCTGGCCCTCGTACATCGCCTGGGTAACATACAGCGGGTAAGCGTTGCGCAAAGACTCACCGTCGCCAAGGAAAGTCTGCTTACCCTTGAGCGCGTCATACTCCGGCTCGGAGGCGTCCAACCACCAGCCGTCCATACCTTTTTCGAAGATTCCGTTTTTGAGTTCCGTCCAGAACGCTGTTCGAGCCTGCGGATTGAAGAAGTCCATCCACGTGTCGCCCGGAATGAGGAGCGACTTGCCGGCCATTCTTTTGTAAACGTCTGTGTTCTCACCAAACTTTGACCACACGGAAATCAACATGTGTAGATCTTTCTCGTGAATTTGATCCACCATCTCTTTTGGTCGCGGATAACGCTCTTCGTCAAACTTGATCGCGTTCCATCCATACTTGCCCCAGTAGAGCCAGTCCTGCACGAGTACATCAACCGGAATCTTTCGCTTTCGAAACTCGGCCGCAGTATCCAGAATCTCTTCTTGACTGTGATACCGTTCTCTACACTGCCAATATCCATACGCCCACTTTGGAAACAGAGGCGCCTCGCCCGTGAGATGCCGGTAATTCGCGATGACTCGGTTCAACTCAGGCCCATAGAAGAAGTAGTAGTCGACGGCCTGTCCGACCTCGGAACGAAATGTCGTCGTCGTTTGTGGCGGCCGCATAGCCAGTTGAACAGCTCCTTTTCCGCCTTGCGCGAAGACTTCATATTCTTTGTTTGCCTCCAGAGCGATGACTCCCGAAGCGGTGGTTGGAGTCCACGTGTTATTCAGATCAATTACTGGTTGTCCGTTCACTCGGAGCAGGAGGTGATCCTTGTTGTCACTTGTCAGCACAAAACCGTAAACGCCTTTCGCACCTGTAGTGAACGTCCCCTTACCAGTAGTCGGGTTAATAGCAATGAATTGATCAGCCGGGTTGAAGTCTGTGAGCGAGGCGTTGTTCCAAAGGATGCCGTATCCCTTACTCGATAGGAGAAACGGAATCGAAATGTTTGTGTTCGCCTGGCTCAGTCGAACGGGTACTCCGTGAAGATTGAATAGGCCTTCCTGATGCTGACCGAGTCCGTACATGGCTTCATCAGCGGGTGAAAGAAAAGTTTGCTGGACGTGCCATGCTTTAGCTTCAAAAACCGACGGCACGTCGAAGGTCTTGCCTCCTTCTTTTGGTTCGGACAATAACGGTCTTCCGTCTCTCGATGAAAAACTCAGTGCACCTGTGGCGACGTCGACGGTGATCGTTATCGCTGCTGTCGAGAGTTTCACCTCCTTTCTCCCGACGCTGACTTGAAAATTGTTAGGCTGACACGGCTGAGTAGCGATCGGCACCTTAGGATTCGGGATTTCCCCTGTGCGGCTGGCGACTACATGTATAACGCGGTCACCGCACACTTCTACTCGCATAACCCCAGCTGGTGTTTGGAAGGTTACGCCACTCGAATCTCTCCGAGACTTTTTAACGGCGAACTGTGGTTCATTAATCGCCCAGGCTGACGAACTGGCTACAAGGAAAAGAAAATAGCTGCCAAACTTCATCAATGACGCGATCAGAGTTTTCACTCTTCATTCCTTGCCGAGTTCCGGTCAACTATCACAGGCTAGACTTCAGGGTTTTGCAAAAAAGCGTTCAGATGGAGCACCGCGGCAACTAATAGTAAGACTACTCAGGAAGTACCTTTGTTCCTTTCACCTGGAACTTCCCAGCGATCGTCGGGGCACCAGTATCCGGTTGGCCTCCCCCGATTGATATTAAATGCTGTCCATCGGCAATCATCGGTTCACCTGCTTCACTCACCATGCTCAGGTCGCGTTCTTTCAATTCGAAGCGAACCTTCTGCGCTTCTCCAGCCTTCAGATGAACACGCTTGAATGCACGCAGCGCACGCAGCGGTGCTCCAGCAACGTTCGGGAAACTGAGATAGAGCTGGGCTACTTCGTCTCCTTCACGATTGCCAGTGTTTTTGACCGTTACATCTACGACGAGTGGATCGCCGGCCTTGATCGGAGTCTTCGGAAGCGTGAGGCTACTGTATGAGAACGTCGTATAGCTCAGTCCATATCCGAACGGATACATCGGCGTACCTTTGAAATAGCGGTACGTCCTGTTGTTCATAGCGTAATCTCCAAATGGCGGTAACTGATCGACGCCTGTGTAGAACGTAACCGGAAGACGTCCAGCAGGATTGTTTTTTCCGGAGAGCGTTTCTGCGATGGCCGCGCCTCCCTCTTCACCTGCGTACCAGGATTCGAGGATGGCGTTCACATTTTGCTTCGCCCACTTCACTGACAGTGCACTTCCATTCGCAAGAACAAGGACAACTGGTTTTCCAGTAGCTGACACAGCCTCGAGTAACTCCTGTTCCGGCTTTGGCAGGTCAAGACTAGTTCGGTCGCCCCCCTTGAAGCCTTCTTCATCAACAGGCATCTCTTCACCTTCGAGTTCACTCGTGATACCAAGGACAGCGATTACTACGTCGGAATTCTTTGCCGCTTCGACAGCCTCGGTGCTCGGCTTTGTGTCATACTTGGACCAGATCAACTGCGCGAGTTTCGGCTCTCCATTGGCAAGCGAATAATTCACTTTGATCTCTACCTTCTTCCCTTGTTCAAGACGAACGCGACCGACCTTCGACTCGACTTGGCCAGGTCCGCCAAACCCCTGCGCGATCTGCTTTCCATCCACGAGCACGCGTGCGAAGCCACCTTCAAAACGTAAACCGATAACGAATTCTCCCGTCTCATTTGGCGTGAGGAACCCGTTCCATTGAACTAACAATGGCGATTTATTCGCGGCTTCCGAAGGAACATCACCGGCCTTCAGATCAACCGAACTCACCGAGCGTGTCGTAAGTACGGTCGGCTTTCCTCCGAACAACTGCCCTGTCGAAAAATCTTGATTGAGCCCCGGCTGCCCTTCTGCAGTTGTAAAGACAGAAGACGGAACTGCCACTCCGTCCTTACGAAGAAACTTTGTTCCAGGAACAAAGTTGATCTGGGCTTTCGGAAACTCCGCTTTGAGTCCTTCCAACACAGAGACCGTGCGCGTTGGAGTTCCTGTGTAGTTGCCAAGCAGATACCTGGTCTGATCGGCCAGTGGTCCAATGACCGCAATCCTAAGCGGCCCTTTCTTGAGTGGGAGGATGCCATCATTTTTCAGTAGCACCATCGACTTATTAGCAATGTCGCGCGCCATCACGCGGTGTTCTGCACTATCAAGTTCCTTCTCGTCGATCTTCGAATATGGAACTAACTCAGGCGGATCGAACATTCCGAGTTTTATTCGCGCTGTGAACAATCGGATCAGGGCTGTATCTATCTCACTCTCTTTCAGAATTCCCTGCTTGTACGCATCGAGATATGGCTTGTAGTCGTGATCGTCTTTAACCTTTGAGAAGTCGATGCATTCGTTGTCCATGCCGCGTTGCAATGAGAGTGCGGAGGCTTCCGCTCGTGTTTTCGTGAAGTGATGATCGCGAAAGATGTTTACGACAGCTTCGCAATCGGAAACGACGTAACCCTGAAAGTTCCACTTCTTGCGCAACTGGTCTATCAACAGAAATTCATTCACACACGCCGGTTGTCCATTGATGCTGTTGTATGCACACATGACGGAACCAGCACGCCCTTCCGTA
>DATEXA010000038.1:0-8044 GCA_035257465.1 Pyrinomonadaceae bacterium | reverse complement strand
CTTGATTGAATTAAGAATAAGCTTAGACCTTTCTAAGACAGCAGCAGGCGGGGACGCCTGCGGTCCCAGCATTCGCTCCCAGCACTCAGTCAAAGTCGTCGATCTCTGCCAGGAGCCGGATCTTGGGATGTCTAATTTCAGGTATCGGATGATCACGTGGATCAGGCACACTCAGTAGCCACGAAAGCGCAGTGTCTAACTGGTCCTGATACTCCTCAAGATCCAACGACATAAAAACCTTCTTACCCAACCTGGAAAACTTTTCTTTCGCCCGCTGATACATCTGCCGGCTCGCGCCAGGTCTCCCGATGTCCAAATGATGGAAAGCAACCGCCGATTGAATCATCGCCTGCAGAAATAGTTTTTCGTCAGCGCCGACTTCGCCCATCCAACGCTCTTCCCACACGTCATGCGCAGCATGAAACTCGCCGGCGTTGTATAGATCAATCCCGGCGATGTACTCCACTGGATAAGCTGAAATGTGAGCATCTGTATAAAACGGATCGCCTTCGCCCATAGCAACTACCGTGTTCCTTTGTTCAGTCTTGACGCTATGACCTTAGCCGCAGTCGCGCCGTCACCTGTCGCACTGCTGATAGTTGGCGACAGAGGATTTGCTACGTCGCCAATCGCAAAGACGAAAGGTACACTTGTTTCTTGTTCACCGTTAGTGACTACATATCCTTGTGAGTCGAGTTGAAGTTGGTTTGCGAACCACTCAGTGTTCGGCTCAACGCCGATCCGAATCAATACCCCACGAACAGCAAGCTGAAATGGCTTGAGCCCTTCCCGCCGGAGAATTTCAACTGACTGCACGTGATCGTCACCGATAATGCGTGTCACCACAGACTCGGTGAAAACCGTGATGGCATGATTGGGCTGCAATCTCTCGACGAACTCCCGCCGCGCGTGAAGTTTTTTGCCGCGATGTACCAGTGTCACTGTTGGACAGACTTCGGCTAGCAATAACGCATTTTCTGCGGCCGCGTCACCACCGCCGATCACACAGACGTCTTGCCCAGCAAAGAGGTCGCGATCGCGTGAACCAGATTCGATGATTCCTTTGCCAACGAATTCGTGTTCTCCTTCAATGCCAAGCTCTCTTCGACGTACGCCTGTTGCAATGATAATCGCGAGCGATCTCAGTTGTTCTCCACTTTCGAGTGAGATTGTCTTGGCTCGAAGGTCAACGGATTTAATAGACGTTTCCGTCCATTGGTCGAAGTCAGAGTTCTGCAGCTGAGGAGAGATCAGTTCAAGAAACGCCTTCCCGTTGTCGGCTTCGATTCCGAGGTAGTCTTTGATTGGATTGAAAACAGAATGAAGTTGACCACCGACTTCGGCCGCGCGTTCAAGTAACAAAGTATCAAGAGCGAGCTCGTCGCACCAAAATGCTGCCGACAGTCCAGCAGGACCGGCGCCGATAATGATCACGTCATGCATGGGAGATGTTTTTTGTGCTTAGAACTTGGCGCTTTGTTGTCGCTGTGTCTGGTTAGGTTCAAGTCCGTGACGATGCCACCTTTGTTGCCGTCGTTGTAAATGCTTCGATTACGTCGTCAGGTGTAAGGGTGGAAGCAGTCAGGTTCTTTTTCTCGTCAAGATACTTCGCCGCCGAGGTCATTTCTCTCGAGTCTGCTTGCCAAACTCCGTCGCGATTTCTCTCCTTGTCGTTCAGGCTTCGTAAAATGTTGCTGAGATCGCGTCGCCCAATTTTCGGACGAACGACTGTCTCGGCCCACGAGTAGTAAGGATAGTCGATCCGGTAAAACCAGCCGTTAGCTGCTGGAATCGCAATGACAAAAAGTTCACCTTGCGCAACTTTGGAAATGGCGGTGTAAGGTGCCGAGTGTCTGGTTGGATTGAACCACTCGCCGCTAAAGATCTCCGGTGAGAGTGTGACCAGCGAAACCTTCGCCTCGGAAAATTCAAATACCGTCGATGAGCCACGGTCAAAGCTCTCCAGTGCCTCAACAATCTTTTTCCATCCGTTTAACCAGAGAGATTCATAGTTGTTGATGTTCGTTAGAACCCGTTCGATCTCCGGCATGATCAGTTCGTAGCAACGGGCATCATCATTGACGTCTTCTCCTGCCAACAGTCGCACCAAAGGCGAACCCTGGTCGTCGGTTGGAATGGCCTGGTCCGAGCCCTGGATTGCCAGGCTGACGCGGACGCCATCTGCACTGGAGTATTCAGAAAAATCACCAGCCTCGGCTGCTGCTATCAACACATCGCGATACTGAGCTGCACGTTCGCCCGTCATGACAGTCCAAACAGAAAGCACCCCATCGGTATCGAAGTGGTTGTTGGTCACTAAATCAATACCCCGGGTCAAATCATCTCTGTTCGGAGAGGTGACCAGGTTAAGCGCGATTTCCGTTGATGTATCGGCTTTCAATTCAGTGGGAGTTTCGTTCCCATTCCAGTGTGAGAAGTGAATACTGTTTGGAACTGTGCCGTCGACCGACAACTTCGGGACATTGTCGATAGCATCGGTGTAGAACTCGAATCGCATGTCTTGGGCCTTTCTTAGAATGTGTGCCCAGAGTGTAGTTGGATCGATTGCGGATTTCCAATTGGTTTTTGATCTCTGGGCTTCCTCTGTGTCTCTGTGACTCTGTGGTTGGCCACGTTCGTTATTCACCACAGAGCCACAGAGACACAGAGGAAGCACGGAGGAAAACCAAACTGATTTCCTCGGAAGCAAGAAACAGTTATGCTTGGATACCCTCAGCAATCCAAAATATGGGAGCGTACGATGGAAGAGATCACACCAACTGAACTAAAACAACGTTTGGATAAAGGCGATGACATTCAAATCGTCGATGTCAGAGAACCTAACGAAGTCGCACTTGCGCGAATTCCTAACTCAATTCACATACCGTTGGCACAGGTTCTTCAACGGATGAATGAGATAGACCCAAATCGCGAGACAGTGGTCCACTGCAAGATGGGTGGCCGAAGTGCTCGAGCAATTGACGCTCTAACTCGATCCGGTTTTGCTGGAAAACTAGTGAACCTCAAAGGCGGAATCATTGGCTGGTCAAACGAAGTAGATCCAACTGTGCCGAAGTACTAAATCCAAGTGCTTTGAGCTTTGTGCTTCGTGTTTTGGCTTCCAGGCCCAAGTGTCGTGTAACTAAATCTCGTCCTTCCACCTTCTCCTTGCGTCTAACATTTCCAGTTAGGGTTGCTGAATCACGAAAGACCTTCACACCCGTTACGCAGCAATTTGCGTCTGCTTGGAGTGTTGGCTCTCCTCCGTTAGGGTTTCAGTAAACCGACTCTAAATAGATGATTGAAACGGAGGAATGACCAATGAAAGCAAGAAGGTTCGGATGTTTGTTAATGCTGTTAGGTGTGATTTGTATCTCGTGTGGCGCAGCCGCAGCACAACGTCGAAACATTGATAAGTGGGAACGTCGCGAACTTCGCGCCGATCGACATGAGATTCGAGCTGACAACAGGGAGTTACGTAGCGATCGTCGTGACATTCGCGGAGACATCGTAGATAGACGCGGCGATGTTCGTGAACTCCGTCAAGACAGACGTGAAGGCGCTTCCAAGCAAGAGCTACGGGCGGATCGACGAGAGATTCGTTCGGACACGCGTGACATCAATCGCGATCAGCGGGATGTAAGAATTGATCGGCGAGACAGACGTGGCGACGTGCGTGATTTCCATCGTGATTTACGCGACGCGCGCCGACCATAAAACGGGTGTCCGATATGTTTTTAGCTTGTTGGAAGTAAATACTAGTAGGGCAGACTTTCCTGTCTGTTGACCGTGTGATTGAAAGAAGTGGGAACGAGGGAGAAGAGGCGCTTTCCAACGTAGGCACACCCCTTCTGGAAATCAAACGGTAGTAGAAGAACCTGAGAAGAGCGACAGACAGGAAAGCCTGCCCTACTAAAGAAGAAGGTCTTTGGTTTTGGGCCTTCGGTCTTTGGAAAAGCTATGTCGTACTGAACCAAAAACCAAAGACCCAAAACCAAAGACCCAAAACCAAAGGCCCAAAACCAAAGACCAACAACTTCCTAAGTCCCCTTCTCCCCAATCCCCTCCAACTCAATAAACCTGCTCAACCTCGTAATCACCATACCTTCAACACATTCAATGCGACATGAAAGCGCAGTGCGATCGCTGGATTCGTCCTGGCCTTTCATGTGATACCAGACTTGGCAGTTTGTGCACTCGCCATTCCAACAAAAATCTCCGTACGAGATCGTGTTGATCGACAGGTATTGGAAACAACGAAGCAACCGATTCTTTTCCGGGACGCTGACTTCAGTACCAACCACGTCGATACTAACTAACTTCTCGTAGGGGTCGAGTAAATCAGCCGCTATTTCCTGCCCCGTCTCGGCAGTGCTTTGGTCGGTCATAGGCAGCGGCAGTATAATCGCAGTAAGTAAGTTTTGTTAGTTGATTTTGCGCAACTCCTTCCACGCACAACACTACTGGCTGAGAAACGGGGTAAAGAAACGTTGGCTTTAGTTATCTACACAAAACCGGGCTGTCCTTATTGTGAGCAGGCGCGTGACTACTACAATTCCAAAGGTATCGCATTCATCGATTACGACGCTCAAAACGACCGCGCCCGCCGCGCCGAGATGTTTGAGTATTCGGGCGGAGATCCCACTGTTCCCTGTATCGTCGAGAACGGCAAGTATTTAGGCTCGGGGTGGGGCAATCCCCCTCGTGGTTGAACGGTTCACGATTAACCGGCCGGGCGCCGGTGGACAATTTCGCAGCATTACCATGGTGATAAAAAGCCGATTTCAATCACTCTCTAGTGAGCAGTCGCTTCGCTGCCGGTTACAGGTCTGTGGCCAGCGCGCTTGTGGAGAGTGCTGCTAAATTTAGAGAGGAAGGTTTAGGTCCATGAACAAAACACATGCCTTGCTGCTCGTATTTCTGTTCTTTTGTGTGCTCTCGTTCGCGTCATCGGTGAGCGCGCAGACAGATGGAATGGCAGCCGCACCACAACCACCTATGACTGAAAAGAAACCAAAGACCACCAATATTCACGGCGTCACGCTTGTTGACGATTATTTTTGGCTGCGTGAGAAGACGAATCCAGCGGTGATGGCCCACTTGCAGGCTGAGAACGATTACGCTGATTCGCTCATGAAGCATACTTCTGGGTTGCAGGAGAAGCTCTACAACGAGATGCTCTCGCACATTAAACAGACCGACGATAGCGTTCCTTACAAATTTGGCGACTACTTCTATTACAGCCGCACCGTTACTGGATTGCAGTATCCAATCTATTGTCGTAAACACGGCAGCACAACGGCTCCTGAAGAAGTTGTGCTCGATCAAAATGAGCTTGCCAAGGGGCAAAAGTTCATGAGCATCGGCGCCTTTGCTCCGAGCGACGACGGAACTTTGCTTGCCTTCACAACTGACAACACTGGTTACAGACAGTACGCGCTGCAAGTAAAAGACCTTCGCAACGGCCAGATGTTTCCGGAGCACATCGAGCGTGTAGACAACGTTGCCTGGGCCGCCGACAACAAGACTCTCTTCTACGTCACGGAAGACGCGGTAACAAAACGCAGCGACAAGTTCTTCCGTCACACGCTCGGCAGCGACAAGAGCGACCTGGTCTACGATGAGAAGGATGAACTGTTTGATATCGGTAACTGGCGAACACGTGACGGCGCAGTAATCTTTCTTGAGATCACCAGTAAGACTTCCACCGAAGTGCGCTACCTCCCGGCTGATAAACCAGATGCCGACTTGAAAGTCATTGTTGCACGCGAACCGGAACATGAATACGACGTCGATCATCGCGGCAATCTTTTCTACATTCGAACAAATAAAGGAGCTAAGAACTTTCGCGTCGTAACAGCTCCAGTCGATGATCCTTCCGAGAAGAATTGGAGTGAGTTTGTTGCTCACAGGCCGGCAGTAAAGGTCGAAGGCATCAGTATGTTTGCTGACCATGCCGCCTTGTCTGAATGGGAAAACGGTCTGCAGCAACTCGAGATTATTGACTTAAAGACAAACAAGCACAGCCGGATTCAATTCCCGGAGCCAGTCTATTCAGCAGGACTGAACGCCAACCGGGTATTCAACACAAGTGTTCTGCGTTACTCGTATAACTCGTTGGTTACGCCGAATTCGGTTTTTGACTACGACATGAACACGGGTAAGTCGACGCTGTTGAAGCAGACTGAAGTGCCGGGTGGTTTCGATCGTGCCAATTACAAATCAGAACGAGTCTTTGCTACCGCTTCGGACGGCACCAAGGTTCCGATGTCCATGGTTTATCGCAAAGGAGTCAAGCTCGATGGTTCTGCTCCACTACTACTCTACGCTTATGGTTCCTACGGCATCTCGATTCCGCCGACGTTTTCATCAAGTCGACTGAGTTTGCTGGACCGCGGCGTGATCTATGTCATCGCTCACATTCGTGGTGGCGGTGAGATGGGCGAGGAATGGCGCCAAGCCGGCAGGATGATGAACAAGATGAACACATTCACTGATTTTATTGCCTGCGCGGATCACTTGGTAAAGACAAAATACACGTCGAAAGACCGCCTTGTGATTCAGGGTGGCAGTGCAGGAGGATTGTTGATGGGTGCGGTCAGTAATCTGCGACCTGACTTATTCAAAGCGGTAATTGCTCAGGTTCCATTTGTTGACGTGTTGAATACGATGCTCGATGCGTCGCTGCCACTAACGACAAGTGAATACATCGAATGGGGCAACCCGAATGAGAAGGCGGCGTTCGACTACATGAAGACCTACTCACCGTACGACAACATCGCAAAGAAGGATTACCCGGCGATGCTTGTAAAGGTGTCAGTGAACGACAGTCAGGTGCCGTACTGGGAAGGTGCGAAGCTCGTCGCGAGATTGCGTGCGATGAAGACTGATCAAAACCCGCTGTTGTTAAAGGTCAATTTTGGTGCGGGCCATGGGGGATCGTCGGGTCGTTACGACGCGCTTCGTGAAACAGCGTACGACTATGCGTTCATGCTTTGGCAGATGGGAAAGGCAGAGTGACGTTCAATCACTGACATTGAACTGGAACTGTTGGGAAGGGGGGCAGAACGGAAACTCTGACACTCAACAACAAATGGTCGGGAAGGTGGCAGAGCGGCAGTTTCTCTAAAATGTACATACTTAACTCTAGCGTCGCCCCCGCCGGTTCACTTACACATGGGATCAGAGTTGGAAGTTCGAGGTGAAACCTGGAGATGATTAAGTCGGCGGGGGCGACGCTAGGTTTGAGTAGGTGGAGTTTAGAAAGCCGCCCGCTCTGCCCCCTTCCCGACCATATGTAGGTGAGAGTCTAGGTCTCAGCTCTGCCCCTTTCCCGACAGTTCTGGGTGAATCTCAGAGTTGGACTTAATGGTCCCCACCCACTGAAATGCCTCACTTTACCCTGGGATCAGGCTCCACAATCAACGCCTGAGTAAGCGTCTCACCACCGACTGTTAACTTCACAGTATATCTCCCCGATAACACAGTTGGTCTTCCACCGCCGAAGATACCGCCACCGCCTCCGCCGCCTCCTTGTCCACCACCAGTTCGCGCGGCGGGTGGCGTGGGTCGCAGATCCCAAACCCAACGATGCATTCCGGCTGCTCCTGATAATGGTTGTGGTGTTGGACGCCAGAACGCCGGGATATTCTGAGTGTCAGGATCAACCGGAGTTGGTTTTTCATCACTCGAGTATCGACGAATCGAATCACCGGAGGGATCAAGTATCTCCAGGACGACGGATCCACTCGTTGTGTTTTTCAAGTAGTAATCGATCATTGCTCCAAAGGGTGGATTCTCGGCCAAAGGTTCGTCGCGTGGTTGTGGTGTACCGTTGTCACTTGGCGGTACTACATTGATGGCTACAGCTGGCTTGAATAGAACGACGTTCGAATTTGCTGCTTGTGAATCGATCTGTCTGAGCGCAGTAATGTTGTCGATCACCCAGAACCCGCGACCATGCGTGGCAACAATCAGATCATCTCCGTGAATAACCAGGTCGCGAACTGACGCACGCGGCAGGTTTAGCTGCAGCGGCTGCCAG
>DATEXA010000037.1:0-5710 GCA_035257465.1 Pyrinomonadaceae bacterium | reverse complement strand
GAGCCTAATTATTTGCGGTCCCACTTTGCTCCTGTGTGCAAGCAACCATTCACTCGGGTACACTCCTGAACCACGGAATGGCGATTCCCGTTTGAAAAGCCACTCCGAAACCTACACAAACACAAGGTTAACAAATGCTCGATCTTAATTACGTTCGCGAAAATCTCGACAAGGTTCGTGCGGCTCTTCTGTCCCGCAATTTTGACCTCAAAACTCTCGACGCGTTTACTGACGCTGACGCCGAGCGTCGCAGAGTTATTGCTGAATCTGACCAACTGAACGCACAACGAAATACTTCAAGTCGTGAAATCGGCAACCTCATGAAGGAGGGGAAAAAAGAAGAAGCTGACGCCAGGCGCTCAGAAGTCAGTGCCCTGAAGGACAGAATCGCGGAGCTCGATCAACTGCGCACACAAACTGAGACGCGCATGCACGACCTTCTCTCGGCATTACCGAATGTCCCACATGAAAGCGTACCAATCGGAAAAGAAGAATCAGACAACGTAGAAGTGCGACGCTGGGGGACAGCACCTGCTTTCGATTTCGAACCAAAGGATCACGTCGACCTGGGAAACGCGCTTGGTATTCTCGACCTCGAACGTGCGACGAAAATCGCAGCGGCTCGTTTTGCCATCCTGAACGGAGCTGGAGCTCGACTCGAGCGCGCGCTCGTCAGCTTCATGCTTGATGTTCATACACGCGAACACGGATACCTGGAAACATTGCCACCGTTCATTGTGAATCGGAGTGCTTTGTTCGGAACCGGTCAGTTACCCAAGTTTGAAGCCGATCTCTTTAGGCTTGAGGACGATCGAGATTTATTCCTGATTCCAACTGCCGAGGTACCAGTCACGAATTATCACCGCGAAGAAATACTTGATGCGACGCAGCTACCGTTGAAGTGGGTCGCATATACACCATGTTTTCGTTCCGAAGCAGGTAGCTATGGACGTGACACTCGCGGCGTGATTCGTCAACATCAGTTCGAGAAGGTGGAACTTGTGAAGTATGCGTTGCCGGAAAATTCCTACGACGAACTTGAGTCGTTAACCCGCAACGCTGAAGCGATCCTGCAAAAACTCGGATTGCATTATCGTGTAGTCACACTTTCAACCGGAGACCTGGGTTTCAGCAACTCCAAGACCTACGACCTTGAAGTCTGGTTACCATCGCAGAACACGTTTCGCGAAATCTCGTCCTGTTCAAACTACGAATCATTTCAAGCCCGGCGCGCGCAGATTCGCTTCCGACGTGCGGGCGGAGCAAAGCCGGAGTACGTCCATACCTTGAATGGCTCAGGGCTGGCTGTGGGCAGAACCTGGATTGCAGTGCTCGAGAATTATCAACGGGCGGATGGATCGATAGTCATTCCGGAAGTACTTCGACCGTATATGGGTGGAATGGAGAAGATCGTTTCCGGCTAGTAGAAGTCTTGGGCCTTTGATCTCAAAGACGTAAGACCCAAGTCTCAACACTACCTCACTCTTAAATCAAACGGCATCAAGAACATTGTCTCGCCGTTTCGCATCCGATCCATCAGTGCCATGTAACGCAGTGCGCGGCGCGCATCTTCAGGGAGAGCGGCGGCGATGGCTCGTTGCTGCTCAACTTTTGTACTTGAGTTGTCGCTGTTCGAGTTGAGCAACTGCTGAATGAATGTCTGCGGATACGGAAGGATCACTCTCTCAACGCCTTTGTCTGCGGGGATCTTGGCCAGCTCTTTGGCAATATCAATTGCACGATCGAGTCCGCCAAACTCATCTACTAGCCCACGATCCTTTGCCTGAGCGCCAGTCCATACACGTCCTTGACCGACTGCGTCGATCGCTTGCGGATCCTTCTTACGTCCCTTGGCAACCTTCGGCACAAAATCCTGGTAGTAAGTCGTCTTGATCCAATCTTCAAACTTCGCTCGTTCGTCATCCGAAAACTTTTCTGTCTCACGAAACATGCCGGCATTCTTTCCCCGAAGCACGTATTCGTTTGTGATACCGAGCCAATCGTAGAACCCGCGCATCACCGGTTTACCCGCCACCACACCAATGGAGCCTGTGATCGACGATGGTTCGGAAACGATTTTGCTCGCCGCGACCGAAATGTAATAACCGCCTGATGCGGCCACATCGCTCATCGAAACTACTACAGGCTTCTTTTGATTAGCTGCTTCCACTGCATGCCAGATAATGTCTGACGCCAAACCTGATCCGCCCGGACTGTCAACACGTAACACGATCGCTTTGATCGTCTTGTCAGCAGCAGCATCGTTCACGGCTTTGGCGAGCGTGTCGGAACCAATCGACTGCTCACCCGAAGGGCTATTCGCCGAACTGCCGGAACTGATGTCACCCGTTGCGTAAATCACTGCGATCCGTTCACCCTTATTTAATCCAAGCGATTCTGGCGGCACGTCTTTATAGTCGTTTCCGCGCACCGGAGTAAAAGTATCTGACTCTTTGTAACCAAGTGAGGACTTGATTTGTTTCTCAAGTTCGTCTCGATACATTGAGTCATCAATTAAACCGACCTGCTTTGCCTTTGCTGCACCGTATGGAGCATCGTCGATTAGCGCGCGTACTTCTTCAGGAGTCTTGTGGCGAGCCTGTGCGATTGCGTTCACGTAACGGCCATAAAGATCATCGAGGAGTGAATTGACATATTCACGATGCGCGTCCGTCATTTGTTTCTGCGTGAACATGTCGCCGGCGCTTTTGTATTTTCCAATCTGGTAGATGTCTGGATAAATGCCGAGCTTGTCCAACGAACCACGGAAGAACATCACATCCGCAGCAAGTCCATTGATGAATAACTCGCCCGGAGGTGGAACGTAGATCTTGTCGCAGGCAGAAGCGATGTAGTACTCCTTGTTCAAGCCGAATTCCATGAAGGCATAAACTGGTTTGCCTGATGAACGAAAGTCCGCAATAGCGTCGCGGAGCTCTTCCGATTTGCCCCAGCCCACTGCTGACACATCGACATCTAACAAGATGGCTTTGATCCTTTTGTCGACTTTGGCCTTCTTGAATTGCGTTACCAGCCCTGTCAGTGATTGGTCCGGTCCGCCAAAGTATTTCTTGAGCGGATCTTCAGGACTGTAATCCGGCAGCGAGCCTGCTATACGAAGAGTAAGCAGACTGTTGTCTCGAATTGTGGGCTCGCCCTTACGGAACGCAGAAACCAAAAGAGCAATTCCAAGGACAGCAACCAATAGAAGGACGGCGAGTATTCCGCCGATGATTAGAAGTGTCTTTCTTGTACCTGACATGGCCATAGTATTTCCTATCTTAGATAGTCTTGTTGTCTGGGGTTTTTGTTGATGATTGAGCTTTGATTAGTACGCACTGGAGAAAAAAAGGTTTTCACGCGACGTGCATCTGAAGGCGGCTTATGCCTTGGCTTTGACAATCCAACCACCGCCGACGACCTCCTCCCCACGATAAAACACAGTCGCCTGTCCAGGAGTTATCGCCCGCTGCGGTTCGTCGAATACAACGTGAACACGACCGTTTGCCATCGGCTTGAGCGTCGCCGGCGCGGCAATGTGACGATAACGAACCCGAACGTCCGCCCTCACCTCATCAACGGGATCATCAAAAGCGACCCAGTTGACTCCGGCTGCCGTGAATTCCCTGCTCAGTAGTTCCTGGTCATTACCTACAACCACGCGGTTATGATCAGCATCGAGTGAGATCACGTAGAGAGGGCGCGCATCTGCGATTCCGATGCCCCGACGTTGGCCGATCGTGTAGCGCTGAATTCCACCGTGCTCGCCAATCACACGTCCGGCTGTGTCAACTATCTCGCCCGCACCGGGCAGTCGATCTGTCGCGCTTTCCGCTTCAAGGTAACGATCGATGAACCCGGCATAGTCACCGTCAGGTACAAAGCAGATCTCCTGCGACTCCTTCTTCTCGGCAACAGCCAGACCATGATTGCGCGCGGCGTCGCGAGCTTCGGGCTTTGACATTTCGCCAAGCGGAAACATCGCACGTGACAACTGAGACTGTGTGAGTTCCCAAAGGAAGTACGACTGATCTTTCTGATGATTCTGTCCACTCAGGAGCTTGTACCGGTTAGTCGCTGAATCAAACTCCACGCGCGCGTAGTGTCCGGTTGCGACTTTTTCACAACCAAGGCTCACGGCAAGTCGATCGAGCGAAGCAAATTTCAAACGGCTGTTGCACGACACGCAGGGAATGGGTGTCTCCCCACTCAGGTAACTGTTGACGAAAGGTTGAACGACATCGCGCTCGAAGTCTCGTTCAAGATTCAAGACATAAAACGGAAATCCAAGTTCTTCGGCAACTCGACGCGCGTCGTACACGTCGTCGAGTGAACAACAACGCGATGGCAACGGGTCACCGTTCTCGTCGATATTGATTCCACGTCGCTGATCCCACAGCTGCATCGTGAAACCAACGAGCTCGTGACCTTGTTCTTTAAGAATTGCTGCGGCTGCGGATGAATCGACGCCGCCACTCATGGCTATTGCTATCTTCATTTCGTAAATCGCGAATCGGTACCCGAAATCTTCCTTGAGTAATCTTTGGCTGCGTATTGATTCTTATACCGGCCCTGGGCCTTTTTGTTCCCGTTCGGAGCCGGATGTTAAGATGCTCTCCTTATTGAACACGAGAAGCACATAAGCAACGGTCTAGAATACTCTAAACGCAATATAACGTCAGCCGTACTACCTACGGCTCCGAAACAGCTCTAGAAATCTTCAAATGACTGAAACCGCAACCCAAGAATATCGCGTCGCAAACGAGCCCTATTACCTTCCAGTCGGTCGTGAAATCGAACTATTCGAGGCCGCACACTCAGCGCGGCTTCCTGTAATTCTTAAAGGCCCGACCGGTTGTGGGAAAACGCGGTTCGTCGAACACATGGCGTGGCGTCTCGAACGCCCACTCATCACTGTCGCCTGTCATGAAGACTTGTCTTCAACCGACCTCGTGGGCCGATTCCTTCTTGAAGGGGAAGAAACAGTCTGGCACGACGGACCGCTCACAACTGCTGTGCGCAACGGCGCCATCTGTTACCTCGACGAAATTGTCGAAGCTCGGAAAGACACAGTCGTGATCATTCATCCGCTCACAGATCATCGCCGGCGTCTGCCCATTGAAAAGTTGGGGACTATTGTCGACGCACCGTCTGATTTCATGCTCGTCGTTTCTTATAACCCCGGTTACCAATCCATCCTGAAGGACCTGAAGCAGTCAACACGTCAACGTTTCGTCGCTGTCGAGTTTGACTATCCGCCACCGGAGATGGAAGCAGAGATCGTCGCTCGCGAAGGTGGCGTCGATGAAGGTACAGCGCGTGATCTGGTTTTAATCGGGCAGAAGGTTCGCAACCTTCGTGGTCATGGTCTTGAAGAAGGTGTCTCAACTCGGCTGCTTATTTACGCCGCACAACTCATCGCGCTTGGCATCCCACCAGTTGATGCGGCCGAAGTTGCGATGTCGGCACCGATTACTGACGATCGCGAGTTACAACGAAGCATTCGCGAGATCATTACCACGGTGATTTAGATGTCACCGTCTGAACCAGATAAGACTGATCCCGACACCTCAGAAGCACCTCACTCTGCTGAACGCAAGTCGTTCATCGAACTCACGCGACAACTCGCCGGGCTGCCACTCGACCAGGCCGCTGCTTCACTTGAAACAAGCGCGGCAATTGCCAGCATTTCACTCAGAGCAGGAATTGA
>DATEXA010000036.1:0-3088 GCA_035257465.1 Pyrinomonadaceae bacterium | reverse complement strand
ACCAGGGTTCGCGATCAGGCGAGCGTTTCGAACGCCTTCTCGATTCGTCTCGGTCAAACCATAGACGAAATCTGACTGCAACCGCATCGCGGTGTGTTCTTGTTTATAGTGTTTCTCGAAAGCGACCTGATCAGATAAGCGAAAGTCTCCCGAGAGATCTATAGCTTTCACGTTTTTCGGTATGGAGGGGACGAGATCCATCGCTTGTCCGTGAGGTAATGCGAGGAAGACACAATCGAGATCGCTCAGTTGTTTAGCCGTTTCAGTAGAGGGAATGAAACGCAGATCGGTGAGTCCGGCGAGATTGCGGTGAACCTCGCCAACTGCCTTGCCCGCATGCTCGTTGGCCGTGACAAATGAAATCTCGGCTTTCGGGTGGAACAAGAGAATGCGGAGCAATTCAGATCCGCCGTAACCTGAACCACCGAAGATACCGATTTTGATGTTGCCGTTGTTCATTTCTTATTTCTGTTTCTTACTTTGTGTTTGGTGCTTTGTACTTCGCACTTTAACCCACAAGTATCAACAGCAGTGCGAAGTACAAAGCACAAAGCACCAAATCAGCTAGACTAGCGCCTTCGATTTAGCCAGCACTTTCTCCTTTATCAACTCGAACAACATCGATCCCTCTCGTCTCGCATTCGCTGCCGGCACGTTGAACTCGGTCCTAATATAGTCCTCACCCATTCGCGAGTCAGTAACTGAACCTGAGATCACATCTATATCGACTCCGCGCCTTTGTAGTAACTCAATTCCGCCCCAGGCACCCACGTAGTCTGACGCACAGAAGACGAGTGCTGCAGTCGCTTCTCGTATTTCAGGGTCATCGAAAACAGTGTCGACTGAGTAGCCGCCAAGTATGCCGTCGCCAAGTTCTATAACGATGAGATCTGGGTTCACTTCATTTAGACGGCCAATGATCGCTTTCGCGGTCGGAGCGAGATCCCCTGCATCCACGGTTGAAGGCAGACCGCAGTCGAGGAAACTCGCAGTCGCGATTGCACCATGGTCACTCATATTCAACGTGTCACGTAGACAGGCGACACCCGATAACTTGCCCGCAGCTACCTTAAGTCCCGCGCGTGTCGCTTGCTTTATCAACTCGGTTGCCGCGTACGTCTTGCCGCTGTTCATGCTGGTCCCGGCAATCAGCACGAGGGGAGCCGAATCACCTAGAGAAGTCTTTGGCGGAATCGCTGCGTCACCGATGTTGCGAATGTTCCCCTCTTCATCACAGCCGAGCCCGAGCACTTCCAACTTGATAGCATCGCCGAGACTTGAGTGATGACCGGTACAGCAACCAATGACGCCACCCATGTTCAATAAATGCAGCTCATCTCCCGCGTTTACTGTCGCCGGTACATCGCCAACAAAACCTTTCAGCGCCCGGCGTCGCCCGAGAACACCAATTAGCAGATCGCCCGGATTAATTTTGGCCTGTCGCCCAGTCGGCAGTTCGAGCATGTTGTAAGTCGCGCTGTCAGTCAGTGCCCGCACAACGACGACATCACCGGCACGGGGAGAACTTGAAGATGAAATAAGCGCCACGGTTTTCGCGAGCTTGAGCGGAGAAGCCGCGGAGCCAATCTTGTCGACGTCGATTACCTTGATGTTGGCAGATTGAGTCATTTGTTGTTCCTCGATAATGCTGCAAATAAAGTTCGATTACTGTGAAATCCGTGGATGCGCGCGATCACGGGATTAACGTCCGCCTCCAAGCCTCAGACGTAACGCGTTCAGTTTTATGAATCCTTCTGCGTCGCGCTGGTTATAAACTGTGTCAGCTTCAAACGTCGCGATCTTCTCGTCGTAGAGTGAATGAGGTGAACGACGTCCAACTACCGTCGCATTGCCGCGGAACAGTTTCAGCCTCACGTCGCCCGTCACATTCACTTGTGTTTCGTCAACAAACTTGCGCATTAACTTGAACTCCGGCGCGAACCAGAAACCGTAATAGACATTCTCGGCAAACTTGACGCCAAGCGAATCGCGCAGATGCATTACTTCGCGGTCCATCGTGATTGACTCGAGAGCGCGATGCGCCGCTTGCAAGATTGTCACGCCGGGAGTTTCGTACACGCCGCGTGACTTCATCCCCACAAAACGATTCTCGACCAGATCGACCCGTCCGATGCCGTGGACGCCGCCGACTTTGTTCAGCGTGTCAAGTAACGTGACCGGATCGAGTTTCTTGCCGTTCACCGCTGCCGGTTCGCCCTTTTCAAAAGATAACTCCAGATATTCGGCCTCGTTTTTTGCTTTCTCCGGTGAACGAGTCAGCTGAAAAATGTTCTCGGGGGGTTCAGCCCACGGGTCTTCAAGGATTCCGCCTTCGTAAGAGATGTGCATCAAGTTGGCGTCAGTCGAGTAAGGCTTCTCAGCTGTCGCTGTCACTGGAATGTTGTGTTCCCTGGCGTAGTTAATTAGATCGAGACGTCCCTTGTATTCCCACTCGCGCCACGGTGCGATCACTTTGATGTCTGGCTGCAGGGCGTAGTAAGTAAGTTCAAAACGAACCTGATCATTACCCTTGCCGGTGGATCCATGTGCAACGGCGTCAGCGCCTTCCTTTTGCGCGATTTCGATTTGTCGTTTCGCGATCACCGGGCGAGCCAACGATGTGCCCATCAAGTAGACACCTTCGTAAACTGCATTTGCCTTTACAGCTGTCCAAACATAATCACGGACAAACTCTTCTCGCAGGTCTTCGATGTAAAGTTTGGAAGCCCCGGTAGCGTGTGCCTTTTCTTCGAGACCGGATAGTTCAGCTCCCTGGCCAACGTCAGCGCAATAACACACAACTTCGCAGTTGTAGTTTTCCTTCAGCCAGCGAAGCATGACGGACGTGTCAAGGCCGCCGGAATAGGCTAGAACTATCTTGTTAATCTTTTGAGTCATAGTAATAGAGCTTTGTATTTTGAACTTTGCACTTTGATTCTTTGTGTCTTGATTAGTTGTTTGCGTTGCTGATCTAAGAACAAAGATCTAAGAACAAAGCTCAAGTTCACCTACCTTTCAAACAATTTCCAAACCTTCTTAATAGTCGCCGTTTGATCTTTCGCTTTACGCACCGCGATAAATATCGTGT
>DATEXA010000035.1:0-6736 GCA_035257465.1 Pyrinomonadaceae bacterium | reverse complement strand
GTGTGCGAGCTTGAGGGACCCGGCCCCACTTTGTAGAACTCGTCCGCGGTGGTCAACACGGGCCCTTTGCCTTTTTTGACGACATCTAAGTCGGCAGAGAGCGGCGGCGTCGACGCAGCCTGCGGTAGCACCGGCAACGTTTTGACGGCCATCGCTATTCTCTCCTGGGCGGAGACAGTGCGACCCATCATCACTGCGGCAGCACCGCCGACGGCGCTTCGGATCAAGAAATTACGGCGATCCACGCCGGGAGGTATCTCTTGCGAGAGCAAATGGCTGGTATCGGCTAGCAGATCTTCCTGAACGATTTCACATGGTTTCTCTGTCGGGCTAAGTTCGTCATCGAATCTCCCATTTTCCTTATTTGACATGGTACACCTGCTCACTTTCTTTAGGATTAAGTAGCTGCGAACCGTGCCGATGACTTATTAAGTCCTGATTTGCTTTGCTGCTCATTCAGGCCAACACCTGCGCTGGACGCGGTTTAGCGGCTAGACGCCCATACTTTATTCGTCTTGCAGCAATGCGATGCTGTCAAAAGTAACAGGTGCCCTCGAACTCTTTCTTTTTTTGCGGAAATAAGGAAGGGGTCAGTGATCACATCGTTGATATGTGCTCCATCCGGTCAGTCCAATAAATGTCCGCGGTTGAAGGTAATAGATTGAGGCAGGCGGTTCGATTATGCCAACGGCTCCCAGTCAGTGCTTTCGGAGCTGGCCAGCCAGCTTGTCTATCTCGATCCTTCGGCGGGAGTCGTAGTCATCCTGAATCGGATTGAGTCGGCTTTAATCGTAGGCAATCCAAACATGGAAACGTGTTCGAAATCCGATTGTTGCCAGCCGATTGCTCCGGTTTGCATATCGATTTTCGCGAGGACATTCACCGCACTGATATAGAGGTCGCGTCCTTCTATCAACCCCGGACCAAGAGCTTCTGCACTGATCGGAGTGACCCACTTAAACCTCATCATCGTCTGATCCATCCGCAACACGTAGGCCCAATCGCCCCGACCATCGGTCACTTCGTACTCGATTACCAAATCCCCTACTCTGCAAAATAAAGTCGCTCGATACGTAACGCACCATTAATTCTCAGATCGTAGTTCTTACGCGTGGTCGTTAAGGAAGAGCCGTCTCCGTGTCCGTCGTGTCGAATCGTGTAACTTCATGAGCTTGTGGAGAAGACAAAAAAGGAGCGCGCGTTTGCCTCGCCTATGCGCTAGACATTGACAAAGGGAACTTGTGTCGCAGTTGCGTTATCGATTCGTGTTTGACCGAAGACAGAGCTGACCGATAACAACAATCCTGGGATAACGACTTTCATGGTAGGTTTTCCTATTGCGGGGCGGTAAGTATGTTTAGTCTACTGCAGGAGACGCGCAGACAGGATCGCTTAATTCGACCGACTTCGATTCGCTAGGTTTGGCGCCAGTCCGGTGCCCCAGGAGGTCTCAGATGATTCGGATGGACAGGTATCACCGGCTCGCTGTGGCCGTCGTCGTTCTCCACGTCTTAGTTGTTATTCCACACTCAATCGCACACACGATGATGCACATCGACATGAACCTTTGGCAGAACGTCTACATTGCCATGGTGATTGTAATTGGGCCAGTTGTATCTGGAATTCTACTTTGGCGATCATCGAGATCAGGCTTTGCTCTGTTAGTTCTCTCGATGACGGGCTCACTCCTATTTGGTATTTACTACCACTTCGTCGCGCCAGGTCCGGATAACGTGGCCTTCCTATATCCACACCAATGGACGGAGACATTTCGAGTCTCTGCCGTGATGCTTGCTGTCGCTGAGTTAGGCGGAGTCGTCATCGGTCTGTTGGGCATTAGCAGGAACCCGAAACCTACGATTGATTAGTAATGCAGACTCATCTGCCGATAACATTCTAGAAGAGAAGATGCGCGGCATTCCAAGGTCGTAGCGGCGGAAATAATGACCAACGAAAACAAGACAAGAATGATGCGCTTGCTGTTGCCTCTTCTGGCAATTCTTATGGGGACCCTGCTTACAGCTTTCGCGTTTCTTCTTACCGGATTTGCGACCGCTGCCTGTAATTGTTCCCGACCAATCGCAGTAGCTTTTCCGTACGCCTCGATCTTGTGGGGCCGAGGCCGACTTGAATCTCTTGGGGGTGCCCTGATGGCGTTTCAGTTCCCTGCTTACTCGCTTGTGGTCGCCATGGCCAGAAGCCGCGCCAAGCGATTGCGATCTGCGTTGGTGTTGCTTGCGATTCATGCTGTAGCAGTAGTCATTAGTTTGATCGTTTACAGAAGCTAATTATGCAGTTTGGGATAATTAGAGGGTCGACCTTCCAACGGATGCAGAAGGAGCTAGCCATGAGACTACTCGCATTTTCTCTAATCACGATCACGTTGCTAATAATCCTTTCGACCTCGGCCCAGGCGCAGTCTGATCCGCGAAACAAACTCGTCGGCAATTGGGCGGGCGAATCAATCTGCACCGGCAAACGCCCGGCTTGTAATGACGAAAAGGTCGTGTACCGGATACGGCTCAATCCGAACAACTCCTCGTCAGTCACTATTCAGGCGTACAAGATTGTCGAGGGCAAACCCGTAGACATGGGAACACTCGACTTCATTTACGATCCAGGGACAAGTTCTTTGACTTGTGATTTCAGTCGAGGGCGCACACATGGATTGTTTCAATTTAGTGTTGAGGGAGATCTCATCAAAGGTGTATTGCTGTTGCTACCTGAGAAAGAAATTGTGAGGAACATCAAAGTTAAGAAAAGCGAGTGACCAAACTTACCGAGGATCTCAACTTCTGAAAGAATGCTTTTCGCGATTTCCGCAAACAACCGACCTTAGCATTTATGCAACCAAGCAGGGGATGCCCTGATTCGAGTTCAATTGGTTCAAACTGGGTGCAAACACTAAGCACTGCTGCCGGGATAAATGCGCTGTCAACGGCTTCTCAAAACCACCGTCATTAGTTCGCTCGTGCTCTTTCAATCGTTGTGTGTCTTTCCTCAAGTACGAGCAACATCATCTGAAAGCGATTCACTGCTCGAAGTTCGTGACAAACGCCGCGCCTTGTTACTCGTATTTCGATCGGGCGTCCTCGATGCCAGCGACAACGAACACACAATCATCGATCAAGTGCTGAAAGCGGACCCTGAGCCCAGGGGTCGAAATCAGTGGGTATACGGCGTGCTCGCCAAAAGGCTCAACTCCTATATCCGCAAGTACAAAAGTTTGACAGCCGCACATGACCTCAACGACGCTGACTACGTAATCTATTTCAACCTCATTGAGTATCGACGAATTCTCAACACCATCTATCCCTACGGAGAACTGTTTGTGATCGTCAAAGGTTCTCCCGAAAATCAAAAACCGCCGCGCATTGTTTGGAAAGCGAAGAAGGTTCTCTGGGCCGGAGATGCCATAAGTGATCTGATCAAGGAACTAAAGTTGGTGCGCGGTGAAAGTTGAGTTGCTATTTGCTGTTTATGTTAACAATCTCTTTAATCGGACGAACAAAGGAACTCCTACAGGAAACATGGCCTCACCCTACTTCTTGAAATCTGCCAGCGGTTCAAATATGTTCAGCTTCGGACCAGGCGGGGGATCGGGTGGCAATCGTATAATCTCATTAAGAGTTAGGTTCAGTTTCTAATCGTCCGGAGCTTGTTCAAAAAATGCTTACGCACATAGTGGTCTGGAAGTATCGCGCTGACGTCAGTCAAGAAACCAGAGACCAACACGTGACGCTTCTACGGAATTTGGCCGGCATCATCCGCGAGATCAGAAGCCTGTCTGTCGGTTACGACATTCTGAAACTGCCCCGCTCATACGACACGGGGCTCGTGGCGACCTTTGATGACCGAGCGGGACTCGATGCCTACACGGTTCATCCCGAGCATGTGAAGGTGGCTGATTTTGGCCGCAGCATCAGTGAGCATGTCGCCTCAGTCGACTTCGTAACGTAACCCGCATCGGTCTTCAGGATGACCCGCACAAAAAAGCTTCTCCTTTTGGCTGTCGCCTTTGTTCTGGTTTCGCAGATTCCCTTTGCTTATAGACGCTACAAACTCGGTCGACTCAGTGCCGTGATTCAGGCAGTCAATTCAGAACGCCGAACCTCCGAAACTAAAGACGGCTATGTCGAATATCGAGGCGTCATCCATGTTCATTCGTTTCTCGGAGGACACAGCGAGGGGACCTTTCAAGAAATCATTTCGGCGGCAAAAACTAATGAGCTTCAGTTCGTAGTGATGACGGAACACGTGGAGAGTCTGATCGACACCTCTGCGATGACGTTGAAAGGCATTCATAGCGGCGTTCTCTTTGTTAATGGAAACGAAGTTAAGAGCACGAATGGAGATCGCCTGTTGGTCATTCCCGGCGATGTTTCTTTGGACGGGTCTGACAAACTGACCGCTGACCAGATTGCAGCAAACGCGCGCAGCCGTGGCGCGCTCTCAGTTATTGCCTATCCAAACGAGTTTAAGAGTATTGACAACTCGTACGACGGAATCGAAGTCTACAACGTCTTCACAAATGCCAAGAGGATCAATCTCCTCGTCGCGTTCTTTGATGCGCTTTGGTCGCATTACACCTACCCCGATCTACTCTTCGGCAACTACTACCAGAGGCCCGGTGAAGAACTCAGAAAATGGGACGAACTCTTAAAACAAGGAAGGTTTGTCGCCACCGCTGGAAATGATTCGCACTCGAATATTGGACTCAATCTTGGGGACAGTAGCGGGAATCGGCTGCTTGGCTTCAAACTCGATCCTTACGAAACGAGCTTTCACATCGTGCGGGTTCACGTCCTAGTCCCCTCAGGAAAGCCTCTGGAAGCGACCACGCTCTTGCAAGCGATCAAAGCTGGTCACTGTTTCATCGGGTTTGACGTTTTTGGCGATTCGTCAGGGTTTAGATTTGAGACCAGTAACGCATCGGCCATACAGGGTGACGAAGTATCGTTTCAAAAGGATCTTCGACTAAGAGTTAACAGTCCTGTATCCAGTAGGCTGCTTCTTTTTAGAAACGGTGAGATTGTTCTGGACGAGACCGGAATCACAGCAAAAGAAATTCCTGTTGTTGATAAAGGAGTTTACCGCGTCGAGGCTTACCTGCCGCAGTTAGGAAAACCAGTAGGTGAGCAACCCTGGATAATCTCAAATCCAATTTACGTGAAGTAGTAAAATGGTCGATAAGCTTCAGCTTGCCGAAGATACTCTCAGGTATTGCCGTAAAAGAGCAGAAGGAAAGCAGTTCTATAAAACGGTTTCGCCCCACGGGATGCCCTGCTAACTTCCCTGTGGGGCGACGAACCTTCGTCGGAAAGCTCCGACTTTACTTGTTTTCGGAAGCGGTGCGTACGTCACCGGAGTACTGTAGGAAGTCGAGTGTTTGACCCCACTCTCCTCTCGTCCCTAGTGTAATTTGGGGGAAAGGAGTCAGCCTTCCACACACTGTTTTTTCAAGTGACCTCAGTCTAAGTCCGGGTCTCTCGCCTGTCAAGATTCAGCTTGACCGACCTTGAACAATACAAGCTCATTCTGATTAGAATGGTGTCTCCTGGAAGGACAAAAAACGATCAAAAATGACGAACGAAATTAACATTTCGACCCCACCCACTTTTAACTTTCAACGAACAATCATCAGCCACGGTTGGTGTGAGTTGCAGCCCTTTGGAATCAATCGTCCAACCTGGGAACTAACCCGCGTAATTGACCTCGGAACGAAACCACCGGTTACAGTGATCATAAAGGGTCGGAAGCGGGCGGTTCTGTTAAAACTATCCCGAAAATTGGGACAAACTGATACTGCTCTAGTCGTCCGCGACGTGCGCCACATTCTTCGCCTTGACGATAGCCTCGAAGATTTCTATCACCTCATGAATACAGAGCCAGGATTCAATTGGATCCCCGAGCAGGGGGCCGGGCGAATGTTGCGCTCCCCGACCGTCTTTGAGGACCTCGTTAAGATGATCTGCACAACAAACTGTTCGTGGTCGCTCACCGAGAAGATGGTTACGGGACTTGTCGAGAATTTGGGTCGTGAGGACAAGGATGGCAGGCGCACGTTCCCATCGCCTCAAGCGATGGCCCTTATGCCAGTCAAGTTTTTCAACAACGAAATGCGCGCGGGCTATCGGGCTCCCTATCTCAAAGAATTAGCCGATCGCGTGGCGTCGGAAGAATTGAACGTTGAAAGCTGGTTGCACAGTCCGATGTCAACTGGTGACCTGATGAAGGAAATGAAAAAGGTGAAAGGTGTCGGACCGTATGCTGCAGAGAATCTTCTGAAACTGGTCGGTCGATACGATGGCCTCGCACTGGACTCCTGGACGCGCGCAAAATTCTTCAAAGTAAGGAACAACGGCAAGAAGACAACTGATAAGAAGATTGCACGTTATTATTCGCGCTTCAAAGAGTGGCGAGGGCTGGCGCTCTGGTGCGACATGACTCGTGACTGGTTGGAATAATTTTGCGGGCTGTTTGCGCCGATGAGCACGTGGCTTTTTGAATGCCACGTGCTCTGGTCATTAAAGGCAATAATGACGAGGCTACTTCGTGAAAACGTAAGTACTGTCTTGCGGACCGCGAGGGCTTTCACTGTGCCGAGTGACGGTCAAAACCTTTCCATCACCTGAGAGTGCTAGCTTCTCAGTTGTGGTGGCGGTGACCTCACTTCCGTCTTGACCCTGAAACGTCGTCTTTGTGACCAGTTCCAGACCATTACTTGACAACGTTG
>DATEXA010000034.1:0-14623 GCA_035257465.1 Pyrinomonadaceae bacterium | reverse complement strand
CTGATATCGTCAAAATTCGTAATCGGATCATGGAGTTGCGCTCGCAGGGTGCGACTGTGTATCAGTTCGAAGGTGGCGAGCCTTTCATGCCAACACCCGAACCGGTTAAGGCGGCAATGAAGCGTGCGCTCGACGAGAACAAGACCCGTTACGCACCTTCATCTGGAATCCCCGAGTTGCGATCAGTAATCGCTCAGAAACTGCGAACCAAAAATCGAATTCCGGCGCAGGAGTCGGACGTGATCGTCCTTAATGGCGGAATGCAAGGATTGTTTGGAGCCTTTCAGTCGACAATAAATCCGGGCGACGAAGTTCTTCTCTTCTCTCCTTACTGGACGCCAATCAAGGATTTGATTGCGCACTGCGAAGCCAAAATTGTTCTCGTGCCAACACACGAAGCTCGTCAATTCGGCTTCGACCAAACTCTGAGTCGTTACACAACAGATCGTACGAAGGCGATCTACTACAACACGCCACAAAATCCGTCCGGCGTTGTGTTCACTCCAGACGAAGCGCACGTAGTTGCCAGGTTTGCTCATGAACGTGATCTGATTGTCATTGCTGACGAGGCATACGAGGATCTTGTTTACGACGGCAAACACTTCTCCATTGCGTCCATCGACTCTATGTTCGAACGCACGATTACTCTATTCACTTTTTCTAAGTCGTATGCGATGACAGGTTGGCGACTTGGCTATGCGGTCGCACCGGAACCATGGATGACTGGTCTAAAAAAGACAACGCTTTACTCTTCGAATGGTGTGTCAACTCCAACCCAATGGGCTGGACTTGCAGCGATGCAACTTGATTCCGCAATTATCGAACACCACAAGAACGAGTATCTACGTCGTCGTGATCTCTTGCTTTCAGGTCTCAATGAACTTGGCTTCATGTGCGAAAATCCCGCCGGCGCTTTTTACGCATTCCCGGATGTGAGTCGCATCAGTCGAGACAGCAGAGAAGCAGCTGAGATATTGCTGAACACTGCTCAAGTTGCAGCGGTGCCGGGGATCGTTTTCGGGCAACATGGCGAAAGTCATTTACGCTTCTCCTTTTCAACTTCAATAGAAACGATCGAAGCTGGATTAGATTCATTACGTCGTAACCTCTAAAAGGACAAACGCGTCGGGATGAAAGATGGCGAGAACGAATATGGAATCGCTCAGTCTCCGTCAGTTTCGAACGTTGCTGCACGAACTGAATTCGATTTCATCGATCAATTACGACAGCGTGCGACTCTCCAGGGGCAGTCCTCTCAAACAATTCAATTATTAAAGCTCGGCATTGGTGACGACGCAGCCGTTGTTCATTCGAGTGCGGTTAAGGACACTGTTGTCGCCACTGATCTGCTGATTGAGGGCATAGACTTTCGTCGCAACACAGCGCCGCCTAACCTGCTCGGACATAAAGCACTTGCAGTTTCGCTGTCGGACATTGCGGCAATGGGTGCTCGCCCGCGTTGGTCGCTGATATCGCTTGGTGTTCCTGACGATGTGTGGCAATCCAGTTTCGCAAATGATTTTTATGAGGGCCTGTTTCATCTCGCAGGCCAATATGATGTCCAACTAATCGGCGGCGACACCTCACGCACGCCTGAACAAATCGTTGTCGACTCAATTGTTATTGGCGAGTGTGCCATCAACCGCGCGATCAAGCGATCCGGAGCGCAACGCGGCGATCAGATCTTCGTGACCGGTTCACTCGGTGGCGCAGCTGGCGGTTTGAGACTGATCGAACGCGGAGCACATTTGGCCGATCAGAACTTCAGTGCCAACGAAACCCAGGCACTGGATCACCTCTTGCTTCGCCACTTACAACCGGAACCACGCATCGGCTGGGGAATTGTATTGGGCCAGGAGCGACTTGCTACCGCGATGATTGATATTAGCGACGGTCTCTCGTCTGATCTAAATCATATTTGCCGGGAAAGCCGAGTCGGTGCGCTGATCCAGTCTTCACTTCTCCCCATCGATGTCCAGGTGGTTGAACTTTGCGGACGCCGTGCTTTGGATCCACTCCAACTCGGGCTTCATGGCGGTGAGGATTTCGAGTTGCTGTTTACAGTGCGACCGGACGCAGTCGCAAAATTGCCAAAGCGTGTTGATGGAGTTGGGATCACACACATTGGCGAAATTCGAGATTCATCCGAAGGAGTGAAGATCTCGGAAGGAACGAGAGTGTGGGAACTGCGACCGGGGGGTTGGAAACACTTCTAAGATTTCAGATCTCAGATTTGCATTGAAGAGTGCGTTTAAAGTAACCATTGTAGTCTGCCAGAACAAACCGGAGTCAGGAATCCGCAATCTGAGATCTGAAATCTGAGATCTGAGATCTGAAATTCACAGAATTCGCAATCGACAATCCTACGCCCCGTCCCTTATCCTCGGTGCTTTCAAAACACCACCATGCTTAGATTCCACAACACACTTTCCGGACGCGTAGAAGAGTTCCAACCCATGAAAGAGGGCGAGGTCAGTTTCTACTACTGCGGTCCAACTGTCTGGAACTACGGACACATCGGTAACTTCCGTTCAGCCGTGGCGGCCGACATTCTTCGGCGCTATCTGAAATACAAAGGCTTCAAAGTCAGGCATGTGATGAACATCACCGACGTTGAAGATCGCATCATTGCCAAATCGCAGGAAGCCGGTGTCACCATAGATGAGTACACGCAGCAATACATCGATGCGCTCTGGGAAGATTTCGATGCGCTTGGCTGCGAACGTCCTGAAATCGTGCCGCGTGCAACTCGTCACATTCCCGAGATGGTTTCGTTGATCGAAAAGCTTCTGGCAAACAATCACGCCTACACATCAGACGGATCCATCTACTACCGAATCTCTTCATTTCCGGACTACGGAAAACTTTCCAAGATCAACTTTGCGGGAAACATTGCCGGCGGTAGTGAACGAATCGATACGGACAGGTACGAAAAGGAAGATGCTCGCGACTTCGCTTTATGGAAACAACCGGAGACGGAAACCGAGCCGGCGTGGGAGGCTTCGATCGGTCGCGGTCGACCAGGCTGGCATATCGAATGTTCAGCGATGTCGATGAAATATCTCGGCGAGACATTCGACATCCATGCTGGCGGTATCGATCTGGTCTTTCCACATCACGAGAACGAGATTGCTCAAAGCGAAGGCGCTACTGGAAAACAATTTGTACGCTACTGGATTCACTTCGAACATCTCAAAGTCGAAGGCGAAACGATGTCGAAGTCTAAAGGTAACTACTACACATTTCGAGATGTAGCGGCAAAAGGATATTCAGCGGCTGCGATTCGCTATTTCCTTTTGAGTGTGCCTTACAACAAGCAACTGAACTTTACGTTTGATGCGTTGGCAGGGGCAGAGAAAACCGTCGCAAGTTTGCGTGACTTTCGAGCTCGCTTAAGTGAAGCGCGAACACAGCCTGGCACTAACGAGGCGTTGCACGAAGTCGCTGAACGCGCACGCAAAGAATTTGAGGAAGGGATGGATGACGACCTGAATACTTCTATCGCCCTCGCTGCCGTTCATAATCTTTCGCGCGACGTGAACACTGCCCTCGCTCGCAAACAAGTCAAGGAGACAAACAAACAGGAGCTACTCGAGCTGCTCGCTCAATTCGATACGGTGCTCAATGTTTTTGGTGATCAGAAAACTGAAATGCTCGATACCGAGGTACAGGCACTGATCGACGAGCGGCAGGAAGCGAGACGTCGTCGTGATTTCGGACGAGCTGACGAGATTCGAATCTCGCTCGCAGACCGTGGGATCATTCTCGAAGATACGAAAGACGGAGTGCGTTGGAAACGAAAGTGAACTCTCTTTGGAGTGCGGCGGCCCTCCGCCGCTTTGCCATACACACCACTCTTCCACAGTCATACGATAAATCTTTTACCAAAGCGGCGGAGGGCCGCCGCACTCCATGGTTTTACGGAGTCTGCCTTGAAAGAAATCCAACTCGAGACCGATCGCCTTCTGCTTCGCATGTGGCGTGAAGAAACAGACTTCGAGCCTTATGCGGAGATGTGTGCTGATCCCGAAGTGATGCGCTATATCGGTGGCAAAGCATTTAGTCGCCTCGAGGCATGGCGACATATGGCCTTCATGATTGGTCACTGGGAACTTCGTGGCTACGGCCACTGGGCGGTCGAAGAAAAAGCAACTGGTCGTTTGCTGGGTCGACTGGGATTTTTGAATCCGGTCGGCTGGCCGGCGTTTGAGATTGGCTGGACTCTTGGCAGACAGTACTGGGGAAAGGGCTTCGCAATCGAAGGCGCTCGCCGTGCACTTGACTACGCGTTCTACGAGCTCGACAAGCCACATGTAATCAGCCTGATTCATCCGGAGAACAAAGGCTCAATCCGGGTAGCAGAAAAATTGGGTGAAAAAGTTGAAGGCCGCGCAGAAGTGATGGGAATCGACGTTTTGATTTACGGCGTCGACCGGCCGGCAAAATAGTGTCGACTGAACTCAATCGCAAAAAACTAATCAACATTCTTCAGCTGGCTTACTCAGGCGAGCGCGCAGCTGGTTATGCCTACCGCG
Organism: Pyrinomonadaceae bacterium; assembly: GCA_035257465.1. Taxonomy (GTDB): domain Bacteria; phylum Acidobacteriota; class Blastocatellia; order Pyrinomonadales; family Pyrinomonadaceae; genus PSRF01. The sequence goes on along the minus strand of DATEXA010000034.1, from coordinate 10,088 downwards.
GTCATTGGCAATCGGTAATTGATCCTGAAGAACGAGCGCGAATCAAAACTATCGAAGATGAGGAATGGCATCACCGCGAACTCGTCGGCGAAATGCTGACAAGTCTGAATGCCGCCCCAAATAAATGGCGTGAAATTCGGGCAACCATTATTGGACGCTCCATCGGAGTGTTGTGTCATCTAAGTTTTTGGTTTGTGTCAATGTACGGCGCAGGAAAGCTCGAGAGCGGAAATATTGTTGAGTATGAAACTGCGGCGCGATTTGCACGCGACTGTGGACAGGGCGATTTGATCGATTACTTGTTGACAATGGCTGAAGTTGAGTGGGAACACGAAAGATACTTTCGTGAACGCGTCCAGCAATCACGTTGGCTCAAGTTGTTTCGTATCTGGCCTGAACCACCAGCAAAAGAATTGATTCGAACCTCGTTCTTCAAATGACTTTGGAGTGCGGCGCCCCCGCGCCGCTTTATCACAGCGATACGTTGTCCATGCTTTCATCTGTGCGACTCTGTGAATCAGGTCCTTAAGTTTTATGTTTCTTCTAACGAACCTTTGTAACAAAGCGGTGCCCGGGCACTGCACTCCAAGGCTGACAAAGCGGCGCGGGGGCGCCGCACTCCAAGGAACACGTTTATGAGAGTCGTGTTTGCCACAATGCTTTTGGTCGTCGCTGCTATTCCGCACGCGGCCCAACAACCCGATAGGCGCAAACTCGCTGCCGAAGTCAAAACCGAATTTCTTCACGCCTGGAACGGTTACAAGAAATATGCATGGGGTCACGACGATCTAAAACCGCTCTCGAAGACTTATCACGACTGGTATGCAAAGCCGTTGTTAATGACTCCCGTCGATGCACTCGACACGATGATGTTGATGGGGTTGAAAGACGAGTACGCTTCGACACACAAGTACATCGTAGAGAATCTTTCCTTCGACAAAGACATCTCGGTTCAAAACTTTGAGATCACGATTCGTCTTCTCGGCGCTCTGCTCACGAACTATCAACTCAGCGGGGACAAGCGCTTCCTAAACCTCGCCGAAGATCTTGGTAATCGACTCTTGCCGGCTTTCGATTCGCCTACAGGAATGCCTTATCGCTATGTGAACCTAAGAACCAGGGCAGTTCGCGATCCCGTTAGCAATCCAGCCGAAACCGGAACTCTTTTGATTGAGTTTGGCACGTTGAGCAGGTTGACCGGCAAACCAATATTTTACGAAAAAGCAAAGCGGGCCATTGTTGAAACATACAAGCGTCGTTCTTCAATTGGCCTGGTCGGCGAATGGATAAATGTAGAGACGGGACAGTGGACAAAGACAGACAGTCATATTAGCGGAGCGATCGATAGTTACTACGAGTACCTTTTGAAATGCTCCGTGCTGTTTGGCGATGTAGATTGCAGCAACATGTGGAAGGAAAGCGCTGCCGCGATCGACGAGTACTTGAAAGACAGCACGTCAGCGAATTCAAAGAACCAAATCATGATTCAGCTTTGGTACGGACACGCCGATATGAATACCGGCAAACGCGGTGCAACTACGTACGGAGCACTCGATGCTTTCTTCCCTGCCGTGCTGGCGCTCTCTGGCGATATTCAGAAAGCCAAAGAGCTTCAAGAATCATCTTTCGGAATGTGGAAACTGTCTGGAATCGAACCTGAGGAGTACGACTATAGAGAGAAAAAGATTACCTCTGCCGGATATCCGCTTCGCCCGGAGATCGTGGAGTCGACTTACTACCTCTATCACTACACCAAGGATCCAAAATACCTGCGCATGGGTGAACAACTCTGGCGCGACTTTGTAAGACACTGCCGCACTGACGAAGGTTATGCGGGACTCAAGAGCGTCGTTACAAAAGAGAAGGTCGACGCAATGCAGAGTTTCCTATTCGCGGAAACTTTTAAATACTTCTACCTATTGTTCGCTCCAGAAAAAACACTCGACTTCGACAAAGTCGTCTTCAATACCGAAGCACATTTCATCCGACGCACTTGGTGAGGGACTGATTGCTGGGACCGCAGGCGCCCTTGGCCAATCAGGAGTAACCTACCGATACTCAACTCCCAGATTTTCAAACAGGAAGGCAAAAATATCTCGCGACTGCTCAATCGACTTGGTTGTATTGCTTGCTCCATGTGCGGAATTCGTATCGATACGAATAAGGATCGGAGCATCACCACCCTGTGCTGCTTGCAACGCCGCTGCGTATTTGAAGTTGTGTGCGGGCACAACCCGATCATCATGATCGGCAGTTGTGATCAGTGTCGCCGGATATTTTGTTCCCGGTTTCACATTATGAATTGGTGAGTAGGCATAGAGTGCTTTGAATTCCGCTTCGTTCGCTTCCGAGGAGCCATAATCCGCAATCCAGTTCCAACCAATCGTGAACTTCTGAAACCGCAACATATCCATAACGCCAGCTTGCTCGATAACTGCCTTGAACAAGTCAGGGCGCTGGTTTGACACTGCACCAACAAGTAACCCGCCATTAGATCCGCCCTGGATCGCCAGCTTGTTCGACGACGTGTACTTGTTGGCGATCAGATACTCCGCAGCGGCAATAAAATCATCGAAGACATTTTGTTTCTGAAGCTTTGTTCCAGCCAGGTGCCACTTCTCGCCGTATTCACCGCCACCGCGCATGTTGCATGAAGCGTAAACTACACCCTGCTCAAGCAACGCGAGACGAAGCGAGTTAAAGTTCGGCGCTGTCACTATGTTGAACCCACCGTATCCGGACAGCAACGTCGGGTTGTTACCATCGAGTGTGATTCCCTTTTTGTAAACGAGAAACATCGGAACACGAGTGCCATCTTTGCTACTAAAGAACACCTGCTTTGTCTCATACGCGTTCGGATTGAAACCGGGAATTTCTATCTTGTGAAACACCGAGGACTTCTTTGTAGCAATGTCGTACTTGTAAGTCGTTGATGGAAAATTGAACGACGTAAAAGTATAAAAGACATACTTGTCGTCGCTCAGCCCCTCGAAACCGTTAGCAGTACCAAGACCAGGAAGCATGATCTCGTTTTCGAGTTTGCCGGTTAGATCAAAAACGTAGACGCGAGTGGCAACATCCTTGCGCCATGAGGCAAACAATTTACCGCCGGCGGTTGCCACGTCTTGGAGGGGCTCGCTTCGTTCAGGCAGAACGTCTTGCCAGTTCTTCGGATCCGAATTCCTGGGATCGACCAGGACCACGCGTCCGTTAGGTGCATCCTTGTCAGTTTCCACTAAGAACAAATCGCCTATGTTATCGACGACCTTATAACTTGTATTTCCGATCTCCGAAACGATTGGAGAAAACTTCGCGTCGCCTTTACCCAGTTCTTTGAAAAAGATGGCGTTTCCCGTCTTGCCTTTACCACGTTCGGAAATGTTCAGGATCGCATAGCGCTCATCTTCAGTTGTCCCCACGTTGTGGAACCTCTGCGGGTTTTGTTTGTCTTCATAAATCAGGGTGTCCGCCGATTGCGGTGTGCCCACGGAGTGATAGTAAACAGTCTGAAACTCGTTCTTGGTTGTAAGCTCTCTGCCTTTCTCTGGTTCGGGATAACGGCTGTAATAAAACCCTCCGCCCTGCCATGAAAAGCCGGTGCCTTTAAGCCATGTCAGTTCGTCAGACAAATTTTTTCGAGTGGCAACTTCCATCACGTGGACCGTGATCCAATCGGCTCCGCCCTGAGAGATTCCATACGCGACGTATTTACCGTCTTTGGACAACGAGAACCCTCTGAGTACTGAAGTGCCATCAGCTGAGAACTTATTTGGATCAAGGAAAACCTCTGGCGTGCCGTTCACACCTTTTTGGATGTAGTAAACGTTTTGATTTTGCAGTCCATCATTTTTGGTGAAGAAGTAAGTGTCGCCGCGTCGAAACGGAGCAGTGACCTTTGGATAGTTGTAAAGCTCTGTGAGACGCGCTTTCAGTTTTTCCCGATACGGAATCTTGTCGAGATAGCCAAAGGTGAGAACATTCTGAGCATCAACCCACGCTTTTGTTTCGGCAGAGTTCTCGTTTTCGAGCCAGCGATAAGGATCCGGAACTTTTGTCCCGAAGTAATCATCAACAACGTCGACTCTCTTGGTTGGTGGATAGGTAAACTTCGCGTCGGTCTTGTCTATGGTTGATGCTGCTGAACGAAAAACAAAAGGAGCGATCGCGAGCAGTGAAAGCATCCCGGCAACTGCCGCGAAAACAAACAGACTGCCCCGCATATTTAATTTCTTATTCATGTTTCTAAGTCTCCGTAAGGAAGGATTCCGCGTTCTCCGTACTCTAGTGCAGTTCAATGGAAAGTTCAAAGGCGCAGCGTGGCACAGACTTCAGTCTGTGATGCTTAGTAAGAATCTCAGTTGGCCTCAATTTCGGGCTCACAGACTTCAGTCTGTGGAGCTTAGTAAAAGTCTCAGATGGCCTCAATTTCAGGCCCACAGACTGAAGTCTGTGCCACTCTGAGATTTGAAATTTGAGATATCGAAAGGGCCAGTGCTAGAATCAAACTCTAATCAGTCATGTTCAACCCTCAGCCTCTACATTTCCGACCCACTGAGTCCCGCGCAAATTTGTTCGCGGACTAGTTCTCCTGTCTCAAGTTCAGCACTGATTCTCGGCCGAATCATTATTCCGGCCTCGCGGTAGCTTCACCGATATACATCGGTTTTTGATAAGGAGTTAAGAAAATGTCGACCGTATTGGCACCACCCCGCCGTCCGGAAATCAAAACAGAACTGCCCGGTCCAAAGGGCAAAAAGATTGTCGAGGCAGATGCCCAGTTTGTTAACCCTGCCTATCCACGTCCCTCTTTTAAGCTGGTGGCTGAACGCGCCAGCGGCGTCTGGGTTGAAGACGTCGACGGAAACATCTTTCTCGATTGCAACGCCGGTGTCGCGGTTTGTTCGACGGGTCATTGTCACCCGGATGTGGTCAAAGCAATTCAGGACCAGGCTGAACAACTGATTCACATGTGCGGGACGGACTACTACTACCGCCACATGCCGCAACTCGCTGAAAAACTGGATGCGATCGTTCCTGTTCCGTCTCCGACGCGAACACACTTTGCGAACAGTGGAACTGAAGCAGTCGAAACGGCACTCAAACTTGCTATGCATGCGACAGGACGTGAAAAGTTCATCGCGTTCTTCAATAGCTTCCACGGCAGAACGCTTGGCTCACTCTCGCTAACGTCGTCCAAGGCAGCTCAGCGCAAAGGCTTCAAGCGACAAGCACTCGATGTCGTTCACGTGCCTTATCCAAACGAGTTTCGAAATCCATTTAATGCTGCCGACTGTGGCGACGGCGGAGCATCACAAGGAGCTCTTAATTGGATCGAAGAGCGACTATTTCTGACAACAACCCCGCCTGAAGAAGTTGCTGCAATCATTGTTGAAGCAGTACAGGGAGAAGGTGGTTATGTACCTGCACCTCAAGGTTTCCTGAAGGGCTTGCGTCGTATCTGCGATCAGCACGGAATACTTTTGATCGTCGACGAAGTGCAGTCGGGTATGGGCAGAACCGGGAAAATGTTCGCCTGTGAACATTACGATGTGCAGCCGGACATCATCTGCATCGCCAAGGGTATTGGTTCAGGTCTGCCGATTGGTGCCTGTGTTTCGCGTGCTGACCTGATGAACTGGAAACCAGGCGCACACGCGTCAACGTTTGGTGGAAACCCGGTTTGTATCGCAGCGGCACTGAAGACGATTGAGTTGCTCGAGGGCAGCCTCGTGCAGAACAGTGCGGAAGTTGGTGCTTACTTGAAAGCAGGTCTCGAAAAGCTAATGCAGAAATACGATTGCATTGGTGATGTGCGAGGCATGGGAATGATGCTCGGAGTTGAGTTTGTTGAGGACAAGAAGTCGAACAAACCAGCACCCGATTTACGCGATCGAATCGAAGTAGCGTGTTTCGACCGCGGTCTGATCATACTTGGCTGCGGCAACAATTCGATTCGCTGGTCGCCGCCGTTGATCCTGACGAAAGAGAATGTAGACGTAGCGCTGGAAATTTTTGACGAAGCAATCGCCGCATCGGTTTAATCTGTAGACGCGCTACGTGTTGGCCCTTGTTTTTATGAAAGGTTTTTACGCTGAAGGCGTTCGCTAAATTCAGCCCAGGTTTGCTTTGAAACCCTGGGGCCACATCATACGCGGTGGTTGTAGCAACCCTGTCAGGGTTGCGACGTCTTTTCACGCTAATCGCCGACCGTCGCAACTCTTTCAGAGTTGCGATAACCAGCACCTCATTCCCAGGGTTTCAAAGCAAACCCTGGGCTGGGATTTGCGAACACCTTCGGTGTAGAAGAGCGACGCCCCCCTTTAGAATCGCTGGGTCACTCCCTCAACACATCTAAACGTGTCGCGCGCAATCAACAGTTCTTCATCAGTCGGAATTACATAAGCCGCCAGGCGACTCGCCTCAGTACTGACTCTTCCTTCGAAACCTCCTTGAGCGGTTTCATTTTTTGAAGCATCAAGCGTTAGTCCCATCCATTCCAACCCCGCACAAATTCGAGCACGAACTTCGGGAGAGTTCTCCCCGATTCCTCCGGTGAAGATCACTGCGTCGGCTCCGCCTGTCGCCGCAAGGAATGCGCCGATGTATTTCCGCACGCGATAACAAAACACTTCGATGGCCAGATGCGAGCGGCGGTCACTGTTTTCCTTTTCCTCGGCAAGAAGTTCACGCATGTCGTTAGTCAGTCCCGATATACCAAGTAGACCGGATTGTTTGTTAAGCAGAGTCTCAACTTCTCCTGACGAGAGTCCTTCCTTCACGCTGATGAAATCGATGATTGCCGGATCGATATCGCCGGAGCGCGTTCCCATTACGAGACCTTCAAGTGGCGTCAGTCCCATAGAAGTATCCTGCGAGTCGCCACCACGAATCCCCGCAATCGAACAACCGTTGCCTAAGTGAATCGTGATCACGTTAGTTTGATCGCGTTCAATCTTCTGAAGCTGACGGTAACGATAAGCAACGTAACGATGCGAAGTACCGTGAAAACCGTATCGTCGAACTCTATGACGCCGGTACAGTTGATAAGGAATGGCGTAGAGATAAGCTTGTTCGGGTAGCGTTTGGTGAAATGCGGTATCGAAGACAGCTACTTGTGGAAGACCGACGCCGAACACATCGCGAGCTGCTTGAATGCCTTTAATGTTTGTCGGATTGTGAAGTGGCGCAAGCTCAATGCAGTCTTCGATAGCGCGGAGAACTGACTCATCTATCTTGACGCTTTGTTTGAAGTGTTCGCCGCCATGAACAACACGATGGCCGACTGCGTGGATGTCCGCAACAGTTTGGACCTGTTCGGGACCTGCGTCAGAGCACGCCCAGCGTTGAATCAGTTCAACTGCCGCACGAGTATCTCTCAGGGGTGCTGTCGACAACTGCTTGTTGCTCGTGCCGGTTTGTAAGGACACGATTGCTTCGCCACCGATTCTTTCGAGATTTCCCCGTGCGAGTCGCTGGTCGGTATTGTTGGCAATCATCTCGAGGTCAGTCGCGATAATTTGAAACTTCACCGAAGAGGAGCCGCAGTTGAGAACTAGGATGTTCATGGGAGTGTTTGAACTTTGATCTTTGTGCTTTGAGTTACTTGAACCGCGGTGCTGGGACCGCAGGCGTCCTCGCCTGCTGGTCAGTCGCGCAGCCGTTGCTTCAGTAGGGGCCAAAGCCTCCTATATAAAAGTACAAGCACGATTAATTGGACGACTAGCAAGGCCCAGTCAAGTCGACTACCGCTGTCAGAGATGTTCAATTCCGTTATCCCAATAATTGCCGACAACAAAAGCAATGCTCCTGGTAGGACGTCGGGCGAAATTCGTTTATTCCTCAATTTCTCTGTGACCACCTTCCAAGCAAGTATTAGCGTTGCTGGAAGTAACAACAACAAACCAAGCCAATTCATAAAAGTGACTGCTTCTTGATTCATGTCCTCTCCTCACTCCGAGCGTACATGTGCCTCACAACTTCTCTGCTATTTCCCTCATTCGTGCCCGCAGTCGTTCCTCATCTACATTAACGACCCGGCCATCCCTGAAGATCTCTTTTCCCGCAACCACTGTAAGCGAAACATCGCGACCAGACGAAGAAAAGACCGTCGACACAACGGGATCGTATGTCGGCAGCTGATGTGATTCATTTAACGACAACACCACCAGATCGGCTTGAACGTCTTCGGTGAGCTCGCCGACTGACCCTTTCATTCCAAGACATCCAGCACCACCAATCGTCGCAACTGACATGGCTTCACTGGCAGTTACCATGCGGTCACTCCTCGCAATCAACGCCGCGAACCTCGCTTCTTCAAGCATGTCACAGATGTTGTTGCTCGCGACCGAGTCGCTACCCAATCCAACTTCGATTCCACGATCAAGAAAAGTTGCAAGCGGAGCTCGCCCATGACCGAGCTTCGCATTTGACTTAGGACAGTGTGCAACCTTCGATTTCGTCTCCGCTAAGGTCTCAATGTCATTCTCATCAACTCGAACACAGTGCGCAAGCAACGGTCTGGTTGCGAGCACGCCTCGCTGTTTCAAATACTGTATCGTCGAAACGCCGGGCGCTGCCCATTCGATATTTCGTTTCGCTAAGCCATCCGCAAACATGCCGCGACCGTAAACAAGGAACGATTCTTCAGCAGCGGACTCCGCAGCGTGCATCATCAGCGGCAGTCCTTCCGTGTGGGCAAACTCCGCAATCAACTCCAACTGTTTACCGCACACCGTGTATGGCGCGTGCGGCGACACGCCAACCCTGACTAGCGCCGACTCTATCCCCCTCAGCTCCGCAACTTTGGTTTTGAGTTTGAGCACATTCTCATCAACCAAACGAGGATCTGGCCCAAACGATTCCTGAAAGACGATGCCACGCAATCCCACATCTTTCAGTGCTCTCATGCTCATCCCGGCAGAGTCGCTCGCATCGCCCACCGAGATTATTCCGGCGCGCGCAGCCTCACATGCTCCCCACATAGCTGAAACCTGTATATCGTCAGACGTCATTCGCTCGAGACGAGCGATGGTTAACTTTCGTAGCCACGCGAAGAAGTCGGATTCTTCATTTTCAAGGTAACCTCGCATCGCGGTGAGTTCGAGATGCGTGTGCGCGTTGATTAAGCCTGGAATGATTGCGGACTGGCCGAAGGACTGAACGTTAGCCGTTGGAAATCTGTGAACGATGTCTGTTCGTGTTCCAACTCCAACGATCCTGTCGCCGTCGATGGCAACCGCCCCGTCGTCAATGGGCCGTGACGTGACGGGTATTACCCACCGAGCAGAGTAGATCGTTGTCATCGCTCAGCTATCACTCACCAATTGATGTTCGAATGGATGCTCCCAGGTGGCGCAATTGCCGCAACAAATTTCGATTGCCATCAAGCGACGTGACGACACTTAACCTAACCTCGTGTTGATGATCGGGAAGTTCCTTCACATCAAAATCCTCAAGACGCAGGTTTTCTTTCTCAAGCAGGTTAAGCAAAGATTCAAGAAACTCTGCCGGGTCTGAAGTCTTCAAGTGATAATGAAACAGACGCGCTCGCTTGATCACTGCGCTCTCTACTTTTCGCAAAACCACCAGCACCAGAATGATGAGCACCGTAGAAAAAACTGCGAGCGGAAACAGTCCTTCGCCTATCGCAATGCCCACTGCACCTACCACGAAGATTGTTGCCGCGGTTGTGAGTCCTATCACCGAGCCCCGAGCCTGAAGAATCACGCCAGCGCCAAGAAAACCGATTCCTGTGACAACCTGAGCAGCAAGTCGCGCTGGATCTGTGAAGGGTGCGCCGCTGCTGATGTGCCGCGAAACGATCATGTAGAGTGCCGCGCCAAAACAGATCAAAACGTTGGTGCGCAACCCTGCCGGCTTCCGATTGATCTCGCGTTCGACACCGATTGCGCCACCACAGATCATTGCAAGCATTAACTTGGCAGCGATTAAAAGTGGTGGCCAGGAGAGAAGGTTTAGTGTCATGAGGTCATCAGTACCACCTCGCGGTAGCGGGTGGGTCCGTAGTTTCTATGCGCTCTCAGAATATTAATTGATTGGGCGTCGCACCCACCCGCTACCGCGGGTGG
>DATEXA010000033.1:0-9455 GCA_035257465.1 Pyrinomonadaceae bacterium | reverse complement strand
TTTCGGCAATGCCTGACGTTGCTCCAAAATTTCCGTCGATCTGAAAAGGTGGGTGGGCATCAAAGAGATTGGGGTAGACACCACCACCGCCACCAAACTCCACGCCTTTTTGATAAACAGGAGTCAGCGCCCTCGTAAGGAGTTTGTAAGCGTGATCACCGTCTTGTAGTCTGGCCCAGAAGTTAATTTTCCATGCCAGACTCCAGCCTGTACCGACATCGCCTCGCAATTCCAAAGTCTTTCTAGCAGCGTCGAACAGACGCGGAGTTTTGTTGGGAGTAATTTGATTGCTGGGAAAGAGTCCATACAAGTGTGATACATGTCGATGTTGGCGCTCAGGTGCTTCCAAATCCCAATCCTCGAGCCACTCTTGAAGCTGTCCAGCTTTACCAATTTGCATAGGCGCTAGTCTGTCGCGAGCCGAGAACAACTTCTCCGCGAACTGGTTGTCGATCGCGAGGATTTGCGAAGCTTTAATACATTGAGAAAAGAGGTCCCTTAGGATCTGCATGTCCATGGTCGCCCCCGCGCAGATCGCGACTCCCGCCGGATGTTGATTCTCGGGCGAGATCGTTGGACACGTTACAAGCCACTTGTGCTTTGGTTCTTCGACCAGAGTATCGAGAAAGAATTGAGCCGCACCTTTCATGACGGGATAAACTCGGCGCAAAAACTGCTGATCGCCACTGAATTCGTAATGATTCCAAAGATGCGTGCACAGCCAGGCGCCCCCGGTGGGCCAGAAGCCCCAGAGTGGACCATCGATTGGTGCGGTAGCACGCCAAAGGTCTGTGTTGTGATGACAAACCCAACCGTTCGCTCCATAGTGCATGCGCGCAGTGCGGGCACCGTTTTCTACTAGTTCGGTGACCATCCGAGTCAATGGCTCATGACACTCGGAGAGATTAGTTGTCTCGGCCGGCCAGTAGTTCATCTCGGTATTGATATTGATTGTGTATTTCGACTCCCATGGGGGAGTCATTGATTCATTCCACAGACCTTGGAGATTTGCGGGCTGAGTGCCAGGCCGTGATGATGAAATCAAAAGGTATCGACCATATTGAAAGTACAGTTCGGCTAGCTGGGGGTCCTTGCCTTCCGCAAACTTCGCAGGCCTCAAGTTGGTAGGCAGTTTAGTCGCTTCAGTAACTCCGAGGTTGAGGGTTACGCGACGGAACAATCGCTGATGTTCTTTAATATGTGCGTCTCGCAACTGAGCAAATGATTTTCTCTGCGCCTGTCGGAGGTAAGCCGTAGATATTTTTGTAGGATCACCGCTAATGTCCTTGTAGCTCCGGTAGTTGGTGGCAGCCGCGATTAGTATCAAAACGCTGGTCGCATTGCGCACCACAATTCTGTCACTTTCGACCTGCACATTTCCTTCATCCAGCACGAGCCTGGCCTGCGCTTCAAATTTCAACCGCCCTTGGATACCAAAAGCATCACCGTTCTGTCCTCGCAGAATCAAAGTGTCTCCGCGTTCGGTCGTGACAGACGCACGCTGCGGTGAGGTCATGGTGGCCGTGAAGCTAATTTGATTCTGACGATCAGCAGTGAGGTGGACAACGATCACGTGGTCTACCGGGCTGGAAAAAACCTCACGAGTAAACCTGACGCCACTGACAACGTAGGTTACAGTGGCGATGGCTGTATCCAGATCAAGTTCACGACGGAAGTTCGAAACCACGTCAGGCGCTGCAAAATCCAAATTCAAATCACCTAACGGCTGATAGGGCATCTGCTTTAGCGGTCGCGCCATCATCTTTTTGCCGATCACCTCACTTGCCTCTTTATAGTGACCTTCAAAAATCAGGCGGCGCGCTTCCGGTAGCATTTGCAACGCCTCTGGATTACTGGGGTCATACGGTCCACCAGCAAAAAGGGTGTCTTCGTTGAGTTGAAGCCGCTCGCTTTTGGTTCTGCCGAATACCATTGCACCTAAACGTCCGTTGCCAACAGGTAACGCTTCAACCCATTCAGTTGCCGGTTGGTCATACCAAAGTACCAGCGATCGACGGCTCGAAGTTTCTTTGTCAACGAATAGGGCATCGCTTAACTCTTTCGCTGGGATCCTAGGCATCGCAACCGCAGCCAATGCACTCCGGGTCAGAAATCTTCGACGACTAATTTTTTCTTTCATTGCTCTTTTAAGCGCGGACGGTGGAACGATAACTGCTCCGGACGGGATTCTTCCTATACCGCGTAATGTGGTCGCGATGAAACAGGTCGACGACTACGTCATGAATTGTAGTTGTCGTACAACTAACGCAGCTGCGCATATCATTGCGGGTGTCTAGAGCGAAACTTGGCTCCGGTTTAGACACTGCTATTCGACGCTCGGAGAACATTAAGTAGATTGCCTTTAGTTGCAACCAACGGCGAAAATCAGCGGGTTTCCTATTCTTTCCACCCATGCCGTATGTCGTCGGTTGCCAATTTTTTGTTCACATGTTGGTCCCTGGGAAGATTTTGTCGGCGTCTCTGCTTTATGAGTCTGTAGAGTCGATCGGCACTATCAGGAGGATGTCGCATTACTCCAGCAAAGGCTTCCGGGCCGTAGGAATGTTCTGCGGTGAATCTTCTCCTCAGCCAAACCAGTGAAAAGCCTTCCCTTTCAACTAACACAAGCGCTCCTCAAGTATCAAATTCATAACTTCTCAGGTTTTTTCCAGAATATACAGCCCCATCTCAGCTGAATAAGCTCAATGAATATGTCGGTTTCGCGAACAAACGATCATCGGCATTGAGCTCTCAAATTTCAGGCTGACAAAAGACTTGCTGCTCATATCTTCACTACTCTGAGTCTCACACTGTGTGCGCCGATTTTTGAGGTCGGGTTCAGATCACCGTGGCCAAAGCATAAAGCTTTGATTCTGATCCAATTCTCAAAGCGCTTCATTCTGCTCAAGTCGTGACCCGAAAAGTTGCTCGGAAACTGAATAGATGCCGCTCAGTCCATGGTTGCTGCGTCGCCCTATTGATTGCCCCGGGGAGTAGATCCACCGAACGTTCTTCAAAGACGAGAGGAAAGCTGGGAGGAAGTATGACAAAGAGAACTCGCTTAGTCTTCCATATCTTAGGCGGGCTGTTGTTGCTCACCATGTCAACCGTCGTCGGCCTTGCGCAAACGAGTGGTGAGATGAGCGGTTTGGTCACAGACCCCTCAGGTGCGGCTATTTCAGGTGCCAACGTAAGCATTACCAACAAAGCAACCGGTGCGACGCGCAACGTCACGACAAATAGCGAAGGGCTCTATTCGTTCCCGTCCCTGCTACCTGGTGTCTACGAATTGAGAGTCGAGCAGTCCGGCTTCAAGACCGCGCGGCTCGACAATATCAAGCAAGAGGTACAACAAACGACCCGACTGGACGTGGCGATGGAAGTGGGCCAAGTCGACGAGATGGTCACAATCAATAGTACGGCCGGATTGCTCAACGCCGAGAACGGGACGATGGGCACAGTGATCGAGAACAAGATTGTTACAGAACTGCCGTTGAACGGAAGACAGTACTTGAATTTGGTCGCGCTCTCGCCAAATGTGAATGTACTTGCGCCAGCGGCGGGTCAAGCGGGTGCCCGCCAGGGTGGTGAGCGCGCCCAACAGGCAATATCTGCCGGCGGACAGCGCATATTCTTCGACTACTACACTCTCGACGGTGTCAACAACATGGACGTGAACTTCAATACGTATGTTGCGCTGCCTTCCATTGATGCCATTCAGGAATTCAAGGTTCAAATTGGCGTGTATCCCGCCGAGTATGGTCACCAAAGCACACAGGTGAACGTGCTCACCAAATCGGGAGGCAATGCCTTTCATGGCACTCTCTTCGAGTTTCTGCGCAACGACAAATTGGATGCGAAGCAGTATCAGTTTACAACTGCTCGGCCGAAGAACCCGTTCAAATGGAATGACTATGGTTTCGAATTGGACGGACCAATCTACCTGCCACGCTTTGGCGAAGGTGGACCAAGCGTGTGGAGTGGTAAAAACAAGTTATTCTTCATGACGAATTATGAGGCCCTCCGCCGTCGACAGAGCGTATTGAATACTTTTACCGTCCCGACTACAAAGATGTTTGGCGGCGATTTCAGCGAGTTGCTTCCCTCTACGATCATCTATGATCCGAACACAGGTCTGCCCTTCCAGGGCAACATAATTCCGACCAACCGGTTGGATCCAATCTCAGTGAAGTTTTTGAAATATTACAACTCCTCTAGTGTGATCGGAACAAACAACTTCGCGCAGACCAGTTCCCAACCATTGAATCGAGACGCCTTTGTAATAAGAATCGACTTCAACGAGTCTTCGAAATCCCAGTGGATGGGACGATATAACTGGGGCGACGAAGACACGTCCACACAGGGTCTAAATCTTGCCGGGACGAAGGTCTTAACGCACTACAAACAGTGGGCTGTATCCAACACGCGCACCCTCAGCTCCGCAGTCGTGAACGAAGCCCGTTTTGGCTATACAAGTTTCTTCAACTCTCTTGGGACTTTGAGCGCCGGCAATTTGGACGTCGTTTCCGACATCGGCATCCCGAACCAAAAGTCGGGCGATCCAATCACGTGGGGAATTCCGAACGTAGCTTTTAACGGTGGCGGCTTCACCGGAATCGGCGACGCCAACGATGGTCCTTTTGCAATCGACAACAACACCATGCAATTCGTGGACAAATTGTCCTGGATCCACGGTACGCATACTTTCGCATTCGGGGCCGAGTACGACCGGCAGAATTACAACCAGCTCGGCAACCAGTTTTCACGCGGAGTCTTTACCTTTCAGGCGACTGCTACAAAGGATCCTATCACTGGTAACGGTGGCTTTTCCTTTGCAGAATTCCTTCTGGGCAAACTCTTTGTCTCCACAAATGCAGCAGCAGTGGCTAACGCTAAATTCAAGCGCGACGTCTTTCATGCGTTTATCGATGATACCTGGAAGGTCACTCCGAAGCTGACCTTGTCGCTGGGCGTGCGTTATGAATTGACGCCGCCTTTCACCAATACGTTGGGCGATTATTTCACGGTAGAGATACCTAAGATCAACTTTACTCCCAACCAGCCGCAAGCGGATTGGCCGTTCTTTGTACGCCAGCGCGATGGCTGTACAGATCCTTACGAGGGCCTGGCCATCCGTTGGACCAGCACCAAGGCTGTTTGCGGCGGCAGTTTGAACAACAATCTTAGAGAAACAAAGTTCCTAAACTTCGCTCCTCGAATTGGGGTTGCCTACGCGTTTGATGATAAGACAGTTATCCGTGGCGGGTTTGGCGTTTTCTACATGGAGGATATCGCAAACGCTGAGTACTTTGACATGGCCCGCAATATCGCGGCCCGTGTGGATCTCACGACGACGCCGGCGCTTCCGATAACCTGGCAAAATGCTATTCCCGGTGGAAGTGGAACCGTCGTTCAAGTGCCACCTCCATTTGCGTGGGCCGCCGCCTACGATCACACAACTCCCCGCACTATGCAGTTCTTGTTGAATGTCCAACGCCAGCTCAGTGCCAACTGGGTCTTGGAAGTGGGCTACCTCGGATCGCAAAGCCGCCACCTCTACGGTTTCCAAAACATCAACCAGGCTGCTCCGGGCCCTCTAGCAAGCATTAATTCACGTCGGCCGTTTGCGAATTACGGGGTACTTTCCTTCGTCGGTGACGACTTCAAAGGAAACTATAACTCCGGAAGCGTGAAGCTTACGCGGCGTTTCAGCCAGGGCATCAGCTTGACTACGAATTACACCTTTGCTAAGTCGATTGATAATGCCAGCGGAACTCGCACTCAGGGACTCGACACTCTCTTTCCGCAAGATAGTAGTTGTTTAGAGTGCGAGCGCGGTTTGTCGTCCTTCGACGTCCGTCATCGATGGGTTCTCGGAGCCGTCTATGATTTGCCGATTGGGAAAGGCAAGATGCTGACGATTAACAACGCTTTCGCCGATGCATTTCTGGGTGGGTGGCAGCTGAGCACGAATTCGACAATTCAAAGTGGAGTGCCTCAGACCCTCACTACCGGTATCAACAATGCGGGTACCAACAATCCACTACCCGACCGCCCAAGCTACTCCGGGCTAGGCACCGGGTACACGTCACCCACGCCAACGAGCCAGGGCTTAAGATGGTTTGACCCTGCGTCCTTTATCGTTTCGCCGCAGGGAACCTTCGGCAATGTCGGGCGGAATACGATGATCACACCACATTTCCAATCAATCGATATGGCGTTGTCCAAGCGATTCACGATGCCCTACAGCGAACATCATATCGTGCAGTTACGAGTCGAAGCATTTAACGTCTTCAATCATCCTAGTTGGGGGGCACCCAACGGAAACATTCTGGCAGGAGCTGCATTCCCCGGAGCGCCCTCGAATGCCGCGCATCAAGGGTTTGGTATCATCAGTACTACGGCACTCCCGATGCGCCAGATTCAACTGGGAATTAAGTATCTATTCTAAGCTTACTGGATCACAGGCATCCGCGCCGTGCACCTGATCGCGTGGCAACTACGGGACTGGTTGTAACGCAAAGGACGCTTGCGGTCCGGGGTATGAATGAGGAGATCGAAGATGCGATCATTCGGTGTTGTCTTATTGTTCTTGTTGTCGACCGTGTGTTTTGCACAAGAGTCAGGTGATTTCCAACCCGCTACTACAAACGTTTGGGGAGCAGAATATCCTCGCGTTGATAACAGTGGTCGAGTTCAACTTCGAGTGAAAGCTCCCGACGCCACGAAGGTCCGCTTGAACTTCTGGAGTGGGCCCAAAGTGGATATGGAAAAACAAGCTGATGGGTTCTGGACAATCACTACGACACCGCTTGTTCCTGGTCTGCATTACTACATGTTCATAATTGACGGCGCCGAGGTTGCGGATACGGGCAGCCACGCGTTCTTTGGTGGAGGCAAGCATGCCAGTGCCGTTGAGGTTCCCGAACCGAATTCAACATTCTACTCGATTCAAGATGTACCTCACGGGCAAGTGCGTGAGATTTGGTATCACTCGAGCGTAACCGGAACATGGCGACATGCACTTGTCTACTTACCACCAAGCTACGAAGCACAACCTAAAGCTCGTTTTCCTGTTCTCTATTTACAGCACGGCGGTGGTGAGGATGAAACTGGATGGATCCGTCAGGGTCGTGCCAACTTCATCCTCGACAACTTAATCGCGTCGAAAAGTTGTAAGCCCATGATCGTGGTTATGGCTTACGGTTACGCGCGCAGAGCGGGGCAAAGTAATGCCGACTTAACTGGAAAGCCGTTGGGCTCTCCTGAAATGTTAAAGGCAATCCAGGAAATGACGTCGGCGTTTGAAGACGATGTGGTCCAAGCGTTGATTCCTTACATTGAAACAACGTTCAGGACTCTTCGCGATCGAGATCATCGTGCGATGGCGGGGCTTTCGATGGGTGGCATGCAGACGTTCCAGGTGGCCTTCAATCATCTCGATCTCTTCTCGTACATCGGCGGATTCAGTGGTGCAGGTGGTATGCTTGGAAACCGCAAACTAGATCCCAGGACGGACTACAAAGGAGCGCTTGCTGATCCTGCGAACTTCGCGAAGAAGGTTCATTTACTCTGGATAGGTGTTGGCACAACTGAACCCGAACGAATGCGCACCGGAATACAGAGTCTCCATCACTCGCTCGAAGAAGCGAACATTCGTCACATCTACTACGAATCCCCCGGTACAGACCATGAGTGGCAAACCTGGCGACGTGATCTAAAAGACTTCGCCAGCAGACTGTTTCAATAACATGAACTCACGTGGGCCATGCGGAATAACGAACGCAAAAAAGAGATCCTTCGCCAGCTTTCAGAACATGGCCAGGTAACTGTTGAGCAACTTGCTCAGCGGTTCGAGACGTCGACCGCAACCATTCGACGAGAGCTCAAGTACCTTGACGGATCCGGACTGCTGCGTCGAACTCATGGTGGCGCTATTCAAGTCGAACCGATGATGTACGAACCGTTCCGTCGACTCTCTCCCTTCGTTTCACAGGAGCAAATGCAAGCTGCGGAAAAGCGTCGGATTGGTCTTGCCGCTGCCTCGATGATCAAAGATGGACAAATCATCGTGTTGAGCGCGGGAACTACAACCACCCAGGTTGGTAGGAGTATTCATGCTCAAAAGGGACTTACTATAGTGACTAATGCGATCAACATCGCCATGGAACTTAGTAATCGTCTGGATTTGAAGATCATCATGACCGGTGGATTCTTAAACAAGAACTGCTTTGCCCTCTGCGGTGATTCGGGAATTGCCTCCGTAAACGAGATGTTCTATGACTGGGCTTTCATAAGCGTTGATGGCATTCATTCAAAACATGGATTAACCTCATACAATCCAGAGTTAGGCGCAGTACATCGAGCCATGATTCAACAGTCTCGTAAGACCGTTGTAGTAGCGGATCACAGCAAGTTTGGTAAGGTCTGTAAAACGCTGATTGCGCCGGTCGCGAAGGTTGATCTAATCGTCACCGACAACGGCGCGCCACGATGCTGGTCCGGAGACTCTCCGAAAGTGGTGTGTGTTTGATAGTGACTGATTAGGCCTTCTTCTGCCAATCTTCACTTCGCTCTTCCAGTAAACTTAACTCGATTATTCTCAGAACAGCTGTGCCCATTCGTATAGTGGAGAACCACATGTTCCGCTCAAGTTCCGCATTAACCAGGTTTGCGTCCATCGTAATCCTGGGTTCAATAATTTTGTCGCTTAACCTACACGCTACCGCCCAGGAGAAGGTTCAACTCTCAGTCGACACTTCTAAACTTGGCCCTAAGATCGACCGCAACATCTTCGGTCAGTTCGCAGAACACCTCGGCTACGGTGTCTACGAAGGCATCTGGGTTGGGGCTGATTCAAAGATTCCGAACACCCGAGGCATTCGCAATGATGTTGTCGCTGCCCTGAAAGCATTGAAGGTTCCAAATGTGCGTTGGCCAGGTGGTTGTTTCGCTGATGAGTATCACTGGCGCAAAGGAATTGGCACTCGTGCAGTAACGTTGAATCCAAATTGGGGTGGAGTAGTTGAACCGAACACGTTCGGCACACACGAGTTCATGGACTTCATTGATCAGATTGGCTCTCAAGCGTACCTCTCAGTGAACGTGGGTTCAGGTACACCACAGGAAGCCGCCGAGTGGCTAGAGTATCTGACCGCCGCACAACCAACCACCCTTGCAAAAGAACGAGCGACGAATGGTCGCCCTGCTCCTTACAAAATTCCCATGCTTGGTATCGGCAACGAGAGTTGGGACTGCGGCGGCAACATGACTCCCGATTACTATCTGCGCCAACTCACGATCTACAGTCGCTTTGTCAGAAACTACAATCCTGCACAACGAGACAAAGATCAGATGCAGAAGATCGCCGTTGGCCCAGGCGGTGGTGAAGCACGTTGGACAGAATGGACGGACACCATCATGAAGGCCTGGGAGAAACGACAGTGGAGTTGGGA
>DATEXA010000032.1:0-3729 GCA_035257465.1 Pyrinomonadaceae bacterium | reverse complement strand
CAAACGTTTCTCAACATTCCTTTGTTCATGATCCAGCAGATCAATCCGACGATCTTCGTAAGTGTCTTCAGTATTGCAAGTGGTGACCTTGTACCCGGCACCAATATCCTACTTTCGAATTGGCGCTTTGGAATTGATCCGCTACCCACGATTCCTCCGCCACCCACCCAGCTGCCGGACGGCTCAACGGGCCGAATCATGGATCCCGATTACCAGAACCCTCTGACACAGCAGTGGAACGCTGGGTATGCTTGGGCACTCAACTCGTATTCGGTGCTTGAGTTTGAATACACACACATTCTCGGGCTTCACGAATCGAAGACAGTAAACATCAATCCCACACGAGCGATGTTCTTAAACTCCGCAGGCGCCGAGATAACTTCTCGACCATTAACTGCGGCGCTGACGGCTGCTCATCAGCCAGTACTTGGCAGAATCGACCTTGAACAGTCATCAGGCCGTTCGAGATATGACGGCATGAACATCTCCTACCGTAGGCGTTTGCACAAAGGGTTTACAGTAAACGCTACCTACACACTTTCGAAGGCCCAGGCCTACAACGGGAATTCGGCGGCGTTCCGAAATCGCGGCTGGGATCCTTTTAATTACTTCGCCCCGTATGAATATGGTCCAACACCGAA
The DNA here is from genome assembly GCA_035257465.1 of Pyrinomonadaceae bacterium. Lineage (GTDB taxonomy): Bacteria > Acidobacteriota > Blastocatellia > Pyrinomonadales > Pyrinomonadaceae > PSRF01. The sequence goes on along the minus strand of DATEXA010000032.1, from coordinate 3,088 downwards.
CGATTCACATCACCGATTCTCGATGGGAAGTGTCGTCAGCCTACCCTGGGGTTTTCAGGTCGCGCCGATCGTGCAATGGGAATCAGCGCGTCCCTACACCGCCGGCTACGGTACGGGAGTGGATATTCTGGGAGTGGGCGGCGGACGTGGAACTTCGCACGTTGTCGTGTTCAAGGATCGACCGAATGACCTAACAGCAACCTTGAAGGCCTTTGGCGATCCCGGCGCGTCTGGCAATGCCGGCGCGGCAAACCGCGTGGCCTTCAGAAACTGTTTACGTTCGGGCCAGTGTACACATGCCGACTTTGACGACTTGAGAGGACAGCCGTTCTTTCAGTTGGATGCGCGCGTAACGAAGAACTTCAAAATCAAAGAACGTGCAAACCTGCAGGCGATTTTTCAAGTTTTCGACCTGACGAATCGCGCTAACTTTGGAAACAATTACGTCACAGACATACGACAATCCAACTTTGCAACGCCCAGCAACTTCATTACGCCGAGCGGAGTTACAGTGCCGCATAGTCTGTCAGCGGAGTTGGGAATTAGATTTACGTTCTGAGGATGGGAGACCCGGGGTCCCACCGCCCCGGCAAGTCTCCAGCAGAGCGAAGACCCTTAGCGAATGAAAAACTTCACACCTTCATTCCGAGCTTTTCTTCGAGATACTTCTTACTAACTTGCGCACAGTCTTTTGGTGTCATCGATTTGTCAGGCACGCTGTCTAACTCAACTACTGCCCAACCGCCGAAATTAACTTCTTTCAACGTAGCAAAGACAGACTTGAGATCAACTCGTCCTTTGCCGAGCTCAACAAAACGATACGCACGTCCGCGGGAGTCCGACGTTGCCAGACTCTCGACATCTTTTATGTGCAGGAACAATAGACGATCCCGATACTTCCGAATTGCTTTGACAGGGTCTCCACCACCTTGCTGGTAGTGAGCTATATCCAATTCGAGTTTTATGTATCGAGGATCTGCGGCGTCCATAATCCAATCGACTTCATCGGGCGCCTCGCCCAGGCTTCCCATGTGATTGTGATAGCCGACGGGTATACCAAGGTCATTTGCGCGTTTGCCGATCTCACTTAGCACGTGACCGAGTTGTTTGAAATCAGCTGCTTCAGGTTTGCCATTCTTTGGTCTGGCCGAGTCTGTTACTTGCAGGTAGCGTCCGCCAACTGCTTTTACGAACTGTGCATTGCGAACGTGCTTGGTGATCTCATCTGCTTCAGTGCCCGGAGCAATACCTACACCGCCACTCGAAAAAGCCACCATCTCGAGCTTGTGTTGTGCAAGAAGATCTCGCAACGCCCCAGGACGATTACCGAAGTCCTTAAGGATGTTGCTGCGAAGTTGAATTCCGGGAAATCCCAGTTCGGAAATATCGTTGATTGCCTGTACGTCGTTTCCCTCCCATGTTATTGCGGCATATCCAAAACGAATCGTGCTGCCTGCTTTGCTTAACCCATTGACACGAGATAAATCGAGCGAGGCAAAAGCAATAGTCCCAGCACCCATGCCAAGAAGGAAGTTACGACGCGATAGTTTCGAAGACATAGCGTATCTCCTCAAGCTTAGTTCAGACTAAAAACGATAGTGACTTGTGACTTAGAGTACCGACAAGTGGTGTGACTCGTGACGGAACTCTAACATAGTTTTAGTTCTATGAGAGCACTCTAGATCACTGCTTTAAGGCTCGAGTGGTTCTGCTCATACAACTTCAGGATTAATTCACCAAATATCGTGTTGGCCCAGGCAAACCAGGAGCGTGTAAACTTCTTCGGATCATCTTTGTGAAATGCCTCGTGCATGAAACCGGTTCCACCGTGAGTTGTCTTCAGCATTCTTAGACACAGCATAATTTCTTTATCGTCACTGCTCGTCAGCGCCCTCATGATGATTCCTAGCGGCCATATCATATTCTGGCCGACATGCGGGCCACCTATTCCTTCTCCCGCCTGGCCGCGGAAGAAGTAAGGATTTGCGTCGCTCAGGATCTTTGCTCGCGTCCGACGGTAGATAGGATCACTCGCCGCCAAACAACCGAGGTAAGGCAAGGACAACAAGCTCGGCACATTTGCATCATCCATGAACAGTTGATTGCCAAACCCATCCGCCTCGTAAACGTAGTTCGAACCATTCGTGCCGTAGTTATTCACAGCCTCACTGACTTGCTGAGCCAGTTCTCGACAGTCCGCAGCCAACAATTTTTCTGACGACACTGCGGAGAGAATCTCGGCGAGTTGATTGAGTGCGACGACTGCAAACATGTTCGCAGGGATTAGAAAAGGATAGACGCATGCATCATCTGACGGTCGAAATGCGGAGTGAATCAGACCAACAGGTTTGGTGGGATTACCAAGGCCGTTGAAGGGGGAAGTGTCGATAGGATTGTCCGTAGTCCGTTGAAATGAATATGGACCCGGTCCCTTCAATCGTTGTTGCTCACGGAAGGTCTGAACAATCAGTTGACAAGCCTGCTTCCACTCCGCGTGAAAACATGACTCGTCGCCGGTAGTTTTCCAGTAAGCATGTGCCAGGCGAATTGGATAGCAGAGCGAATCGATCTCCCATTTGCGCTCGCAAAGCTCGGGGCGAAGTGCCGGCTTATCGTTTACACCCCAGGGACATGCTTTCGCCCCAAAACTAAATGCGTTGGCGTACCTGTCAATCAGAATGCAGAACGTTTGCCGATTGATGACGCCCGCTATCATTTCCTTTAGCTTCACGTCATGTCGTGCAAGCGGTACGTATGGAGTTATCTGCGCGGTTGAGTCGCGCAACCACATTGCGTTTATGTCGCCAGTAACGACTACTGTGTCCGGCCGGTTCTCCCTGGACCCAAACGTCACTGTTGTATCGAGTGTGTTGGGAAAACAATTTTCGAAAAGCCAGGCAAGTTCCGGATCAGCGATCATTCGCGTCACTTCGACTATCTTCGCTTCGACAGCTTCGCTGATAAACTTTCGCTTTAACGGGTCAGGTCGTTGACTCTTGAAATCAACTGGCAAGGAGTTCGTGGCACGGAGGAGATTCCGGCTTCCGAGAGCGGCCAAGGTACCGGCTGATGCTAGTCCTAACAGAAC
>DATEXA010000031.1:0-28578 GCA_035257465.1 Pyrinomonadaceae bacterium | reverse complement strand
TTATCGGTAGCCGTTCTTGTTTTGTGGCATGGTTGGGGATCTGATTACCTGATTAGTGAATCACTATCCCAGCACCGAGGCGCAAGTTATCCTGCCTCATACCAGGTATGACAAAGGGCGACCCGACGGTCTGATGTGGTGTTGGCGCCAGGACAACCCCTGTCTGCTGATCGCCCCGGTTGATGATGTTCCAATCTACCTGGACTGCGCGAATATCAAAGCGATGATTAAGCTTTATATCAACGCCGCCGCCGAAAGCCATCGCAAAGCTGGTTTCATTAGTACGAAAATCACTGATGCCGAAGAGGGCTGGTATTTGCGGGCTGTTAATGCTGACCCTTTGATGAGCCACGCCGAACAAAGCGTGTGCAAAGGGCTTGAATGTTGGCCCATCTTCGTGGTTGTTCTTGATTTGGACACCACCAAGAAAATTCTGTACGTTGTTATCCACACTACCGGATCCCGCAGGGCGTGTGAAGTCGTCCGTCCTGACATGGAGCGAATAGTCAAACGTGGCCCCGACGTATTTGTGGAAGTTTCGGGTTACCTCCAGGTTGAAACCGCGCAGGGTATTTTTTTTGCTGAGAACGTCGTTGAGAGCCGCAATGTCGGTGTCGTTTCCGAGGTTATCAAAGTTGAGCGCTGAATAGCCCCCGAAGAATTCCCACTTTTTGTAATCGTCTGACTGTGCCAATGCAATGGTCGGGAAGATCAGCAACAGTGCCGCCAATGGTAAAACTCGTTTCATGAAAGATTTCCTTTCTTGCGTTTGTATTCTCGTGTCGGGCGACAGGGGATACATCCAAACTGTAGTGGCAGAGTAAGCCATGAGTAACTGTTAAATCTGACAGTAGGCTAAACTGACGGACCTGAGGTGGTGCTTGTGCCTCACAGCAGTTCGGTGCTGATAATGGACGTAATTCTTTTTGGAGCGACAGGAATGGTCGGTCAAGGTGTCTTACGTGAATGTCTTCGCGAAGACAACGTGGAAACCGTGCTCGCCATCGGACGCCGTTCAACGGACGTAAGCCATCCGAAACTCCGTGAACATCTGCTGAGCAACATATTCAGTTTCGACACCGGTGACGAGAACCTTCAACATTTCGATGCGTGCTTCTTCTGTCTCGGCGTTTCGTCTGCGGGAATGAGCGAGGTCGACTATAGACACATGACTTTTGATCTAACGATTGGTTGGGCACAGAAACTCGCGAAGATAAACCCGATGATGACCTTCATCTACGTTTCAGGAGCAGGCACGGGCGGCAGATCGATGTGGGCGCAGATCAAGGGTAAGACCGAAAGCACATTACTTGAATTGTTTCCGAAGGCTTACATGTTCCGGCTTGCTGCTTTACAACCAATGCACGGTGAAGTGTCGCGAACCCGATGGACCAGAATCAGCTACGCTCTCTTGAAGCCACTGATTCCGGTGGTTCGGATTCTTATATCGAATTCTGTAATCACAACGGAAGAACTCGGACGAGCAATGATTCGCGTCGCGCGGCAAGGCTCTGAAAAGCATGTCCTGGAAAACCGCGACCTGATTGCCATAGGTAAACAAACCTGACCTGAAGAAACCAAAGCAGCGTTAACACTCTCCCTCTTTTAGATCATGAGCTCGTCCTCACGAATTACCGAAAAGTTACTACAGCTTTATGACTCGCGTCTTCCCTGAACGTATTCTCCCGACCTCGGAGAATAAAGAAAGGAAGACACGATGAGCATTAATGAACAAAAGTTGAACGAGCTACTGGGCAGATTTCTGAACGATTTTGGCGGAACTTTTCATTCAGCAATGGCAGTAATTGGAGACAAACTCGGTCTCTACAAGGCACTGGCTGAGCAGGGACCAATGACTTCCGAGGAACTCGCCAAGCGCACAGGTACCACTGAACGGTATGTACGTGAATGGCTCTCGTCGCAGGCTGCCGGCGGCTATGCGAATTACGACGCCAAGACGAACCGATTCTTCCTAACCGAAGAACAGGCGTTTGCACTAACTGACGAGAATGGACCGTTGTTTCTGCCAGGCGCGTTTCAACTTGCCCTGTCTACCGTCAGATCGGAACCGCGCATCGCCGAAGCTTTCAAGACCGGCGACGGCGTAGGTTGGCACGAACATGATGGTGGTTTGTTTGGTGGAACTGAACGATTCTTTAGACCCGGTTATGCCGCGAATCTAATCGCGTCATGGATCCCGGCATTGGAAGGTGTAGACGCGAAGTTGAAGGCTGGCGCTAAAGTGGCCGATATCGGTTGTGGCCATGGCGCTTCGACGATTCTCATGGCGCAGGCGTATCCGAAGTCGACATTTGCGGGATTTGACTACCACCAGGAATCGATTGACCAGGCGCGCATCAAGGCAAAACAAGCTGGTGTTTCAGATCGAGTTGTCTTCTCAGTTGCAAAGGCAAAGGATTATCCGGGCCTCAATTACGACTTCGTCGCGATATTCGATGCGTTGCATGACATGGGTGATCCCGTAGGCGCCGCAAAGCACATACACAGCACACTGAAGAGTGACGGGACCTGGATGGTCGTCGAACCATTCGCCAACGACAAACTCGAAGACAATCTGAATCCCATCGGCCGTATCTTTTATTCGGCGTCAACAATGCTCTGTACACCTGCATCGCGATCGCAGGAAGTCGGGTTAGCACTTGGTGCACAGGCTGGCGAAGCTCGCATAAACGACGTTATTACGAAAGGTGGTTTCAAGCGCTTCCGTCGTGCAGCTGAGACACCATTCAATTTGGTTTTCGAAGCTCGTCCGTAATGACTAAAAGCTCCAACTGTGAGCTATATGTCCACTGGTGATGCTGGTGGGCACAAGCAGGCGAGGGCTGGCAGGCGTAAAGCAAAACATGTCGAGACTAATCAAGCTTGTTCTTCGGTTGTTCCTTACAACGGTCATCGGTGTTGCCCTCCCTATTGTTGATAAGGCACAGCAGAATGATCCAGCGGTAATCAACTTTAGCTCCGCGGCTTTTGAAGTGTCCGAGGGAGTCGGTGTTGCTCATGTCGTGGTGCAACGCAGCGGAAACATCTCCGGTCCATCCAGCGTCGACTTCAGCACCGATGACAGAGGTGCCGCGTCGACCTGCTCGGAATTCAATGGGCTCGCTTCGTCGCGCTGCGACTTCAACACTGCGCTGGGCACCTTGAACTTTGCACCCGGTGAAACTGACAAATCTTTTGACGTAGTGATCAATCGAGATAGTTATGTGGAAGCTCCGTTCGAGAAATTCACAGTAAAGCTGTCGAATCCAACCGGCGGTGCGATCCTCGGTACTACATCACAGTCATCAGTTCAGATAGACGACAGAAACGACGGCTCTCCTGCCGCCGCAGTGAATATCATTGATCGCACAACGAGTTTTGTTCGTCAGCAGTATCATGATTTTCTGAATCGAGAGCCTGACGCTGCAGGTCTGGCGTTTTGGGTGGACAACATTGACAAGTGCGACGACCCAGACCGGCTTCCGTCAAACATGACAGTGTCGCAGTGCAAAGAGATCATGCGCATCAATACGTCTGCTGCGTTCTTCCTCTCGATAGAATTTCTACAAACTGGTGGACTTGTTCACGCGTGCTATGCGGCCGCGCTTGATCGACCGGAGAAGATGCCCGGCTACTTGGAGTTCGTGCGCGACACACAGTCAGTTTCACGCGGGGTGATAGTAGGTGAAGCTAACTGGGAGCAGACCCTCAACGAGAATCGCGAAGCCTTCCTGAAGGACTTTGTGATGCGTCCGGGGTTTGTTGAGCTTTATCCGACAGTGGATTCCCCGGTCACATACGTTAATAAACTATATCTCCATGCTCTTGGGCGGAGCGCAACTGGAGAAGAAATGGAACAAGGAATAAACGAGTTCGGAACTAGCTTATCTGCAACTGATTCGGGAGCTCGAGGGCGTGTACTGTTACGACTGACTCAATCAACTGATGCACGCGACGAGTTTAACCGGGCGTTTGTGCAGATGCAGTACGTGGGATACCTGAGGCGTAACCCGAACGAGTTTCCGGATTTTAGTTTTGCTGGGTCCGACTTCTGGCTGGAGAAGCTGAACAGTTTCAATGGGAATTTCATTGAAGCGGAGATGGTGAACGCGTTTCTCGCATCGCAGGAGTATCGATCGCGCTTCGGATCGTAAGCCGACGATCTCAGATCTCAGATCGCAGATCGCAGATCTCAGATCGTAGATTTCTGAGATCTGCGATCTGAGATCTGAGATCTACGGAGTTGATCCAGCAGTGACTTAGCCTCGCGAACGTCTTTCGTTTCAAATCCTTCCGTGAACCAGTCAAAAGCGGTTGTGAGCGCTTCTTGCGCCTCCTCGGTTCTGTTTTGAGACTGGTAGAGACGAGCAAGGCTCACTGATGTCCGAAGTTCCCACGACTTTGCTTCCTGACGCCGGGCAATCTTAATTGACCTTCGAAAACATTCCTCAGCATCAGCGACAGTTCGTGGATTGAGATTCCCTTTAGCTTGCATCAGCAGCAGCTCACCGCGAATGCGATGCAACTCGGGGAGGTATAACGCGTCCCCACTTCGATGGGCCAAGCCCAAAGATCCATCTACGTGACCAAGTGCCTCCTCATATTCGCCCACCTTACCAAGAGCCTCGCTCAGCCACCCAAGAAATTGCGGACGCAAAAGTGCAGTCGCCGTTTGCTGATACTCCGCAACTCCCTGTCGCATCTCTGTCATTCCTTCTTCAACCGAACCTTGTTCCGTCAAAGCCCACCCACGCGTGATCCTTGCCTGCGCCTCATACATCACAAGTCCGTGTTCACGCGAAATAGTGAGCGCCGCTTCAGCGTACTCTTGTGACTCCCTGGGTTCCTGACGAAGTTGATGCAGAATCGAAGCGAACAAGAGTCTATGCGCCAGACCGTGAGGTTCGTATGACTCGCGAACGAGCGTCAGACTTTCGTGCATACGCTCGAGTGCCTGATCGGGAAACCCGAGAAACCAGAGCGTCCACGCGCCAAAACATCGCAAAGCAACTCCTGCGTTCTGTGTAAAGAAGATAGCATCCTCGCGGTGATGTTCAGGATCATAAAGTGCCAACGCTTTATCGTAGTGTTCAATGGCTGGACCAAATTCGCCCTGATGCATCAGCGTGACGTGCATAACAAGGTGAGCTCGCATCGCGAGGCCGGGATAGGTAAGGCGAGCGCTCAGGCCCAAAAACTCTTCTGCGATCTTACGAGCGGTCCTCAACTCAGCGCTAAGCGTGTAGAAGGTCCAAACTCCCCACATAACTTCAGAAACATCTGAAGTGTCTCCGCACTGTTGATAGAGCTCACGTGCTCTCAAGTAAACCTTGCCCACATTTGGAGACGCATAACCTTCGATTGCAATCAGGGGTACACCAAGGGTGAGTAGCAAACAAAGCTCCGCTCTCTTGCACTGGTCAGTTTCAGACAGTTTGCCAATCAGTTCGATACCGCGCCGTGCGAGTGTAACTGCTTCACGATAGGCAAATCGGCGAATCGCATTGTCGGCAGTCTGCTGGAAATAATTTGCAGCCCGCTTGTAGTCGCGACCGCGTTCAAAATGCATCGCGAGTTCGCCAGCAATCTCCCGGGCGCGCTCTCCGTAAACTTCTTCTCCTTTTTCAGCAATGCGCCGATGAAGCTGCGCTCGTCGCGATAGAGATAAACGCTCATACAATACGTTTTGATAAAGAGCGTGTACGAAGCCATAACGCGGCACCATCTCTCCATTTGGTAGTTCCTGAATTCCACAATTCTGAATGTATTGACGTCTACCCGCGAGTTCATCACATCGTGATTGAACCACAGCCAGATCCTCCCCCAACGCAGATGCCAGCGCGAGCGCGGAAAACTCCACGCCAGCCACACTTGCCGCTTCAAGCGTTTGCTGGTTTTCATCGCCCAGATGAGCCACCTGCTTCTCGATCATCTGCTTGATGTTGTCGGGGACGCCAACTTGTACATTCTCAAGATCTACAACCAACTCCCAAATGCCGTCCCGTTCTCCAATCAATCCTGCTGCCACGACGTAGTCGACTGCGTTGACCATGAACAGCGGGTTTCCGTCTGTACGCTCATGTATTAACCCGGCGAGGCCAACGGGGAATCGATTTCCTGGAAATCGAACCGACAAATACTCCGATACCGCGTCGACTGTTAGATATTCAAGTGGCAACTCTTCGCATTGCTGTTTGGCCAACAACTCCTGCTTTACTGCCTTTAGCGGATGACGACTGATAATCAATTCAACATTGCGATAAGTACCTATGAGCATCAACTGAGACTGCTCTCGTTGCGTTGCCAGAAATGAGATCAGGTCAAGAGTCGAGTAATCGCTCCAGTGCAGATCTTCAAGAATGAGTACGAGTGGGAGCTCTGCTGTGAGAGCGTTCAAAGCTTCACCCATCTCTCTCAACATTCGCGCAAGCGTTGCGCCTGCCATTTCTTTACCTAAGGACTCGCGCTCCGAAGAACTCATCAGCGAAGGCATCTGAAGCACCCACATCGGCGCATGAGTTCGTATTAGTTGACCAACTCTTTCTTCGTCTCTACACAACCTTCCAATCGCTTCAAGCACCGGCAAGTAGGCTTCACTCTTCCCGTACTGGTCTAAACACTGTCCTCTTCCAACTCGAATCCTCCCACTTGCAGGGATAGTGTCCGCGAAAGCGTCAACCAAAGATGTCTTCCCGATGCCGGCTTCACCCGTGACAAAAACTACCTGGCGTTCGCCACGCAACATCTTCTGAAGCAGGCTCTGCATTCGCGACAGAGTCTCGTCACGACCCACAACCGGCGCAATCGATTTTGCAGGGGCAGATGAGCCTGAAGCCTCTTGAATGATTTGAACGGGCTGATGGATTGGTTCCGCGCTCGATGAAAGCTGACCTATGAAGCGGTAGCCGCGACGGTGTGCGGTCTCAATATATCGAGGTGCTTTCGGATCGTCGTCGAGAGCTTCTCTCAACTGGCGAATCGTTACTTTGAGCACGGCGTCGCTGACGAAAGTATCCGACCAGATAGAGTTCAGAAGTTCTTCTTTCGTGACGAGCTGACCGGAACGGCCGATGAGGTAGTGGAGAACAGCAAACGCTTTGGGTCTAACCTTGATTGGCTTCGAGCCAAGCCATAGACACTCGTTGATTAGGTCGAGGGAAAATGGCTCGAAGACTATGCGTTTTTCGGTTGGAATCGTGGTCAAGGAGGTTACCGAAACCTTACGCAACTTTTATGACTCGGAAGCCACGCATGGCCCATTCTGCCCTCTTGATGGAAGGATGGCAATACAACTCAGCCTTTGTGATCCAGTTACGACCGGAAACAGACATTGATGCTGGACGTTTTGAGGGCAAGGTTGAACACGTTGCCTCGTGTGGGGCTACGCGATTTCATTCCCTGGAAGAGCTACTCGAGTTCATCGCGTCTGTCCTTTCTGATGTCCGAAACCTGGAGCAGGCCTGAATGTCCGACATGAAGGTCCGACATGCTTCAGCTTGTCGTATCGGGGCTCCCGACAAGAAGCTAAGAGCCTTTTGCAAAAGTCCACGAGTGACTTGCAAAGTGGAATTTACTCAAACATTTTGCTTCTTCCCCGGTTCTTTCTCCACTCCGGAGGAGTGCGATGTTTATAGCTCGACGCGACTCAGCAACTCTGCTCTGTTCGGAAGAGTGGCATTCGATCGCACCTACGTGGGCTCGCCATGCCGCTCTTCCGAACAGAGCCGGAGGAGGATGGCTTGCTGGCTATGAACATTGCACTCCTCCGGAGTGGAGACCCTGACATTGTTCTGTTCGGGTTCTGACTTTTGCAAGAGGCTCTAAAGCATATCGAACAGCTAAAGCATATCGGACAAACATTACCGCAGATTTACCGAACATTTATGACTGCATTTTCAAGGACGTCTATCGTCATCGTGTTTGAACAAGAGCAAATCATTCGAGAGATATCGAAGGAGTGGAAATGAACAAACGTAGTTATGCACTTGCGGATCGAATTGAGCAGGGTGCGCTGGCGCTGGAGGCGTTCGCAAGCTCTCTTTCAGATCGGGAATGGCAAACCCGAGTCCCTGGAGATGGGCGAAAGATTGGCGTGGTCGTACATCACGTCGCCAGCATGTACCCAATTGAAATTCAGGTGGCCCAAACAATCGCCGCTGGGAAACCCGTCGAAGGCGTGACCTGGGACGTAGTAAATCGGATCAATGCGGCACACGCCGACGAGAACGACGCTGTTACGAAACAGGCCACGTTGGAGTTACTCCGACATAACAGCGCTGTGGCCGCAGCAGCCGTTCGAGCACTAACTGATGAGGAGTTGGATAAGGCTACGCGCGTTTCCCTCAACGCTGATGCAACGCTTACGTGTCAGTTTCTTATTGAGGATCACGCCGTGAGACATAGCTATCACCATCTGGCGCGTATCCGTGCCGCATTGAAACAAGAGACACGTTCACTAACTGCTGCGTGAGTGACCATCGGGTCACAAACAATAAGGAACAGGAGATCCTATGAAGAAGACATTCGTTACAACATCAATCAAGGTGGTTCTTTTGATCGTCGCTACCATTGCTACGTTCGGAACCTCAGCAAGAGCACAGTCTCTGGACTACGGATTCAGAGTAAACATTCCGTTCGACTTCGTGGTGGGCAGTAAGACACTTCCGGCAGGACAATATTCAGTAGCTCGGGCGCTACCAGGTTCTGGCGATCTCGTTTTGCAGATCGGAAGCGTAAACGGGCACTCCAGAGCTGTGCCGTTGACCATACCAGTCAACAGCCTCAACTCGCGCGATCGGGCAAGCCTCGTGTTTCACCGTTTCGATGACCAGTACTTTCTTTATCAAGTGTGGCCATCGGCGGGGAATTACGGTAGAGAAATCGCAAAGTCGCGTACTGAGCGACAAGCAGAAAAGAGAATTCGTGAGTCGGTTGGTGCGTTAATGAAACCCGACTCTGTCGGAACTGTGGTTGTCCTGGCGGATTTACAATGACAGGGCAAAGGCAATGTCGTTGAACCTAGGGGTTGGCTTCGACTCAAGTCGCGCAAAACGACGAGTCGAGGCCATCCCGGGAGTAAACTTACCGTGTTCGTAGATGAAAATGTGTTACCTGCTGCGAACGGTGACCTGGCAGCCTTCGAGCGGATCTATCAAACTTACTACCGCGTCGTTTACAGTCGCTGCCTGCGCATGACGCGCAGTGTTGCGGAGGCTGAAGACCTGACACAGGATGTTTTCATTCAAGTGTTTCGCAAACTTAAGACGTTTCGCGGCGAGTCATCCTTTTCTACCTGGCTTCATCGGCTCACGGTAAATGCCGTTCTAATGCACTTTCGCAAGCCGAGACTCAAATACGAACAAACCTCTCTGGACGACTCAGCACCTGATCAATATGTCAGCGGCAACGAGAGCTACAACAAACTGTCGATCGTAGATCGCATTGCTCTCAACGAGGCGATTCGACAACTGTCACCCGGCTATCGTGCGGTCCTTATTCTTCATGACGTAGAAGGATACGAGCATAGTGAAATAAGTGAAATATTGGGATGTGCGGTTGGCACGTCTAAGTCGCAATTGCACAAAGCACGGATGAAGCTGCGTCGATTGCTAAAGAAGCAAGCTCCAAGTAAGGGTGAGTCTGATGCGCGCCTGGGATGGTTGAAGCTCCACAGTCAACCGCTTGCGTAGTAAAGAATAAGGAGGCGTGGTTCGACTATGAGATTCGCAAGAATCGCATTTCGATTTGCCGGTGTGTATGGCCTGCTTGTGCTCGTGCCGATGTACTTGTTTGAAGATAAGACGGGTCGAGATTTTCCGCCGCCCATCACACATCCTGAGTACTACTACGGCTTCGTCGGACTAGGTGTAGCGTGGCAGGTGCTCTTTATTCTCTTGTCGGTTGATCCGATCCGTTATCGCTTGATGATGATCCCATCGATATTAGAAAAAGTAGTTTTTGTTGTACCTGTTATCATGCTCTTTGCTCAGCATCGTGTTTCGTCTTTTCTTTTAGGAGCGGCTTTGATCGACTTATGCCTTGGGGTGTGGTTTTTACTGGCCTACATTAAGACGGCGGGAGTGAATGGTGCTACTTGATGGGGAATTAGGCGATGAGGTCATGATCGAACGCATCGCTTCGAACAGAATCTGATCCCGTTCGATTCAACCTCGTTTCAACAATTCGGTGTAGGACCGCTGCAAGCGCATCGAGACTAAGCGGCTTCGTAAGGTGGGAATAAAAACCAGCGTTGCGCGCGCGTTCAATGTCACCGCTACGACCAAATCCGGTGATTGCAATTACTGGAAGGTGTTCCCGTCCTTTTATCTGACGTAGTCTCCTAAGGAACTCATAGCCGTCTACGTCCGGCATCGATATATCGGAAAGAACGATATCGAACTCCTTCTCCGTCAGGATCCGCAGCGCTTGCTGCGCACCACTGGCCGTCGTGACACTTGCGCCGCTAATCTTTAGTAGTTGCTCCAGCATGACGATCGTGTCATAGGAATCATCCACAATTAGCACGCTAGTGTGCGCCGGCAAATTCAGTTCAACTGGCGACGAATCGCGCAACCCCGAAGCTGATGCTTCCACTTCGTGGATCAACGGTAACCTGACAGTGAAGCGCGAGCCTTTGTTAGCGCCTTCCGATTCGGCAGTAATTCTTCCTCCGTGAAGTGCGACAAGCTGACGGACCAAAGCCAGTCCAATTCCCATGCCTCCGTGACGCCGACTATTGCTTCCGTCTGCCTGGCGAAACATCTCAAAAACACTAGGGAGAAACTCAGGATCAATTCCCTGCCCGCTGTCCGCGATGGCCAGCACTGCCTGATGCTCCTCACCGCGTAAAGTGATCGAGACTGATCCGCCATCAGGCGTGAATTTGACGGCGTTATTGAGTATGTTCCACGCTATTTGTTGAAGTCTCAAGCGATCACCTTCAACGAACAGAAGGTGATCCATTACCTTCAGTTGAATATCAATCTTCTTCGCGGTCGCTTCGGCCTGAACGGTTTCAACCGCGCTATCAATTATTGCCGCTAACGAAACGGTCTCACGGTTGAGAGAGATCTTGCCTCTTTGCAGCCGTGACAGATCGAGCAAATCGTTTATTAACTGCGACTGAGATTGAGCATTTCGTCGGAGCGCCATTCCCATCTGGCGCAGTCGCTGCGACCCTTCAAGCTCGGGCATTCTCATCAGCAGTTCAGAGTATCCAAGAATAACGTTGAGAGGGTTTCGTAACTCGTGAGACAGAGTGGCAAGGAACTCGTCCTTCAACTGATTTGCTCTCTCAGCTGCATCACGTGCCTCTTGTTCACTGCGTAACAAACGTTCGCGCTCGAGCTCGGCGCGAAGCTTTTCAATGGCAGTCCAGGTTCGCTCACCCACCGTTTGTAGAAGAACCACCTCTTCTTTGGTCCAGCGTCGCGGCTGATCATCACTCGCCCAGATAGACGCTACCCAACGTCCATCGCGCATTAAGGGAACTGCAACGTAGGCCCGCTCCCCCGTTGACTGATAAGTTCTTTCGTAATCGGAAGCTGTCCTGGGATCAGTTTTTGAGTCGTAATTTATTACGGTCAGACCACGTGCCATTTCGGCCGTAGTGATACTACTGTAATTAGAAATTCGATGTTGCCCCGCAATGGATTCTGCGCGGTCGCAATAGTCTTTATGAACGATTTCCAGATCGCACTCGAGATCAGTTTCATCGAAGAGACATCGGCGCACATCGAGATGAGTTCCTACTGTCTTAGCAACTGCGTAAGACAACTCGTGTGGGTTTTGCAGTGTGCGTATGAAATCGCTGACTTGAGCGATTAGATCGAGTCGATTCTCGGTCTCTTTACGTGACGTAATATCGCGTGCAATCTTCGATACTCCAATCGGCTTGCCTCGCGGGTCGAAGATTGGTGAGACGGTCAGCGAGATATCGAGCAAGCTACCGTCCTTTCGTTGGCGAACAGTTTCAAAGTGTTCGATTCGATCGCCACCTCTGATGCGCCTCAGTATCTCAGGTTCTTCGACCAAGCGGTCTGGAGGAATGAGGATTGTGATCGATTTACCGATCACCTCTTCAGCCGTGTAACCAAACATCCGTTCGGCGCCCGAATTCCAGGTAATGATCGTCCCTTCAAGGTCTTTGCTTATGACAGCGTCTTCGGATGAGTCGACGATAGCTGCAAGCCTGGCTCTTTCCTCTGCAGCCCGCTTCTGTTCGTCGATTTCCTGGACGACGACAATGACGCCATCTATCTCATCTGCTTCATCGTGAAATGGGACGCTCGCGACGCGGGTCCAGACTTGTTTGCCGTTCTCATCGGTATAGAGCATTTCCGATGGGCTGGCGATCTCGCCTCGCAATGCTCTGGCACTGGGCCATTCGGACGCGTCTAACAGCTGACCGTCTTCGTCCCACTCGCGCCAGCGTTCGCGAACGACGGGATCAAGAGATGGCAGCCTATCGCTTACAAACTCGTTCAATCGTGAGTTTTTAATCAGAAAATCTCCCCTGCGATCTGTTAGTCCTATACCGACAGGAAGTTGCTCAAGCAAAGCCATCAATCGAGACTCGCTCTCACGCATTGCCAAATCAGCGTCGAGACGTCGCTTGTCGGTTCGGTTAAGTGTTGCGGCAGTCCACCATACGAGGCCAACAAGCAAAAGCAGGATGGCGACTACAAAAACAGCCGTACCAAAACCTTCACTGTAATAACCTGCATCACGACCGAGATCTCTTATCCATCCGAGAAGAACAACTATCAGAATCGCAGGCCACATCCGACGTGCTACAAGACTGCCGGGGCTGCTACTCAACAACAAGTTCGTGACGCCACGCTCAGGACGCATCAAGAGAACCGCAGCACACAAACTAAAGAACGCAATGACGGTATGTAAAGCGATCGTGAAATAGGGCGCTATTGGATCAAACTTCTCAATACCGTAAAAGTAATAAAGAAAGACGAGTAACGTTATTACCACCACCGAGAGAACGGAGATGTTCGACAGGCGAAACCATCGTTTCGAACGCACATCCAAAAACAACAGCGAAGTACCAAGCAACAAGAAGTCGAGCGACCCAGGGACACCAATACGACCAGGAAAAGATTGACCTGCTTCTGCAGCAGACTCGTGAAACAGCAACTGATCAATCCCAAGATTCCAGCCGAAGAGATGTTCACTCAAACTGATTAAGCCAACAACGCTAACAAAGGCTGCAAAGACATAAGCAAGGCGGCGCCTTAACCGCGAGGCAAGTCTGTTTTCAAGCAAGAAAACAGAAGAGGCAATGAGCATTAAACAAACCGCGGTATTCGCCTTCATCGCGACCAACGAGGGGTGAATACGTTTGAGGAAGTCGATATTGAAAAGCCAACCCAGTAGAGCCGCGAGGCCAAGACCGAACGCCAGTGAAGCAAAAGAGACAGAGAGTGCCTTATAGCGCGCAAACTGGCGCTGAGACTGGGCAAAACGCATTTCTCGAATGGCTTGAAGCGTCATCAAAATTTGAGGGGTTCTTGTTCGAACTCAAATAGAGGGAGTTCAATCGAGGGGGGATTAACTTCTTGCAGTCTATACTGAGGTTGCGATAGCGACAAGTGGGGCTCTTAAAAAGGGAGTATTTAGCGCACGATCAGGAACGTATGACCACCGACGACCGTCTTATCCTCACCTACTTGCATGATTGAGCCGACCCCGCTCTGGACATTGGGGCTAAACAAAAGAACCATCGGCTCAGTTTGCTGCCGACTTAAATACATATTCTTAAACAGCTCACCCTGTGGCGGAACAAGTACGAATTGAGTGTCGAGTTCTTGTTCCAGCGCCTTGTTCGACCCAAATAACTTCGCCAACTCTATCCTCTCCGCTGAACTTAGCTTAGTCGTTTTGTGCTTCTGTTGTCTGGCGAGTTTCGAAAGCCGCTTACTTAGAATAACAGCACGTATCACATGTGGTTTCGTCTGTGTAGAAACCAACGAGAACTTTCCTTCGTCACCATTCCCTCCAAAGTCCAGCCGGACGGCTCTCAACACCGGTCCATTAGCCGGCGCCGGGTTAACGACGGTGACGTTTCGCAGACCGCATTTTTGGTTGCCAGTTATCAGTGAGGGAACATGCAATTCGTCGGTCACCAGAGGATCATTGTCGGCACTAATCAAAGACAGAAGCGCGATCGTATCTGCAGCCGTTGCCGGCACACTCCAATCAAATCCTATGATCTTGCTCGAACCTGCAGCGACAACAGGAATGAGTTTAGTCTTGTCGATTTTTTGCCAAGGAGAATCTGCTCCGATCTTATTTGTTGGAAAGTTTTTCCAGAAATTGCTGGGCAGCTTAGGAAGAGATGTGGTTGTTGTAGACGCAAAATACACACTCACTGAAACGTTCGTCGCTGGTTCCACACCGCGATTGTTGACTCGCACGAAGACACGTACGTTCTGATTGCGAATCGGGTTTTCCGGTAACAAGCCGGCAGCGAATTGAATTCCCAGGTCACCTTCGGAAATACCAATCATGCTCTGGTCATCTCCGAACATCTCAAAGTCCAAATCGTCTAACAAAGTCGTGCGCAGCAAAGAGGAATCAACTTTTATGTCGACACACTGCCACCAAAAAGCTTTCGCTCGAAAACAAAACGGATCCAGAACTGCAAACGGAGATGGTGAAATGCGTCCAGTATCAACAGGACTGTCACGCAGATAAATCTCGACATCCTGCGGTGAAGTATCATCAATCGGTATCTCCCAGACACCGCGAGCTTGTGTGCCGGCTCGCAGCAAGCGTGACGGCTGATGCAAAGCCAGATCCTTAACCAATATATTTGGGAGGCCAGAGTTGAAGAGAGCCCATGTCTCCCCGGCGTCGTCAGAGCGATACAGCCCGACGTCAGCACCTATGAAAATCGTCCTGGTGTTCTGTGGATCGATCTCAATGGTGTTCACTGCGATATTAGGCAAACCAGTGCTGATGTCATTCCAGTTGAGACCACCATCGTCCGACCGGAAAGCATGACTCTTGGTTTTGCTACTGCTAAAAGTGATGAAGATTCTGTCTTCGTTCGTAGGATCGACGAGAATGTCGCTGACATTTCCAATCACAGGTCTTGTAAGTTTCGACGAGCGCCACGTTTTACCCACAAGATCAAGACGAAACAGTCGGCCTCGAGTTGTGCCCACGAAGACCCGAGTAGGTTTGGGAATGCACAACGCCGATGACAACTCATTCGGCCTAAAATCCAAAGTCTCTTTGGTCCATTCATCGCCGCCGCTCATGGATATGCAAACCTTCTTTCCCGCTTGTACAACCGTACGGCCGTTTACTTCGAGAGGTGCGTAGAACAGAGCGCCCTCTGGATAATCATTTTCAGAAGTCACGTGTGGGCCGATTAGCTCACGAGGCGGCTTGGGCCAGGTATTCCATCCACCTCCTTTTTTCGAACGCGCAATTCCCATCCCATAGAACGTGACATAGCAGGTATACGGAAAAGCGCTGCTTACGCCACAGTCACCACCGTCGCCATCAGAGATGTGGTACCAGACTTCATTCCCCTGATACTGCAACGTTCCGTTATCCTGAGTGCCGGCGATCAGCCACGACTCAAATTCAGGATGTTGCGCTAGAAACTCGACTTCCGTCAGACAGAGTCCCTTATTTAACGACACCCAATCCCTTCCCCCGTCCGATGAACGAAATATTCCGCCATCGCAGCCGATGTAAATCACATTCGGGTTGCCCGGGCTGAAAGCAATCACGTGCATGTCTGGATGAATCGAGTTGGTGTATTTGCGAGCCGAAATGTTTTCCCAATTCCAAACACCGGAAGGCGAGCGAATACCTTTGTGAGCATTGACTGCTCCGATATACAGAACGTCAGGATTGTTTGGGGCAACCGCGGCAAACCAGTCGTACCAGGACTGCTCGGTCACCAAGTCCTGAGGTAATTTCTCCACCGCTTCAAACGCACCACCAAAAACATTCCGACGCCAGAGGTGAGGGATTGGATCGTTGTTTTCATCTTCCGGGTCAGGGGTAGTAGCAAAAACATAAACTACATTTCCATCAGCCGCCGCATGACAAACCTCGATACGTTCATAACGTCGTCGCCCCCCTGGAAGAGACACTCGACTCCAGTTGGCTCCTCCGTTAGTTGAGCGAAAGACACCATCCAAACAACCAGCAAATATTTCTTGAGTTGAATTGGGATCCGTTGTGACGACAGGATGGATAGAAAGGCTCCAGGTTCTTTGAGAGCGTCGTGCGGTAAACGTAAGTCCGGCGTCGGAAGACTCAAACAAGCCGGCCGTTGTCGCGGCAAGAATGTGTTTGTCGTTGAGTGGGTCAACGGCTAGGTCATAAAACGCCGTCTGCTCAAACGGCTCACGGCAAATCAGTGTCCAGCTGTCGCCACCGTTTATTGATCGGAGGAGTCCGACTCCAAGCATGTTCTTCTCCTTGACGAGAGTCGAATCGCCTTCTCCAGTCCCTGCATAAACAATTAAGGAATTGTTCGGATCGAATGCTAGTGCTCCTATCGAGAGAGATGGCTGGTCATCACTAGTAGGGGTCCAGAACTTACCGTTGTCGCGTGTGGACCAGATACCGCCACCACCACCAGAACCAATCAGAATGTGATCAGGATCGCCCGGATCGATTGCTATGGCGGAAACGCGACCGGAGATTGACGGACGACAACCGGGCCCGGAGCCGTACGTTTGACCATGTGGGATGCAGAATGGCCCAAGAGGTCGCCAACGTGTTTTTGTCGTCTCGAGCGAGGGTGACGGCAAGGTTTCGTTGTAAGCATACGCTTCGGCGAGCGATGGAATTGAGGTCGTGTTCCGGTGTTTCTTTTTTGTCGATCGTGGGCAGACGAGCTCTCTGGTGGGAGCGATAGTGGGTTGTTTTTGTTTGTCAGTTGATTCGTTCAGTTCGCGCTGTTGTGAGAAATTCAAACGACGAGCAATAGCTTTCCCGCCGACTATTTTGCCGCGTCTTGAACGAGCATGTCGCCTTCGCGCGTCACGCCGCATCCTATCTGAACCTCAGTTCACGCCAAGCCTGTTAGCGAAAGGCTTGGCTAGCTTTTGACCGAGCGCTTCTTCTTTGTCTGGTTTTTCGAGGAATTAGTTTTGGTCGAAACCTTCGGAGCTTCACTTTCGCTGCCTTGCTTGCTGCTGTCGCGCTGAAATTCAAATTGCTGTGCACGCCCAGCAGCACCACCACCCGGCGGTCGAGATTTTTGACGTCCAGGCTTTTTCATAACAAGACCTGCTTCCTTGAATGGCGACGTTCAGCAGTTCCAGTGAAGCGTCCGATCGAACTCTCATTTGATAAGAGCCAATCGAGGATCTGCACTATACCCGTTGAATTAAGGAGCGACAATGATTTCGTTCACGGACTTCAACTCTAAATAGAATTCTCTGCGGAATCTTTCAGAGATCTACTCCTGGAAATCAGTTTCAGGTTTGATTTGTTCGATACGTGAGTGTTTGATATGACGCCAGATCCACCAGGCGGCACCAGCGAGGACCACAATTCCGATCACAAAGTCAAAGCGGTGAAACCAGGTTTTCAATGTGTCGTCCTTGTTCCACTTTTCACCGAGCTTCTGACCAACATAAGCTAGTCCAAGACACCATGGTAGTGAGCCGGCGAAGGTGTAGATAACAAAGCGGGTGAGGTTCATGCGAGCAACTCCCGCCGGAAACGCAATGAACGTCCGGATGGCCGGCAGCAGTCGACTTACAAATACGATTGCTTCTCCGTATTTCCCGAACCAACGATCGGCCATATCCAAATCGTGGCGCGACAAAAGAATGTAGCGACCATACTTTTCGATAAGCGGACGTCCGCCATACATCCCAACCCAGTAAGCTACTAAAGAGCCAAGGACACATCCGACCGCTCCAGCTATTGCTACCCCCCACAGATTCATCTCGCCACGCGAAACGAGATAACCAGAGAACGGCATAATGATTTCAGAAGGCAGTGGAATGCACGCCGATTCGATTGCCATCAACAGAACGACGCCGGAATAACCCAGCGCCGCGATAGTGGCAACGATGAATCCTGATAGGATTTCGATGATTCTTGCGATCATGTTTGCAAATGTCCGATATGCTTTAGCTTGTCGGCTAGGGGTGTCTCTTGGCTGTAGAACCGAATGTCCCGACAAGCTGAAGCTTATCGAACACTTCTATTTTTCAGTCCAACCGTGCTGTCCGATTAACGGCACAAACGCACATGCACCGTGATCTTCAACCTTGTTGCCCTTCTCGGTCTTGACGACGCGAATTAGCCTCTGAGCTTCACGCGACTCTCCCACCGGAACAACCAAACGCCCACCAACTCTCAACTGAGCAATCAACGGTTCCGGGATGGTCGGGCCACCTGCGGCCACAAGGATTCCGTCATAAGGAGCGTGTGCAGCCCAACCTAAAGTACCGTCAAAGCACTTAACAGTGGCGTTATAGATATCAAGCTGCCGAATTCGTATTTGCGCTTCACGTGCAAGATCACCAATGCGTTCGATCGAATAAACTTGCGCAGCGATCTTCGACAACACAGCAGTCTGATAACCCGATCCAGCGCCAATCTCCAAAACGCGACTAGAAGCATCGAGCTCAAGCAGTTCAGTCATTCTCGCAACGATGAAGGGCTGCGAAATTGTCTGACTGGCGCTGATCGGGAGAGCATGATCGCCATAAGCCCGGCCGCGTAACGCCTCTGGAACAAAGAAGTGACGAGGCACATTTCTAATCGCTTCCAACACTTTTGGATCCTTGATGGAGTAATGTTCGCGCAAGCGAGCGACCATACGCTCGCGGGGAATGGAGTATTCCTGAAGTGATGCAGGCTGATGTCGATTTGCGGATTGCACTAAAGTTGAGCTTTTGTAGTATGTGCCTTGTTCTTTGAACTTTGAGCTTTGTACTTTGTCTCATACAGGGCTCGCTATGCAAAGCGCCGCCAAAGGAATCAAAGCACAAAGCTCAAAGTTCAGAGCTCAGCTTTTATGTAGCAGTTCCGAATCTTTCAAATAGTTCCAAGTCTCAATAGCGGTCAGGGCTTGATGATCCGTCATGTCACTTCGAAGCGGCGTGACTGAAACATAACCCAACTCCACTGCGTGATAGTCTGTTCCTTCAGCTGAGTTGGTGCTGAAGTACTCTTCGCCGATCCAGAAATAAGGCTTGCCTCTAGGATCGATATGCTCTGTGATCACGGGCCGTGCGTTTTTGATTCCTTGTCGAGTGACCTTCACACCTTTGATTTCACCAGGTGGGATATTGATGTTGAGCAAGGTACCTTCCGGAAGACCTTCCTCCAAGACTTTTCTGGCCGCAGCCACTGCGATCATGGCAGATGCGGTAAAGTCAAAGTTGTCACGCGCGACGAGACTCAAAGCAATACCCGGAACGCCAAGAATCGTAGCCTCAAGTGCTCCAGCTACAGTTCCCGAATAAGTGGCATCGTCACCAAGGTTCCCACCGTGATTAATGCCTGAGACGCAAATATCCGGATGCTCTTCCTTTGGAAGTATTTTGTTAAGCGCAAGAGTAACGCAATCGGTAGGTGTTCCATCGATCGCCCAATGGCGATCATCCAGTTGGCGAATTCGGAGTGGTCGTGCAAGCGTCAGACTGTGCGAGGCACCGCTCATTTCCGCCGCCGGCGCGACAACATAAACATCACCCAACTCCCGCAACGCTTCTTCTAACTTGTGAAGCCCATCGGAATGGATACCGTCGTCATTCGTCAGCAGGATCCGCGTCATAAGACTCAATTCATCCCGGTCGTTCTTAGCACACAACAGTTTCAACGTGCTCGCTCAAACTCAGGAGCGTCCACTTCTCGACCGGTTGTTGTAAACGGCTGGTGGAGATGAGAACGCGGCCTGAGCCGCGTTCATTCGGGGAGTTAACTTAGTCGCGCGGGATCCGCATGCGGCCTTTTTTCTTGTTGCGCTTACGGGCGAGTGCCGACTTCAACTTCGCTTTTTGACCTGGTGGGATAAAAAACGCGTGCTTTTTCGCGTCTTTGATAATTTCCTCGGTCATAACCTTGCGCTTAAAACGGCGCAGTGCGCTTTCGATCGATTCACCCTGATTAACAGTAACTATAGCCATTCCTTCTATGCTTTCCTTCTCAATTCGGTCTGATGAAGTTATTTAACACGGCGGCAACCATGTTGGTCAAGCAGCGCCTTGCGTCATTGCCGATTTGCGATTGCCAATTGCCAATTGTATCTACCGATTGTCGTCGAATTTCCTAATCGGCAATGCGACAAACTGAACCCCGCGATAAAACTCTTCGCGGGGTTCGTGATCAAACACTCCAGGAACTAAACCAAAACAGCTTCTGCCAGTTCTTCCTTCTTGCGGCTAAGGCCCTTGATTTGAACCGGCTTGTCGGCCTCTTTGATCTCCAGCTGCTTGTCCAGCACCATCTTCTGGTACAGCTTTCTCATCATCACTGCCTCTTCGTGAGCGGTCTTCGGCCCTTCCATCTGCGGCTTATTCGGCCGTGCCAAGTCGACTTCATTCAATATGAGGCCGTGTGCCTTCTCAGTCATTTCCACGTCTTTGCCACCAGCGAATATTTCGTGTCGACCGTGTTCCTGATACCACTTGGCGACGGTCGCATTCTGGTGCATGTTCTCGATAATGTTTCTCCAACCAATTCCCGTGTTGTAAGCACAGAAGGAAATCTCACCTTCCTGAGTGCCATACGGAATGATGCACATCTCGGTGCGACGGAAATCGTAATTGAAGAGATCCTGGAACCACATTCCAGCGATGAAGAGGAAATTCCAACGATCGGAGCGACGCTTTTCGATATCCTGCTCACTGCGATCGCCACCAACCTTACCGTAATCCTTGCCCGTCAAGCCGAATGATTTGTCAAACTTCTTGAAGAGCTCATACAAGGTGAACTGCGACGGCGACTTGTATGGGTTGTAGTGCTTCAAGAGCGTAAGTCCCATCATGAGGTTCGACATCCACTTGCCGCGAGCCGCGTCAGTGATCTTCTGCATGTCTTTCACCAGGCCGGGAATGTTCAAGAACTCCGGCACTGGACGCATCTCTTTGTTTTCCTTGTCGATCATGACAGCGGTTCCTACACCACAGTTCGGGTGACAACCGCACGAGACTTGACCCCATTCGGCCTGTGGTCCGTGAACAAGATCGGCGAAGTCGGCAAACGCCCCCATCAACGACAGTGGGAACCAGTCGCGTGTTGGCTCGGTAATTCCAACCTGATTCTTCACGTCGTGCGCCAGGTGCGACAGCGTGTAGCGCTGTTGCAGCCGACGATGTTCAGTGATTTCCTCGTCACGACCAGTAAAGGAAACGGGCTGGAACGAAAGGAACGCAATCTTCTTCGGATTGTCGAGAGCAAAGCGAATAATCGAACCGACCTGGTCGTTGTTGATACCATTAACCAGAGTTGTAACGAGAACGATCTCCACTCCGGCTTCGTGCAGGTTATTGATGGCCCGCATCTTCACGTCGAAGAGGTTACCAACTTGTCTGTGACTATTCGCGTCGTTGCCGATTCCATCAAACTGCAAATAAACGTAACGGAGTCCTGCTGCTGCTGCTTCCTTACAAAATTCTTTACTCTTGGCGAATTCGATTCCGTTAGTCGCCGCTTGCACGCTGTTGTAACCAACCTTACGCGAGTACTTGATTGCTTCAAGGAAGTGCGGCGAGATGGAAGGTTCACCACCGGAGAACTGAACTGACATCTGACGTCGCGGCTTGATCGTGATTGCGTTGTCGAGAATCTCCTTGATCTCATCCATGCTCAGTTCATGGACAAAGCCAACCTGGTTAGCATCCATAAAACAGGGGTCACACATCATATTGCAGCGATTGGTGAGGTCAACTGTTAGAACCGCGCCACGACCGTACTTAACTGTGCTCGAACCGTGGTTATGAAGTTTCTCATCGTTATGCGAATCTATGTCGCGACCCGGAAACATCTTTTCGATGTGCGTCAGGAACTTCGAATCAATAGCCATCATGTCTTCGAAGTGACCGTGAGTTGGACAATCTTTCACCATCCAAATCTGGCCATCGCGCTCGATGATTTGGGCTTTGATTTCGCCGACCTTCTCATTAATAAGAACGCTAACGTCCTTCTTGCCGCTGAGAATCGCTTCACGCGCCTCAATGACGCAGTTTGGGCAAAGGGAGTCAGTGGTTCTCGGCCAACCCAGGGTGGGTTTGCTTTTCTGCCATGATTTCAACAGCGGTTTGTCTGACCATTTTGGGGTAAAAGAAGGATTAGGCTTATATTTATTTACAGACTGAATTGCATTGAAAAGCCCTCCCGCTAACAGGGTCAAACCTCTCTCCGCGTGTTTAATAGGTCGCATCGTTCCTCCGTCGATTTTTTCGATAGAAAATAGCTGAATTAGTGCTTTCGACAGACTTAGACACTGTCGAATCAGACGAATCGTTGGCAATGACTATGCCGCCAATCTCCGATCGAAACACAACTCTAATTATTTCTCTGTTTAGCTGTGGATCTTAGACTGCAGAAGGCAATCAGGACGGGGGCAATCGCTGTATCCTAATGGGGCAAGTCAGGAGAACTCCGAGCACCTGTGCCATTTTGGCCTTAGGGTCTTTATCGGGTTGGGGCGTAATAACCAACCCGCGCGGAAACGCTAAAAATTGGGTTGCTGGTCTCAACGCGGACCTTGCGAAACTGTCCATCACGCTTCTTATTTAAAGGAGAGTAATAGAGCCCGTACTGGTGACGAAGTTCATTAGCAACCTCGCTGTAGACTACCTCCAGATCGTGAAAGGACTGCGGCCTATAGAAGCGCCCTCCGGTAGCTCCCGTTAATTCCTGAAGGTTCTTTTCGCTGGCCGCAAGCACATCTAAACCCATTCGGAGATCCTGGATACGAAGCTGATTAAATTTAATTGAGGCTTCAGAGCCTGCCAGCAGAGTGGCGAGATCGCGTTCCTTCTCTGCACGTTCTATCTGGGTGTTACTAATTACATAAACCGCCGTTTGAGATTGAAGCGCGCCGCGAAGGGCAGCCTGAAAACTCGTTCCGCCTCCGTTATCGATGCCATCGGTTAGGACGATGATCGCGTGTCGTGCGTCACGGCGGGCTTTCTGATCCTTTGAGGCGAGCACGACTGCATCGTGAAATCGTGTGAACATGCCCGGGACTATTCGCCGAAGCGCACGTCGTAATTGCACAAGACTTCTGGTCCAGTCCTGTAACAACACCACCCGATCGTCGAACTGAATGAGGCTGACTCTGTCGTCAGGCGATAGATGCGACGCAAAACCTTCTGCGGCGCGACTGAAGTCATCCAGGTTCTCCACCGCGGATGACGAGGCGTCAACCATCAGGACAACATCAACCGGCACTTGGCGCAGACTGATATCACTCAATGATTGCTGAGCGCCGTCCTCGAAAATGCGGAAATCTTCTCGAGTCAAACCTTCGACAAGCTTGCCCGAAGCATCTCGCACGGTGACAGGCAGTAATACTTCGCTGGTGTTAACTGAGATTACATCGTCAGGATCGATCTCGGGAGCATCAGCAGTAGGACTCGCTGATGGCTTTGGCGATGGGTTGGGCGTCTGCGCGCAAACTGGAAAGGAATTGCTGGAAAGTGAAATAAGGAGTAGGACCGAAATGAAGGTGAGCAAAAAGAAATGAATAGCACACCGAATAGCGAACACCAGTGCCATCGCACTTAGTTCCTTTCCGGCTGACTCACTGGTTTCACTGGACCATCGCTCATCGCCACAGTCATAGCCTCGATGATTGGATCCGAAACGCGACGCTTGTGTAGTTCTGCAACCTTATCGGGCGACAAATCGAATTCGACTGGAGAGTCCTCGATTCGTTTAATAATGGTTCCTTCAGAAAAGCCAGCCTCAACCAGGCGAATGACACCCTCGTTGTTAAGAGTAGGTGTTCTTTCTAACTTAGGTGGAGCACCACCAGCTTCACTTGGCGGTCGAATGATTCTGACGGTGGCGGAACCCGTGACGTTCCCTTCCGTTTCGTTTCCTCCACGCTCACCGCGTGAACGGCTTTGTGATTTCGATCCATTACTCGAACCGAAGATCCCGGTTCCTGAGTCGGGAGGATCTTGTGAATCTTCTTCAACTGACCGTTTGGCAGGTCTTCGAAAGAACGACTCGTCCGCCCAATCCTCATCTTCCGAATGATATTCTCGCAATGACAACATCGCGAGAATAACGTTTTCGCTTACGCCGTTATGTTTGAGTTGAATGAGCTGGTCGGTCGTCAAATTAAATCGATTGGCCCTGCTGTTAATGATCGAAATTATTGTCTTCTCTTTGAATCCGGCTTTTACAAGCTTGATTACCGCGGCATTTGTGAGCGGAGTTTCCGAAGCTTGTTGCGCTGACGCATACCCACCAGAAAGACAGGAAACAATTGCGATGAGTAGACAACCAAGAATGGATTTCGCCGTTAAGTCATTCAAACCAGATTCGATCATCTTTAAAGCCTCGACTACTTTTTAGCCGTCTCTGTTTTTTTGGCCTTTGGAATCCGCCGGTAGCGGTAGCTGATCTGTTTTACATAATTGCGAGTTTCTTTATAAGGCGGTACTTTGTGTCCAAATTTGATCACGGCGCCTTCACCAGCGTTGTAGCTTGCCAGTACAAGATCTACGCGATTGTTGAAACGATTGAGCAACTCCCTGAGATAACGAGTGCCTCCAGAAATGTTTTGAGCAGGATCGAACGGCTTCCTAACGCCAAACCGCGCACCTGTACCCGGCATGAGTTGCATTAAACCTCGCGCCCCCTTTGGCGATACAACTCGTGGATTAAAGTGCGACTCCTGCTCCATCACCAGAAAGATCAAATCGGGATCTACTCCGTAGTGGATACCATTTTGACGTATCAAGGCGTCGAGACGAGAACTACCAGTACTCCAACCGCGTTCTCTCTTACTATCACCGTCTGCAACCTTCTCGACACCCTCGAGTTCGAGTCGTTCTACGCGACTCCGATCCAGAAACATCGACATCGATCCGCGCTGGTACCAAACACCAGCAGCTGACTGTACCGCGCTATCAGCTTCCACCCGCGCACCACCTACCAGGTAGATCCATACTGGCTTTTCAAAGTTCCCGGTTTGCTCGACCTTCGGTTCAGGTGGTTTTTCTACTGGACGCATGTACAACGGACCATCATTAGTTTCTTTTACCCGGGCGGGTGGGGGTGGTGCTGGATTTCCCCGCTCGATCGACTTGACGCGATCCTTTGGTGCCAGGTGACTCAACCCACCTTGCCGATACCAAATACCTTGCGGTGTTTCCCATGCGTCATCGACGACGAGGAAGCTTCCATCTTTGAGCTTCAGTCGTACCTGATCGTTTTCTGCCGGGGCAGCAGGCATAGCTGTCTGCGATAAAGCCTGTGCGCAAGCTGCGCTGATGGCCACACAGATCAAGAAAGTTCTGATTGTTATCGGGACTCGAAACATTTTTTCGGCGACGAACTGTCTACTACAGATCACAACTCAAGCGGATCTGCCAGGGTTCTTTCAATCATCGTCTCAGCCGTTTGTACAGGTGCGAACGTATGGGACGTTCCGAAGTAATTTCGCCAAGCGACGTCGACGATTTGCGGAGTCAACTCAAGCCGATGCTTCTCAAACAAGCAGATGTCGGTTGCGCGATCCAGTAAGTCACGAGGTTCACAACCCTTCATTTGCCTGCGTTCGATTCGATACTTCGTCAGAATGTGATCAAGCACTGATTGTTGACAAACGAACCCGCGGTTGCTCGCCTGGCGTTTAAAAATCTCCGAATATGCGCCGGGTGTCGGCGGTTCCACTCGCGCTCGATAACCCATGCGACGGAGAAATGCTTGATCCGCCAAATCTTTTTCGTCGAGGTTGGTTGAAAACACAACCAACTGTTCAAATGGGACTTCGATCTTCTTTCCAGTATGCAATGCTAAGTAATCAACTCTCCGCTCAAGAGGAACAATCCATCTATTCAAGAGATCTTGCGGAGCTACTCGCTGGCGACCAAAGTCGTCAATGACTAACGTGCCGCCGTTCGACTTCATCTGGAATGGCGCCTCATAGAATTTTGCATCACTCCAAGTCAAGTCGGCGTTCTCCAGAGTCAACTCACCACCGACTACCACCAACGGACGTTCTATCAATATCCAACGGTGATCAAACTCACCCGGGAGGTAGTCTTCGTGCGCTTGACGGTGACAATGGGAATCAAATACACGGATGATTTGGCCGTCGATCTCGATCGCGTACGGAATCCAGATAGCACCCGCCAACGCCCCGTTTATTCGTTCAGCTACTGCTGTCTTACCGGTGCCGGGCAAACCAGTTAGGAATAGCGATCTGCGGGAGTTAATGACGCAGCCAAGTGTTTGCAGCAGCGTGTCAGGTAAAACTAGATCATGAAAAGCGTCACGCACTGTTTCAATCGAGGCTGGATTGGATGGGATCGATTGCAGCCTCATCATATGCGCGTAGTCGTTGAGCGAAACGGGTGCCGGTCCGACGTAGCCGCAAATTCCCAACAAGCGGCTGAGACGATCCCATCCATGGTCCAACATGGCATAACGAGTCGAACCAACGGCCGACTGTACGCGAACCTCGATTAACTTCTCTCGGTATAACTTCTGGAGTATGTCCTCGGTTAACGTGCGAGGAAGCTGAAGACGTTCGGCAACCGCTAAAGTAGTTGGCTCCGGTAACATGGCAACGTGTTTCAGCGCCAAATCGCAGAGGAAACCCTCCGCGATACCAGTATCGCTCAACTCCTCAGGGGGCGGTGGTCCCATGCTTTCAATCTCTAAACGCGTCAGGATTGTCGTGTGCGACATGTGAATTCCTTTTCTAACTTTACCTTTCGATGGTGGCCACGCTGGTACCACTAGACAGAGATGAAAGTGCGGTACGTGCGGATTGCGATTCGACAGGCTTGCCTACTCGTTCATAAAGATCTGTCAGACGTCTGAGGGCAAAGGTGTTGTTTGGATCGATCTGTCTCGCAGCCTCGTAGTACTTGATTGCTTCATCTTCGCGCCCAAATCTTTCGAGCATTCTTGCTACGTTTAGATTTCCAGTCAGTGGGCCGGTGGCGCGAGCAAAGTTCCTGTAGGCCTCGTCAAATTTTCCCAAACGGCAGAGAGCCAGGCCCAGATTATTGAGTATGCGCTCGTCAGTTGGCGCCAGCTTTGCTGCCCGTTTCAAACGATCGACCGCAGCTCGATAGTTACCATTTTGATAGAGCGAAAATCCCAAGTTGTTCAGGGTTTCCGGATCTTCCGGCTCAATCTTTACGGCTCGTTCGTATGAGTCTTTGGCTCTTTCACCTAAGCCTTTTTGATCGTAGGCCACACCCAGCAAGTTGTGAGCTTCGGTGAGCTTCGGATCGAGTGAGGCAGCCGTAGAAAGCTCAGACACCGCCTCGTTGATTCGACCACTCAATAAATATTCTCGACCAGCAGCGAGATGTTCCTTCGCCGTGGTGGAGACAAGCTTTTTCGCGTCAACAGTCCGAGCGTCGTCTACTCGTGCTACTCCGACGCTGGCAAACTTCTCCGCGTCCCTTTCGGTCATCCGCTCGATCTTTCGATCTCCGTTATGTCCAAACAATCTGCCAACCAATTTGAAGGGAGCAGCCAGGACCTTGGTGATCTTGTTGCCACCCTTTTTCTCCGTTGCAGTGCCAGCCCTGGATCCCGAATCTTCGATTGCGTTTGCATCCGGGTCGCCATCGCGCTCAATGGTGGCAGCGCTCCACATTCCCGAAACAGCAATGGTTATCACTAAAGCAATTAGAGCGGCAATCAGTCTTCTTTTACGCATAATCTAACTCCTTACATTTTGCCGAAAGTGTCGATTAACTGAAGGACTGCGGGGCCCATAAGAGCAATAAACAACGTCGGGAAAAGAAAACACGCGAGCGGGAAAAGTAACTTGACGGCGGCCTTCTGAGCGGCTTGCTCAGCACGTTGCCGGCGCTTCGTGCGTAACGAATCTGAAAAAACTCTGATGGCCCTGGCGACAGACGTACCGAACCGATCGGTTTGAATGAGCATTGCCACCAGACTGTGAAGATCGTCAACGCCGGTGCGCTCAGCAAGGTTTCTCAAAGCTTCCTCGCGATCACGTCCGACTCGTATTTCCAGATTCGCCAACTCAAATTCTTCGCTGATGTCCGGATGCACCTTATTCAACTCGCTGCTTACCTTCATCATTGCTGCGTTCAGACCGAGTCCGGCTTCGACCGAGATGACCATCAAATCGAGGGCATCAGCCAGGCCCCAGCGCACGCGCTGTTTCCGGGAATTTATCACTCGCTTTAATATGTAACGGGGGAGGAAGAAGCCAATAACGAAAGCGGATAGAAGCCACAGAAGGACACTGTCAAGAGGCTTTGCGAGTAAAACGCAAATAACTGCTACAGCCCCTGGAAAACCAAACAGCGTCGCTAGCTGAATTCCTCGATAGATGATCGGGGCTGTTTCCGATCGAAAGCCGGCTTGCATTAGTTGCTTCTGAAGTTTTCTCGCTTC
>DATEXA010000030.1:0-8231 GCA_035257465.1 Pyrinomonadaceae bacterium | reverse complement strand
AAACATCTGGCCCGACGCGTTGCTATAAAGTTCCTGAGTTCGACTGACCATCATTACCGCGCGAGATTCATCCGCGAAGCCCGTGCAGTCTCCGCACTCAATCATCCAAACATCGCGACCGTCCACGATTACGGCGAGACTGACGCCGGACAGCCATTCATTGTGATGGAGTTTGTGAAGGGGAAGCCGCTGAACAATCTCCTGGAGGAAGGCATCACCATGCGTCGGTCCGTGGAAATTGTCTCTTCGATTGCCGAAGCGCTGGCAGAAGCTCACGAACACGGGATCGTTCACCGCGACGTCAAACCTTCCAACGTGGTCGTCAACGATCGAGGACAAGTGAAAGTGCTCGACTTTGGTTTAGTGAAGCACCTGTTCGAGCAATCCTCCGGCGGTGTCGATCTGGATGCCGACACCCTTTATTCGACTCAAACTCGCAGCGACGTAATTGTGGGCACACCTCTTTATCTTTCTCCGGAACAAGCGATAGGCAAGGAGGTTGACGGACGAAGCGACATCTTCGCGTTGGGCGCTTTGCTTTACGAATGCTTGACCGGTCAATCGGCGTTTTCGGGCTCAAGCGTACTAGAGATTGGCGCGCAGATTATTCACGTCACGCCTCAACCACCATCACATATAAATAAAAATGTTCCTGGCGAGCTTGATCGAATAACGATGAAGGCTCTCGAGAAGAAAGTTGAAGCCAGGTACCAGTCGGCCGCGGATTTAAAAAATGATTTATCGCTTATCGTGAACAGTTTGAGCGGCAATGGTTTGCCTGTAGCGGCCAAAGGCAAAGCGACTGACGGTGACAAACCACCGAGTGCTCTGATCACTTCCCTGCGACGGGAACGATTCTCCCTCGGTGCGTTGATCGCCGTCATCATATTTACAATGTTGGCTGTTTGGCTCGCGTATCGCTTCTGGCCTCGTTCTTACTATCAACCATCAGTCTCCGCATTGAACTGGTATCAGCGAGGAACAGACGCACTTCGCAATGGCGCCAACTACCAGGCCAGCAAGGCTCTCGAACAGGCAATCGCAATCGACCCGGACTACTCTTTAGCTCACGCTCGCTTGGCCCAGGCCTGGACCGAGCTAGACTCTACGGACAAAGCTAAAGACGAATTGCTGTCAGCAGACCGTTCAACGCTTTCACCGGTGGATGCTCTTTATCTCGATGCCGTGACCGCCACGGTTCGACGAGACTTCGACGGCGCGGTTAAAGCTTACAGTAATATTGTCGAGCTTTCGCCTGATGATCCCCAGGTCTACGTCGATCTCGGGTATGCGTTTGAGAACAGCGGAAACGTTGATAAGGCGTTGGAAAACTATCTCAAATCCATCGCTACAAACCATGGGCAGTACGCAACGGCTTATCTTCGCGCCGGGATTGTTTACAATCGCAAACAGGACACGGCAAAAGCTGCGGAGTTTTTTGATAAGGCGGAACAGCTATATACGGCTGAGAGCAATAATGAGGGAGTGAATGAAGTCCGACGACAGCGAGGAATTCTTTTTAGAGACAAGGGCAAATATGACGAGGCCCGCGCCCAGTTTCAACAGTCGCTAGATGCGGCGCGCGCTCTTGGCAATGACGCGCAGCAGATAAATGCGCTTATTGAACTTAGTAGTCTTTCATCGACTCAGGGCTTAATCAGCGAAGCCCAAGCCACCGCTCAACAAGCCGTGGGTTTTGCCCAGGAAAAACATTTGGAACAACTTGCGGCTGCGGGTTTGCTGGCACTCGGCAACTCATTTCAAGATCGAGGCGACTATGCCGATGCTGAAAAATACTATAAGCAGTCGCTTGAGTTTTCCCGCATTAGTAAAGGCAGACGGCGCGAAGCTCAGGGACTACTGAATCTGGGCGGGTTGTATATCCAACTACTCCGAGTTGCAGAAGGCCTTCCTCTTGTGCAACAAGCGCTTGGTTTTTTTGAGCAGGGCAATTATCCCAGAAGCGTTTCCCTCTGCCTGACTCAAATCGGACGCGCGCATCGTCGCTTGGGAGACTACGGTGCCGCCCTGCAGGCGTTAAATCGAAAACTTCAGATTGCCCAGCAAAGCGGAAATCAACCGGCCATTGCCGACTGTTATGTTGAACTTGGAGCAGTATTATTTGAGCAGGAGAGTCTTCCGGAGGCACTTAAGGACTACAACAAAGCTCATGAGATCTACCAGTCCCTTGAGAGTCGAGTGAGTTCGGCGTTCAGCCAGGCAAATCGAGTGAACATCTTGTGGCGTTTGGGAGAATATGATCAAGCCAAACAAGCGATGAACGAGATTTCGCCCACAGCCAATGGACCGACCACCGAGCTTAAACAGTTAGTGCCCGCAGTTCAGCTCGTTTCTGCCCAGGTCTCATTAAGCCAGCGTAATTTTTCAGTAGCTAGACTTGAGAGTAGTAAAGCTATTTCCTTGGCGGGGGATGAATACCGCGATGTGGCCATTGACGGAATGATTACGCTGGGATTGGCAAAATCACTTTCGGGCAGTCGTAAAGAAGGTGTTGTGCTATGCCAGAATGCGGTGAAGATGGCGAACGACTCCGGAGATTTAGCCTTGCTTTCGCGGGCCATCCTCGCACAGGCGGAGGCTGCTCTTGAAAGCGGGGATGCTCGGTCGGCTGGTGCACTGGCGTTGCAGGCTCAGCAGAGGTTTGCACAATCTTCACAATGGGAATCTGAGTGGCGCTCATGGCTAGTTGCCGCTCGTGCCAGCCAGCAGTTAGGTGATGCAAGCAAGGCTGAATCGGAGCGAGCGCAAGGGAAGAATGTTCTTTTGCAACTTCAGCAAAAATGGGGAACAGAGGCTTTCACCAGATATTTATCACGGCCTGATATTCAGGTTTACTACAAACAACTGGGTTGAAAAACTTAGTTAAGCTCCCAACACTTTAAGGAGGTTAGAGAAATGGTTGAAGATACAGAAAAGGATGAAGGCGCCGAAAACGTTATTGACCCGCCGGTTCACGATGGTGGCGGAGATAAAGGCGTAAGCGTAGAATCCGGTGGTGACGCTGAACAAGCAATCGATCCACCGGTTCACGATGGTGGAAACTAAGCGAACATAAACAGCCCGGAGCCCAGGCTCACTCGGTGCTCACACAACCGAGACGGACCAGTGCGTCACCCGACGAGGCGCAAAACTTCTGAGTAGCCTTACGAGGGTGACGCACTGCTTTTAGCCCAAAGACACTTCAAGCCTCATGTTCCGTTCTTAATCCGTTCTTGAATGGTCCCACAGGTAGTTGGAAGACTACGAGACTTTCTAGATTCGAACTCTTGATGTGAGCAACAGTCGTAGGTATACTTCGGCCGCCCAGGATGCCGAGGACTTCGGCATATATTTTCCTCCCTAATCCAAGACTTCATCACTACCTGAAAAGGAGAGAAGTATGCTCGGAATTCTGCTTAGCATCGCATTGGCTTTGGGCGGTGCAGTTACCGCAATTGACCCACCAGATAACTCGGGCGGCGGCCGTGCAGCCACCGCAATTGACCCACCAGATAACTCGGGCGGCGGTGGATCCAATGCAATTGACCCACCAGATAACTCTGGTGGCAACTGAGCGGAAGTAGTAGGACCTTGAGCTAAGCCCAGAAGCAATGCTCTCCCAATCCTTGCACCTCGAACTTTCCGCGTCTGACTAAGCAATTCCAATGTAAATCTAACCGCGGATTAATTTGCGGAATGGTTAAGTGTGTCCGATATGCTTCAGCTGCTTGCAAAATTCTTGTGTGACTTCAAGGGTGTCCAGTGAATCAAACGTGTTTAGGTTTTTCTCTGTGCAATCTCTGTGTTCTCTGTGCCTCGGTGGTGAGAAAGCTGTATTAATTTAACCACGGGAGGCACAGAGAACACAGAGATTGCACAGAGAAGAATCTCCTGCGCAGGCCGATTAATCGATTAGACGGAGCTTATCAGCCGAATTTTGCAAGAAGCTCTAAAGCATATCGGACAGCCTTTTACAGTCGCCTTCTAGTGAGCAGCGAGATCACGGCGACAAATAGAGCTGAGCCAATGATGGACCAGATGATCGGAAACTTTGTGTCGCCGATGTTGACCGCAAATAGTTCCGGCAACCCCAACTGACGAGCCACCCACATTCCCAACAGCGCGCCAATGAATCCAAGCGCAATCGACACCAGACAACCACCACGCGAGTAACCACTAATTGCCTGCCCTAGCGAACCACAAACCCCCGCAACGATAAGAAGAATGACGACGTCGAGTACTGTCATATGACCCTCCTGAGCTTTGAACTTGGTGCTTTGTACTTTGAGTTCGAACTTGGTTCAACGTCGATGCGAACGAAGTACTAAGCTCAAAGTACAAAGAACAAAGCTCTAACTTCTAAAATTCCGAAATCCCAAATCCCAAATTCTACTTTCCCCGGCTCCGAATCCATTCCCTAACTACTTCCCCCACATCCCGCTTGTTGCCGTCGACTTCGTAATTCAACCTTCGCATCTCATCAGTAGTGATCGCGTTGGCAAGTTTCGATAAAACATCGCTCAACGGTCCGGTCATGGCTGCCTTCCTGACGACATACACAGCTTCATACGGCGGGAAGTAATGGTGATCATCTTCCAACTGAAACAAATCGAATTGCGCAATCCGTCCTTCAGTGGAATTTCCGGCGATCAAATCGACCTGCCTTGATGACAACGCAATGTATGTCAACGACAGATCCATCTCACGCACGACGGCGAACTTCAATCCATACGACTTGGAGAAACCTGGAAAGCCATCCGCCCTCGACTTGAAGTCCTGGCCTAATCCGGCGCGCCACTGCGGCGTGTACTTCGACGCATCCGTAATGGTCTTGAGCTTCAAACGACGTGCATCGTCTCCCCGGACAAGTATCGCGAATGTGTTTTCAAATCCCAGTGGCTGGCTGATGTCGAGATTAAAGTTTGTGGCATATTCCTGTTTCACTTGCTCAAAAACTTTACGCGGGTCGCTAATTGGCGGGTGATGAAGTATTGCTGCGTAACAGGTGCCGGTGTATTCGGGATATAGATCGACCTTTCCACTGAGCAGTGCCTCATGCGGAAGATTCCCTCCCAGTTCAAAGTTGCGCTCGACCGAAACCCCGCGAGACTCAAGTAGCTGCGCAGCAATCTCAGCGAGAATTATCGATTCCGTGAAGTCTTTCGAGGCGATAACAACGCGGTTCACGCTGGCAGTTGCTGACTGACGAGCGCGCCGCAAACCCACAATGCCCCCGAGCACTAAGAGGAGACCGATCAGAACAACAAAGATTTTCTGCACAATTGAAATGCGTTTGGCTTTGCGATCGAAGCTGAACTGTTGTTCCAAAATGCCCAGAAGAGAGTCCGCAATCAAAGCAAGCAGCGCTGCGGCCAACGCGCCCGCAAGAAGCAAGTTATTGTCGTATTGTCGTAGCCCACGAAAAATGTAGACACCCAGACCACCGGCACCGACAGCCGACGCGATGGTTGTCACACCAACGGCAATCACGGTTGCCACACGAATGCCCGTCACGATGACACCCATGGCCAAGGGCAACTCGACTTGCCATAAGACTTGTCCGTCCGTCATTCCCATCGCGACTGCGGCTTCCCGCACGCTCGACTCAACACCAAGAATTCCAGTGACGGTGTTGCGAATGATAGGCAACAAGGAATAAAGAACCAGCGCTACTAGCGCGGTACGTGTCCCAATGCCGCCAATGAAAGGAAGTGGAATCAGAAAGCCGAACAGAGCCAGGCTTGGTATCGTCTGCATAATGTTGGCGATACCAAGCACAGGGCCACTTGCCCGTCTATAACGGGTAAGCAGGATCCCGGTAGGCACGCCGATCGCAACAGCAAGAACAATCGATTTCAAAACAAGTTCAACGTGTTGCCATATCAACGTCAACAACTCAGGCCAATTCTTTTGTAGGAACTGCCAGAAGTTCATGATGGAAAATGTTCTGCGCTAGACGGTGCGTTACGCTTCCAATCTGCGTCTCCTCTGGCGTAGGCCACAACCAAATACTCATCGCGTCCGTGACCACTGCGTTTCGAAAACTCTTGCTAAAAAAACAAGACGTTGTCGAGACGCACCGAGGGACTAAGCCTACATCTCTAGAGTCTCGAGATAAGCACTGGCCCTCGGATTCGACGACGACAAAAATCCTTTCGGCGTTTCCAGCAGCACAATCTCGCCGGCGTGCATCAACGCTATCCGATCGCCCAGCAACAACGCTTCACGGACATCGTGCGTTACAAGGATCGCAGTCTTATTCAAGCGACGCGTCAGATCAGCAAATTCTTTTTGCAAACTCGCTCGCGTCAACGGATCGAGTGCGCCAAACGGTTCATCCAACAAAAGCAACGACGGATCGGCGGCAAGTGCACGAGCAACACCTACTCGCTGTCGTTGGCCGCCAGAAAGTTCCCGCGGATAACGTTCCGCAAACGCACCAGGATTTAATCCAACCATCTCCAGCAGTTCATTGACTCGCGCCTGGATTCGTGTGGCGTCCCAACCGGACAACGAAGGCACGAGGCCAACGTTGCGCGAGATTGTGAAGTGTGGGAAAAGACCACCTTCCTGGATCACGTAGCCGATGTGCCTGCGCAAATGAATTGGATCCCAATCCCGCGTTGACTTGCCTTCGACAAACAGGACGCCTGCGGTGGGTGTATAGAGACGATTGACGAGTTTGAGTGTCGTTGTCTTTCCACAGCCGGACTCACCGAGCAAGACAAGAATCTCACCACGTTCCACAGTCAGGTTGAGGTTGGAGATGATTGGCGCCGGAGCGTTGGAGATGGAATAAGTAACGTTGCGAAATTCAACGAGCGGTTGGTCGGCGGAATTGGCCACAGATTTACACGTATGACATAGATAAGACTGCTAAACCAGTTGACGCTCGACTAACACGAGCATTTCGGGGATTGATGTTGGTCCGTCTAATCTGTGGCCAACTTCTTACTTTACGCAGCGATCAGCAAGTTGCTGCTGAACCTCTCTTGCGAATCGAGCCAGGTTCGGGTTCGCTTGAAGCCTGTGGAGGATGCAAGTGCATCGATCCCCGCCGGGTCGTACTTGTAAGAGTTTTCAGTATGAATCAACTCACCAACTGAGAACTCTACTTCGAGATCGAGTTTCTCAATCCGCACACGCTGATTCATTAAACTTTGAATGTAGATCTCAATACGTCCCGCCTGCTCGTTGTAGAAGGCGTGGTGCTTGAACGCACGTAACTGAAAGTTACCACCCAATTCGCGATTAATGCGCGCGAGCACATTTAAGTTGAACGCCGAGGTAACACCAAGCGCGTCGTTGTACGCAGCTTCAAGTATCTTCGGATCCTTTTTCAGATCGACGCCGAGAAGAAGTGCGTCACCTTTATGAAGAACACTTCGCATCGCCTTAAGGAAACGAATCGCTTCTCCCTGATCGAAATTGCTGATGTTTGAGCCAAGAAAAAGCGCGAGGGTGCGGCCCAGATCAGTTTTTCCAAGTTCGGCCAGGCCGGCAAAGTAATCCGCTGCATACGCCTCAATTCTCAGCGGTGGGTATGACTGCAACAGGATCCTGGAGCTACTTTCAAGTGCTGTCGCAGAAATATCCACGGGCACAAACAAGAGCTCTTTCTGTTCCCTCAGTAGCGCTTCAATCACAAGCCTGGTCTTTGAAGCGCTCCCGCTTCCCATTTCGACTAGTGTCTTCTGACCCGCGACGGATGCGGCAATTTCATCAGCATAAGTTTGAAGTATCTCGTTCTCAGCACTCGTTAGATAGTATTCAGGAAGTAGACAAATCGCTTCGAAGAGCTGAGACCCGAGTTCGTCGTAGAAGTACTTTGGAAGAAAGCGCTTTGGACTGGCAGTGAGTCCGTTACGCACGTCTTCCGCCAGCCCGGCCAAGGGATCGCGCTTAACCAGGTTGTGAATAATGAGCCGGCGGCGTTCTGCTTGTTCCTGCCAACGTGCACGCTGAATTGATTGAGCCAAACGACACTCTCCTGCTGAATGAACGACGGCTAATGCGGGGGTTGGGATTCGATTCCCGTTATGATAGCCGATAAGGGCCAGGAACAAGAACAGTCAAGAAGGGGTATCA
This sequence comes from Pyrinomonadaceae bacterium, assembly GCA_035257465.1. Lineage (GTDB taxonomy): Bacteria > Acidobacteriota > Blastocatellia > Pyrinomonadales > Pyrinomonadaceae > PSRF01. Next base: position 143 of record DATEXA010000030.1, on the reverse strand, counting down.
GCTCCCCACTGAAACTCAGAGCCGGAACTTTGAAACTCACCTACACATGGTCGGGAAGGGAGCAGAGCTGTAACTCTGATAGTCAACCACACATGGTCAGGAAGGGGGCAGAGCGGTCCTTACATAGATCTGAACCTACTCAG
>DATEXA010000029.1:0-5571 GCA_035257465.1 Pyrinomonadaceae bacterium | reverse complement strand
CGTGAAACTATTTGAGCAACTCTCATTGCTGGTTAACGCCTCACATCAGGCGGCGAAGCCGATCTAAAAAAGCGTGATCACTTCTCTGAATCTTTCTTCCCCTCATCGTCGGCCTTCTTCTCGTCGCCTTCCTCTTTCTTCTCTTCGTCGGCAGCGATTTCGACCTTGGTTCCATCAGGCAGGGCATAATTGCCTTCGACGACAATCGTTTCGCCACCCTGCAGTCCTTCGACAATTTCCATCTTGTCAATGGTGCGTATCCCGATAGTTACTTTTGTTTCATGAGCTACATTCTGGGCGTCAACCACCATCACCGTTCCTTCGTTGGCGTTGCTTGCGTCCAGCGTTACAGCAGATGCGGGAACGACAACAGCGTCGTTCTTCGAATTGGCAAATACGGTTACTTGTGCGGCGCCGTTCGCCCGCAACTTTCCACCTTCATTGCCCAAAGTTACCCAAACTTCAACCGTTCGATTCGTGGGATCGCTGGAGCGACCTAGCAGTGTTACTTGCCCGTGCATTTCTTCCGTTGACGCATCGGTAGGTAGAACGGTGGCGGCATCGCCGGTTTTAAGCTGGCCAACCGCAGTGTCTGAAAATGGCGCCTTCACAATCACCGTACTTGTGTCAGCGATCGTTACCAACTTGCCACCGGCAGATGCGAACTCACCTTCGTATTGAAATTGATCCGTTACGATTCCAGTGATTGGCGAACGAATCGTTGCGTAGCTCAGTTGTGCATCGAGCGTGGCCACTCTTTGTTGAGCCTGGGCTATGCGCGCTTCGGCAAGGGCGCGATCATTCGGATTCAGGGAACGCGCTCGCAAGGCAACGGTTAGCTCATCAAGGCGGAGTTCGTCTTCGGCAGTTGTCAGTTCCAGTTGCGAGGCTTCGAGATCCTTTTTGGAAATGCCACCATTCTCAAACAACACACGCCGTCGCTCGTACGTCGCGCGGGCGGTGTTTACCTTCGCGCGTGCATCCAAAAGTGCTTTCTGATCTTCGGCGTCGGTTTTTGGAATAGTCCCAGTGACGAGACTGCGTTCATTGGCACGTGCTTCGTTGAGTGCAGCGATCGCTTCTGCACGTTGAGCTTGAAGATCGCGAGACTCCAACACTGCGATGACTTCACCCGCGCGCACAGGTTTGTTTTTCAGAAGAGCCATCGTTTTTATCTGAGCGCTGATCTTCGCGCCGACATCAGCTTTTTCGCGTGGCCAAATCGTGCCAACAGCAGGAACCTGCGCGGCAATACTTCCTTTCTCAGCCTTGACTACTTTGACGCTGACCGTGGGTGTAACTTCGGCTTCTTGTTCGGTTGCCGATCTCTTCAATCGCCAGACAATGAGGACGATTAATGTCAACGCGATTAGAGCGATCACTGCCACGCCCACGACAATGTTGCGCCGGTCAATCCCGCGTTGTTTTTGCGAATCGAGGTGTTGCAGCGACTCGCTATCAGCGCCCGACCCTTCGTTCCCAGTCTTCTCGTCTGGATTCATAATGGTTTCTAAATTCGGACGTTCACTGGCCAGTTGCCTGACGCAATCGAGCCAGAGCAGTTTGATAATCGAAGATCGCCTGGTAGAGGGAACTTCGTTGCATAACCAGCGTTGTTTGTGCGTCCGTCACTTCGACAATCTGCGCTTCACCTGCGCGATAACGCGCGATCGACGAAGAGATGTTGTCCTGCGCTTTAACAACACCCTCGCGCGCGATACCGATACGAGTTGCCGCGTTTGCTGCTTGTGCCTGTGCGGCATAGAACTGTTGAGAGAATCCGCGCAACGCTAGAGTTCGTTCGTTCTCGGCAATGTCGACACGCAAACGCGCTTGCTGCTCACGGCTGCGGCTGGCTCCCCAATCAAAGATTGGAATATTCAGGCTTATCCCCGCAGAAGCACCGGTATGCTCCTTCAGACGCGGCTGTTTCAACGAATCAGTGTCGAAACCGCCATTGATCGAATAAGAGAGCGATGGTAGACGATCGGCGCGAGCAATCTTGATGTCCTGCTGCGCGGCCCGCAATTGTTGCTCTATCTGAGTGAACTCTGGTCTGCGGGAAATGTCTTCAGACCTAAACTGTCGATATTCAGCATCAGTAGGAATAGCGAGTGCCAAGTCTGTTGTGTTGATGGGTCTCGAGAACTCATACCCAACGAGTACTCGTAGTGCTCCCGCCGCGACTTCCTCGTTCACTCGAGCGCGTTCAAGTTCATCCCGACGCGTTAACGTTTGTAACTGTGCGCGCGTTAGGTCTACTGCCGCTACTTCTCCACCGCTCAGGAGCAATGAGGTGATATTTTCAAACTCTTGCGCCGAGGCCAGGGTTCCTTCTGCGGCCCGGTGTTGTACGTTTGCGAGTGCGAGCGAGTAATAAGATTCAATCACAGCCTGGTTCAACGCTCGCCTTGCCACGTCAGTGCCGGCGTGAGCTGCGGCTAGTAATGCGCGATTCTTAGCGAGCGTTGCGCGCAATCGACCGGCGACGTCGAAATCGCCTGAGACACTTAGCAACGCTTCGTATTCACCGATCGCATTATTCGCGATGAAACTCTGAACGCGAGGCTCTCCCGGCGGCAAGCCGAGAGCAGGTGTTGTGTAGATGTAGCCTAGTGGAGCGCTAATCTTCGGCTTGAAAGCCGCCTGCGCTTGTCGCACATCTTCAGCGGCGATGCGTTCATTCAAAATTGCGGTTTGGAATGTGGAAGCCTGTGCACTCGCCAGTCGTAGTGCGTCGTCAACTGTAAGAGTCGCTGACGCTGTCGTCTGGTTAGTCGTGGAAACTTGCGTTGAGGGAGGCGAGGGAACTTGAGCCGAGCTCAATACAGAAAGGTAGAGCAGTGCGCTTAGTACCGCAAGGGGGACTACCTTCGGTCTCGCTTGATTCTGCATACTCGGTCCGGAGGGGCGAGTATACTCAGACTTACATTAATGGAAGATTAATAGACCATGACGAATCAATGGCGAGATTCAAGGATGTAACCTTCACCACGACGTGTATGAAGCAGTTTTGTTGCATGGTCGCCATCAATCTTCTTCCTCAAGCGGTTCATATAGACCTCGATGGTGTTTGAGAAATGATCGAAAGAGTCGTCCCAAACATGGGCCGCGATCTCTGCGCGCGAAACTAGTTGGCCGCGGCGCCGTGCGAGATATTCCAACAACGCATATTCCTTTGCGGTCAACTGCACTTCTTTGTTGGCACGGGCCACTCGATGACTAGCTGAATCGACTACCAAATCGGCAATCTCCAACACATCAGGACGCAGTTGCGAATCACGTCGAAGGAGTGCTCGAATTCGTGCAAGTAACTCCCGGAAGGAAAATGGTTTTGTCAGATAGTCGTCAGCCCCTGCGTCAAATCCAGTGATGCGATCGTCTACAGTGGCGCGCGCAGTAAGCATCAGAACCGGCGTTGTGTTTCCACGCTGGCGGAGTTCACGACAAACCTCATAACCGTCGCGGTGCGGTAGTAAGACATCCAGCACAATCACGTCGTAGTCGTTGATTGAAGCTTGATACAGACCGTTGATGCCATCCGGAGCCACATCGACTGCGTAGCTTTGCTCGCGCAATCCCTTGGCAATTACGTTGGCCATTCGCGGCTCATCTTCGACCACCAGAATTCGCATTTTGTTTGCGTTGTTTGAAAGGCGGGGCTCAGGAGTCGAAAACGGCAATCGCCCTCACAGGAGACCCGGTACCACCGCGAATCTTCAAAGGTAGACCGATGAAGCGAAAGCGGCCTCGACCAATTAACTGGTCGAGATTGATCATATTCTCGTAGTGCGTGAAGCCAAGTTCTCCGCAGATTCTATGAACCTCTTTGTTCGTTGCTCCACGAACACCTGGTGAAGACATTTCGACACCAAACGCCGAAATCTTCTGCTCGCCCAGCCAGCGAGTTGCCTCCGTAGTTAGGCCAGGACCATTGTGCCAATCAGGCGTGCCGTAAGCGCGACGATAGTGATTTGTATAGATCAGGACAGTATCGCCTTCTTTGATCTTGTGATCCGCTAACGCGAGTGATCGCTGGAGATCTTCAATGTCGATCAGTTCACGAAGAACCTTGTCGGAAAGGTCAATGCAAATACCTTCGGTGTAGAACATCGAGAGTGGCATCCTTTCGATGGTTTGCTCGCGATACTCACGAGCCATGTGACTGAGAGCGTCAACGTGAGTCCCGGTATGTTCGCCAAGTTCGAGGTTGTTCACCACTGGTGAAACTATGTCACTTCCGATAATTCCCTCGAGTTCTTCGTGAGATTGATGTACCGAGATCTTCACCTCCGGCAGAGTCGGAAACACAGGCATGCCCGTGAAGATCTCCTGACTAAGATCAATGATTTCGATCATATTGTGTTGCTCTGATTTGTAGGGGCGGCAAATCCGTGGCCGCTCTTGCTGTGATGAACGAATTCATGGGCAACGCGGGCGCCGGTCTGCCTGTTTATTTATGGGGCGTCTCATCAGTCTCGACACGTACAAAGAATATGTTTGTCTGTTTCTTTTGCTCGTCCTGCGCCGAAACGATTAGCAATCCGATCCCTCGTTTGTTGACGGTCTTACTGAAGACGCCCGCTACACCTGAGAAACTGTGTTCGTTGCCATTTAAACAAGTCGAATTTTTGCTTGCGTCCCATTTGCCGAAACTCGTCATGCGCTCGTTGGTGTAAAAGTTCTGCACTTCCTGGGGTGTCTTGGAGGTTGTGAAAACTGCCCAGTCGCCGGTACTGGGTGTCCGGTCTTCATTCTGATTGCTAAGACGATATAGGTTGTTCAGTGCTGTGCGCATCAGGAGTTTGACGAAAATCGGCATCTCCGCTTCCGACGACGCGAGACCATCCATTCGCGGAACGTCGCTCCACAAGTCGCCTACCTTGTTCAAGTTTTGGTCGTTGCCTGTAAGGGTGTTAATGACGCGGCAGGAAGTAACTCCAACCGCCAACGCGGCGATGAGAACGACTAAAAAGAATTTGCGCATAGGAGTCCAAATATAGTGCCTTCTATATTCCTACCTTGGTTGCTTCGAATCAAGTTACTCACCTTCGAAAGTTCATCAGTCCTTTTTTGACAAACTTCGAATGGGCTTTGCCCGCCCTCCACCTTTAGAGTTAAACAATCCTCTTTATTTGGTATGTGAGATCAATATTTCCCGTATCCAGTCACTCCGCGTACTATCCAAAACGGACTTCCCCTTCCCATCTTTAAGTCCTGTGCTTACTCCAGCCGCCAGAAAAATCTCGATAATTGTTCGTTGCGCATCTTTCGCTACTTTTTCACCTGAGCCGCCGCGACCGGTGTTCTGCACGGCGAGGTGAAATGGGGTGGAACCGGCAAGGTTTTTGCTTTTCGGGCTCGCGCCGGCGGAAAGAAGATATTCAACAGCAGCGGCACATCGCGTTCTTACCGCACGGTGCAATGGAGTGGCGCCATTCTTATCTTGCGCCTCGATGTCAGCACCTGCGTTCAGCAGAGTTCGAATGGTCTTTACTTGTTGCTTTGGATCCCAACAGGAACCAGTGACGTAGCCGTCCGCTGCGTAGTGTAACGGACCGCTGCGCCGGT
>DATEXA010000028.1:0-13511 GCA_035257465.1 Pyrinomonadaceae bacterium | reverse complement strand
ATGCCCATCGAAGTCCACAATGAGATCACCTGACAACAGACCTGCCTCTTTCGCGGGACTGCTGTTGGTGTTGTTCTCGAACGAGACGATCAAGACTCCAGATTCAACTGGCAGTTGATAGTAACGAACGACTCGCCGTGGTATCGGTACGTTTTGCCCTGAGAAGCCAATGTAGCTGCGGCTGATCTTTCCGTCTCGAATCAATCGACCAGCAACGAACTTTGCCGTGTCGATCGACGTTGCAAAGCAGATACCTTGAGCCGGAAGGATTGTCGCGGTATTAACGCCGATGACTTCTCCGCGAGTATTTACCAGTGGTCCGCCAGAGTTACCCGGATTCAACGCTGCATCAGTTTGAATAACACCGTCCATGAGTCGCCCGGATTGTGCGCGCAAGGAGCGACCGAGTGCGCTGACAACTCCCGCAGTGACCGAATACTGAAAACCATAGGGGTTGCCGATTGCGATGACCAGTTGACCTACACGAATCGAATGCGAGTCACCGAGACTTGCCGGAACCAGGTTAGGTGCATTGATGCGAATGACCGCTAGGTCGGTATCAGGATCGTCTCCGATGAGTTGTGCCTGGAATCGCCTGCCATCCATGAGAGCCACATCGATTTTGCTTGCGCCATGGACGACGTGGCTATTGGTGAGAATGAATCCATCGGGCGTAAAGATAAATCCGGACCCACTGCCTGTCGCTTCGCGTTGTGTTTGTCGGCGACCTGCGCGTGTTGCAGTAACCTGAATGAAGACGACTGAAGGACTCACTTTCTCGGCAGCTTCAATAACTGCACGTGAGTAGGCATCCAGTAGCGCATCGTCGGATGGCTGCTGGAGTGATGGAGTCGACTCAATTGTTGTCTGACTTGAATTGTCTGAAAGAAAGTCTGGATTACCTTCGTAGTTGCTGTTGTGTTCCCGAGTCCCTGTAAATTCCATTTTGATCTCCTGCTTCTAAAGAGGCGCAAACGCCTCGACTAGATCATACGATTTCCTGTCAAGTGGTGCCGTGTATCCGATATGCTTTAGCTTGTCGATCCATTCGATCCATTGTCGATTGCCATTGATTTCTGCATTCTCAGGAATACCGGAGGGTCTTTAAATCGGCAATCGACAATCGGCAATTGAAATGGATCGACAAGCTAAGGCATATCGGACATTCTGAATGCCCGACTCGTGTTAGGATTAACCCACACAGGAGGTTTTGTTATGGGATGGGACGGCGACGATCTGGCGGGACAGGCTGAAGATGAGTCTGAGCGTCAAGAAGCTCTGGCTGAAGCACGGGCGCTAAGACCAAATCTGACGCCCGAGGGGCGCGCGCGAAGCTCCGAGCTTGAGTCGCTTCGTTTGTCCCGCGCACGCGTAGTGGCTCAACTGGCTAACGCGACTAACCCTTCGCATCGGAGAATGCTGGAAAGCGCCTTACAATCGATAGACGAAAAGATGCAGAGCTAGTTATTTGCTTTCATAAATCAACACTCGCTTGTTACCACGCTTGCCGACCAGGTAACCCGTTATAGCCCCAGCTCCAGCGCCGAGTACAGCCAGTCCAGCCGTGGCCACGTGATTGATCTTGTCGAAACCGTTGTTGTTGTCGGTAGCTTCGGCGATGCCGCCAAGGGCCGCACCCGCTCCCGCGCCAATACCCATACCCATTCCAATAAGCGTTGCTGCCGTCGCGGATGTGTTTGTTACGTTGTAGACGCTTGCGACATCCTCTTTCTTAATCTCGACCGGTGTGTTCTTGCTCTTAACTGTTAAAGAAGAATCTGAAACGCTTGTAAGTTTTCCTTCGACGGTCTTCCCTGTCTTCAACTTCACGACCAGTTTGTTGCTTGTAGCAAGACTACGCAGCGAACTCCAATCGCTCTTCGTAGATGTCCCTTGCGCAATAACCCTAACTGAAGGGAGCAGTAGCGCCACCATCAAACCGATGATGGCTACGAACCTGTGTCGGCTGACCATAGAACACTCCTTCTCTTAATGTCTGGAATTTCAGCGAGGTAGTGCGGATGCTTTTAGCACTTGAGGGTTGGAGGTGTCGATAGTTTTTATTCGATAACCAATTTTGCCAAAGCGCCTTTCGCGCCTGCAGCCCAACCAACCGTCTTCCCGGGAACAAAACTAAAAGTGTCAAAGCCCGGACCATCAACCGGTTTCCACGTTTGACCATCATCAGTAGAAAAGTCGCTACCTGCTGGACCAATGGCAACCAGTATTTTCGTCCCGGGAACATATGCGACCACAGAGCGAAAGCCTGTCAGACCTTTAGCGAGTGTCCAGGTTGCGCCACCGTCGCTGGTGAATGCGAGATTGTTGACTGCCTCTTTTTCTTTTGTGTAATCGCCGCCAACGATTACTCCGTGTTTCGTATCGCGAAACGCTATTGAGAAGATGCCGCTCGATTGTCCTGCTGCAATTGGAGTGTCGGCAACTTGCCAGGTGCGACCGCGGTCGGACGTTCGCAACACGCGAGATTTTGTTGCTGCACCTGTACCGATCCACGCGTGACTCTTACCGAAGATAGCTATGTTCGTTCCACTTGCGGCGAACGCACCTTCGTTCGCTAGCGCTGGCGACAAGTTGGCGCTCGAGAGACGCGACCACGTGATCCCCCCGTTCTCCGTTATCAGGATGTCGAACCGGCCATCGATCGAGTCGCCGAAGACTATGCCGTGATCGGCATCCCAAAAGGACATCGCATCGAGAAAAGCCTTTGGGTTTTCGTTTTTGAATTGCAGGGTCCAAGTGGCACCGGCATCGGAGGTTTTATAGATTCGCGAATCGGGTCCATTACCAATGCTCAATACGTATGCGGTCTCAGCATTGATTGAATCGATGTCGCGAAAATCAACGGTGTCAGTCGTGACAGTCAGCTTTTTCCATGTCGTTCCGCCGTCGCTCGTGCGCAAGACAGTACTTCCCGAACCGCTTGCCCAGGCGACGCGTTCGTCGACGGCGCTGACACCGCGAAGTCTGGCGGTCACGCCGCTGGATTGATTAGACCAATGTGGAGTTGCGAAGAAGAGAGATAGGATTGGGAGAAGAAGAAGCATACCTTTGGATTTCAGATCTCAGATCTCAGATCTCAGATCTCAGATCTCAGATTTCAGATTTCAGATTATTGCAGATTCAAATTGCCGCTGGTTCTGTTTTGAGATCTGAGATCTGAGATCTAAGTTTTGCGTCTGTAAAACTGAGTAGCCTTCAGAGTCTGTTTGCGACCGGCTGGTCCTGTAACCATTGCATTTGTGCCGACAACGATGACTCCTTCCGGCGCAGTCATGGCCTTGAGAGCTTGAGTTAGTGCGTCAGTGTTTCCGTCGTTAGACGCGAGGCCGACACCGGCGATCTTTGCATCAAGCGCCGTATTTAATTTGAATTCACTATGGGTCTCGCAAGGAGCTGCAATACAGCGAATGCCAAGGTCTTTCACTCTGTAGTAATCACCGAGAGGCTTGTCAGATGTGAAAGCCTCCCACGTTTCGGTCACGTTCAAGATTCCGTACTTTCCGTTTCGATCTGCGCGCGTCAGAAACGAACCTCGAACCAGCGCCTGTTTCCAGTCAACTTCAGGTGCGCCGTTCCATTCGATATCGGCGACGTAACACTCGGCCATGTTGCGACCGTTAGCGCAGCTCGTGGTGAGCTGGTTCACTTGTTTGACGAAATAGCCTCCACACATCGGAGACGCACATCTGCGCATGTCGGGACGGATAGTAAAGAAAGTGGAGTTGTCTGTAAGTGTCTTCGAGTCAGCTGCATTAATCGTTGCAACGTGAGACGGGGTCGATGCAGAAATCGAAGTTAAAGTTGTCAAAATCAAAGCAAGCAAGACAGATCGAAAAGTTACAAGTTTGAGCATCATTGTCATCTCCGGGTCATCATCATTGTTTTGGATCCAGTCCAGAACATACTCAAAGAACGAAGTCTGTCCGTTTTGTTGCGTTATAATCCGGCCGCTCGATCATTAATCAAACTGAGAATAACCCAATGCCTATCAATTTTTCCCGTCGCAGCTTTCTATCGACAGGCGCAAAGACTGCTGCTGCCGTAGTGATTTACAGTTCGATTGAAACCAAAGGCGCTACTGTCTTAGTAAACTCGGTTGTGCCACGTGAGGCAAGCACACAGGCGGCAGCCATGCAGCCGTGGCTTGCGCAACTCGACCGATACATCGCCAGGCACATGCGCGAAACGGGCGCACCAGGACTAACGTTAGCTCTCGCGAACCGCGACGGCCTCGTGCGAGTTTCGACTTACGGCTTTGCCGATACAAAGGCCGGCTTAAGGGTTGTTCCTGAGACCATGTTTGAGATTGGCTCCATCTCAAAGTCGTTTGTTTCGCTTGCGCTGTTGCAAGCTAGAGAAGAGGGCAAACTCGATCTCAGCAAACCAGTTGTAGAATACTTGCCGTGGTTGAAGATCAACTCGAAATTCGAGCCCGTCACAACTCACCATATCCTGAGTCATACTGCCGGCCTTCCGGGCGTGCCGTTACTCCTCGACGCGATGTTGAGCGACTTGTGGACCGGGTACGCTCCCGGTAACAAGTTTCTCTATTCAAACACTGGCTACAACATTCTTGGTTTCTTGCTAGAGACCATCGATAAGCGCCCGTTCGGTGATTCAATTCGCGCCCGGTTGCTCGAACCGCTGGGCATGACTGCCACTAGTCCCATGATCACCAACAATACGCGAGAGAAAATGGCCGTGGGTTATGAGCCGATAAATGAAACCAGTCCTTATCCATTGCACGGAACCCTGGCAGAGGCCGAGTGGCTTGAGATGGACATGGCTGCGGGCAGCATTGCTTCAACACCGGGTGACATGTCGAAGTACATTCGCATGCTAGTGAATCATGGCGCGTTGCCGAAGGGCCGTTTGATTTCAGAAGAGACTTTCAATCTGTTCGTCAAACCTGCCGTCAAGTCACCATTCCGAGGTGAGGACGCTTCATACGGATATGGACTATGGGTCAGTGACATTGAAGGCCACACGCGTTTGCGTCACACCGGAGGCATGGTCGCATTCAGTTCATCTATCGATGCAGATGTGACGAGCGGTGTCGGTGCGTTTGCCTCGGTCAATGCGAATCTGCGTGGGTATCGACCGGTTGCCGTGACGAAGTTTGCCGTGGAGTTGATGAATGCCAGTCTTAGTGGAAAGACATTGCCGGCCGCACCGGACCCGCCTCCGCCGCCCACGGAGGTGAAGAATGCGCTTGAATACGTAGGCGTATTCACATCAGCCGAGGGCAAGACACTGGAGTTCAAAGCTGAAGGAGACAAACTAATTCTGGTTCACAAGAGCAAACAGATCATTCTGGAAAGATCTGGTCGCGATCAGTTTCTCGTCAAAGACCCGGAGTTCGATATGTACTTTCTTGGATTCGCGCGCGAAGGCGGCAAAGTTACTGAAGCCTTTCATGGGAGTAACTGGTATGCCGGAACGAACTACGCTGGGCCACGCACTTTTACTCCACCGAAAGAGTGGCAGGGATTCGTCGGCCATTACCATAACGATAGTCCCTGGTACGGAGACTCGAGGATTGTGCTGCGTAAAGATAAGTTGTACGTGGATGGAGTTCAGCCCCTGGTGCCAAGAAGTGACGGGAAGTTTGGCATTAACGATCCCGAGGCGCCGGACTGGATCGAGTTTGAATCGATCATCAATGGAAGAGCAATGCGGTTGAATTTGTCCGGCGTATTTTTTCGACGGACGTTCACGCCCTGATGTCCGACAAACTTTAGTTTGTCGATGGCTGGGAGAATCTGCGCAAACAATTCTTAAAGGGGCGTGTTCGATAACATAGTTTGATGAACGGATGCTCTCCGGCCGACAAACTAAAGTTTGTCGGACATTACATCAACAACACATCCACACGGTGAGCATGAACCATGTCTTCGCAAGGAGACCAAGCGAAGATTGTGAAGCGCCCATCCTGTGAAGCGACCAGGGCAAGCGCATCGCGCTGATCAAAAACAAACTGAGCTGCCGACAAATGTCTTGTGCCACCATGCTCTGTGGGTTGCACTACAGTTGACTGGTTTCCCACAATCGGTTCAGTAACGACCCAGTGATCAACCGGCAAACTTCCAGCTGGTCTTCTAATCTTCGCGCCAAACGCCAGCAGTTCATATTGATCGGTAATAATCGTTGCACCATCGACGGCGGTGAGTCCGGCGATGGTGTCGACACTCCGGCGCACGGCACCTTCCCATTGCCGCTCGTCCTCTTCCTTAACGTGCTTTCTCATTAATTCTGCCAGCGACGCGAAAGGCGGCGCGGTTGAGTAAAGAATTGGCTGAGCAATCGAACTCCGCCACGCATCTGATCCAGCCGGCACAACAAGCAATGCCCCACCATGTCCATGTGCGCGCATGGACGCTGCCAACTGCACGAGAACATTCATTCCCGGATGCTTGCCATCTGGATCGGATGATGTGAAAGCGAGCAGTGACTTCAAGAGCGCCGGACAGTCTGGAAGGCTGGTGCCTTTTTCGTCTATGACTTTGATTTGTTCACCCTTCAGCACGACGACATTCGCGTACTTACCAAAACCTTCAATCCGCCGATGTTTGATGACGAGTAGACCTGGCTCAATATCCTCCAGAACAAAGCAAAAACTCGGGATGTTCTTCGTCGCACCCCACACTTGAAGTTCGTTGTCGATATACCAAACACCGAGATGTATCTCGGGTCGTTCGACGGCGGGAGCGAGCTTCGCCAATACAGCAGTTGTTAACGGAAGTGGTCGTGCAAGGAGAAGCGGCTGTCCGGCCTGTTCAGGCGACAAATAAGCGAGTGAGATTTTTGGAAACCTACCTTCTTCCGGTCGGAAGCTTGCCCAAAAGGTCGCATCAATAATTGCCTCGATTGTAGCCGCATCTGGTTGAGGGGCTAACTCGCTTTCTCCCTGTTGCCTGGCTTCGGTGATCTGGCGTATGAAATGTTGCTCGACAGTTGGAGCGACGATGTTTGCGGGCGGATAGGTCGTTCTAATGGTCATTGTTTGAAATAGTTTGTCGTGGACACCCTGGATGTCAGGTTTGCTGTGGTACTAATCTAAGAGAGTTTATACTAGAGTCCAAATCCTCCTGATGAAGAGGAGATGGATGAGTCCCCGACCCAGAGGCGAACTGAATTGACACAATGCGCCAATGAGGCTCGAGTCCAACATCAACGAGCATAGTGGCAACTGCTTTGTCGTGAGGAGGTCAACACCGACTGAAACCCAATGGCACCCCTACTTCCCGGTAAACAACGTGTTCTCATCCACGAAACACAAGCCGTTTCCCCATGGATCATGGACATAGAATGAACGTTCACCCCAGGGTCGCTTCACGATCTCTCCTGCACTGGCACCATGTACATCTTCATCTGACAAGCAGTCGAGTTCCTTCGCGCGTGTGTGAAAGCTTTCAAGATTCGCCACCGAGAAATAGATGTAATCAGGAAGCAGCTCCGGCTTGGTGTTTGTTGTACCTGCGCCGGTAACATCAACCAAAGCGAGAATCACCGGACCGCAATCGATGTAATGGCGCGCGCCACGTGGAATTCGCCGCCCACGATCCCCAAGCAGTTTGCCGTAGAAGTCTTCGGCTTTGTCGAGATCATCCACCTGAAGAATTATACGGAAGAGACTAGTTTGATCGGACATGTGTGAGACTCCTTTGGCTAACAAAGTCCAAAGACCTTAGACCGAACTCCCTCACTTCACATCCACAGCCCTAGTTATCAAATCAATTTCAACTGTGATGTCATCGCCGATGAAGTTTGGAACCGTCTTGTGTGTGTAGTTGATTCCGTAGTCACGTCGATTCAGCACGATGCTTGCTGAGTAGCCGACCGTCTTCTTTGTCTTGTCCGCATTCTCGTTGACCCCTGTCATTATGAAAGGGAGTGCGATCTCCTTTGCGACGCCGTGTATAGTCAGCATCCCGTGTGCGATTAGCTGTTTACCCTTCTTCTCGATTCGGGAACTATGAAAAGTAATTTCGGGAAACTTCTCGACGTCGAAGAACTCCGCCGTGCGCAAGTGGCGGTCGCGGGCATCGATGCCAGTGTTAACACTCGTCGCCTTTATTACTACGTTAACAGACGACTTCGTGACGTCTCTTTCATTATTTGTCAGATTGATTGCGAAGTCGGTGAACTTGCCTCTCACCTTCGACAGACCACCCATGATCGGAACTGAAAAGCCGACGTTTGAATGGTTCGTATCGATTGGATATTGCTTGCTCGTGCTGACTTGAGCAGCGACGGTAATGGCAAATGCTAATAGCAGCGGGAGAGATCTTTTGAGCATATAAACTCTTTCTAGGCGCTGGTTGGGTCGGGCTCTGAACTGATCAGGTGTTTGGTGAACCCCGCTGCGACAAGTTGGTTATAAGCATCGAGGACAGTGACGGGTACATCCTGTTCAATTTGATAACCTCGAGCGGGGTAAACGCGAATTCTTTGTAAATCGCCGACCATGATACTAACAACATCGGCTGAAGACAGAGCATTGTTGCTATAGGACTGCAAATACTCTTCGAATGCGATCTGCGGTGATGTCACTATCACATCTTTATCGGGCCACAGTTTCTTAAAAGTGGCGTAGCTTCGTCGTTCCATGTATGGCTTTTGCACGACAATAAACTTTTGCAACTCCAGGCCTCGATCGGCAAGCAGCTGTTTCGTGAAGCAAATGTTTTCACCCGTATTTGAAGAGTTCTTCTCGATGAGAACGTTGTTTGAGGGAACGCCTTTTTCAATGGCAATGCGCGCGAATATTTCGGCTTCTGGTTCTGACCACAAATGTTTTGTTATCGATCCGGCGCCTCCGGAAAAAATGACTAACGGTGCCCATCCATCGTTGAAGAGGTCGGCGCTTCGCTCGGCAACTCGCTCATCATGGCTGCACAACACAAGAATGGCGTCAGCTTTTTCCAGCTGGTGGTTTAACTTGTGGTAGTCCCAGATTGTTTGAGCGTGCTTTAGTAGACCCGGCTCCATTATCAAAATGATTCCTGCCCCGAAATATTCAATCTGAAATTTTCCGCCCCCTGATTGCGCCAAGTGCCTGACGAATTCCGCCGAGGTGATAGGCGGTGTGAGTAAGGACCGAGATCGCGCCGCCAATGTCATACTCCCCGTCCCATTTATCGAATGAGTTGATTGTTGTCATGACCGCAGCATGACTGGCTCGTAGTCGCTTCTTTGTTGCTTCCCATTCTTCTGGGGTTACGGCGCCGACGGTGTCCCAGATCTCTCGCCAATTTGTTTTTGCCTCTTGCAGGGTTCGCATGTAGTTATCAAGAACATCAAGGTAAAACCTGACGTGCTCAACTTGTGCGGCAATAGTCGCAGAGTTTGGACTGATACGCTCGGAGGCTTCCTCCGCGGTTATTGTGTCGAGCGTTTCGTAAAATGTGGTTCCCTTGTCGAGATATACACCATGTACCTTCGAGAATGTTTCGTCCAGACAGCGAAGCAACGGCTTTTTCACACGTTCGACGGGGATTTGGTTAGACATGTCTACGATTCCTTTTCGAGTTCAGTGGTGGATAAATATTAACCACGGCTTTGCACAAAAAGTCGAATCCACCAATGGCAGCCAATCAGAACCAGGAGCGGAGCGACTGTACGCAAGAGAGTAGCTGTCGAGTGACGCAGTTGGACAGGATTACAGAATGAACAAGACGAATCAGAACCAGGAGCGAAGCGACTGCACGCAAAAGAGTAGTTGCCGAGTGACGCAGTTGGACAGGATTACAGAATGAACATGATTGTTTGCATCTCAGGTGCCCGCCGAATCAATAAACCTGTCCACGTCTTTTCTTGATCTTAACCAAACAATCTTTTTGGCTGCATGATGCGCCTGGATCAGCTTCACAATTTTGGGTCGACTGCGACGCGAATAGCCCAACACCCAGGTAATAAACTCGATATCCAGCTTTTCATCACAGCCATCAGCCATGTCTGGCCTTGAAGCCTTCCGGTAGAACAACCATCGCTTTGTAACGCGCCACAAGCAAACAATGGTTGAAAGGTCGAGAAACACAATCGTATCGCACGCCTCAATTCGTTGTGCCAGTGTGCCTGAGTAGTTTCCATCTATGATCCACGCATCTCGCGCCAAGAGCTGACTAACGGTCTTTTGCCAATCATCAGGCGCTGGTTTGATCCAACCGCTGCTCCAATAAAACCTGTCGAGGTGTAGAACCTCAAGACCAAGCTTCTCACCCAAAGCTCGCGACAACGTCGATTTTCCAGAACCGCCTGGTCCTATAATTAAAATCCTCTTCATTTCAAAAACAGACTCGGCGTTCCAACACGTGTGCGCTTTTCGGAATGGCCCCGGCTGATTCGGCCAATTCTTCTGTCACCATTCAAAATCAGTTCACATGCTTTGAATGCGTACTCCTCAAATTCTGCCAATCGAGATGGAAGAATGACCCAGGCGTTCGTACCAGAGCGCCACAGGTATCTGCGCGATAAGTGTGGAAACTCATGACCCAAACTCTCGACATATGCGGTAGTTGTAAATAACCACATTCCGTTAGAGCCCAGTTGTTTTGTGCTATCGCGCAATGCGCAAAGCAGCCTGTCGTCAAGATAGATGTAGGTAAACCCAAATACATTCTTGATGGTTGGTCGAATACTCATCAACTCTTCCATCACAAACGGGAAGGGAATCATTGTTCTCTTCATCGCAGATGTTTTCCGAAAAACCTCGATCGGTTAAGGCGTTGGTTTTGTTGTCACGGTAGAAGAAGAATCGCTACTGCGTTGAGCCTTACGACCATAGTAATCGTGGATGTAGTCTTTCATTCCGACCTGCCAGAAACCCATTCCATAACGCTTCGCTTCGGCTTTGGCTTTCTCACCGTCCCAACCATCGTGTTCGATTCGATAGATGGCGATAACAGTACCTGTGCGATCAGAACCTCGTTTGCAGTGAATGAAGAGAGGTGAGTTTTCCTGGCTGGCGATAACTTTCAAGACTTCATCCACCGCTTTATCGGATGGACGATCGAAACTTGCAAAAGGGATGTTGAAGTAACGGAATCCCATCGACTCAGCTTCTGCTTTTTCCGCTCGAGCTCGTTCATCGTCATCGCGAAGATTGATGATGGTCTTGACACCCAGCTTTTTCAGTTGTTCAAGGCCGCCCCTCTCGGGTTGGCCGCCACGATAAAGACCCGAGTTGACCGGATGAAAATTGGGGAGTTCCTTATACTTGGCCTCTTTCTGATCCTGTGCTGCGGTGAAAGTCGCCAGAACGAAACCGAATGCGAAGATCGCTGCCAAGCTAATACGTGTCTTCATAACTTCATCCCCTGGTTTAAGACGTTGTTGAGAAATGTGTCTGTGTCTTCCAGCACCCGTTCGGGAAATTCGCGATGTGGATCATGCCCGCAGTCTGGCAAGACTACAGTTTTAACTAGCCCTCCACATCCGTGCTGGATGGCTTCAACTTGCTTGAGTGTCCCGTATTCATCATTTTCTCCCTGGAACAACAGGACAGGCACTTCGATATTTGGTAAGAACGATTCGATGTTCCACGAACGAAAGTCGGGACTGAGCCAAACGTCGTTCCAGCCGCGAAATGTGCTTTCTACATTTGCACCATGATATCGCTCAAGACTAGATCTCAGAGACCCATTTTCGTAGTCAACTTTGGCCGCGACGATTCCTTGGATGCTCCGCTCCTCAACGAACACGTGCGGCGCTTCCAGAATCAGGGCCCGAATCTTGTTCGCCTTCTCACTTCCGGCATGAATCAGTGCGATTGAGCCGCCGTCGCTGTGTCCAAACAGAATTGCGTCTCGAATTTTGAGCGATTCAAGAATCTCAGGCAAGACCTTGAGCGCCTCGTCGTGCATAAAACCTTTTGGACGGGGAAGCGGGAGTGGATCGGAATTACCGTAGCCCGTGCGGCTATAGATCAAAGCGCCGAACCCGGTGACCGTAGCGAGCCTTTCCGGAAAGTCGCGCCACATTGCGACGCTCCCAAGACCTTCGTGCAGGAAGACAATGGTTGGAGCCAGGTCAGGCGAAGGACCGATCCATTTGTACTCGAGTTTGTGATTGTTGGCAGTAAGCCACGACAAGAAGATCAGAACTCCTTAACACTGAACTGCCTTCAGAGCTGTTGCAAAACTCAACTTCTCATTCTCCCCAAGCTTCAGCTTGAGGTTAGAAGGCGGCTCGGAAAAGTAGTTAACCGTTTCAACGGTTTGTAAAGAAATACTGAAATCTACCGGAAACCGTTAAAAACGGTTCCAAGATTCTATGCGAGAACTGATCCCCAGGCTAAAGCGAGGGGAGAATAAGAAGTTGAGTTAGAGGTTCTTAATCGCTATTTCCCCGTCTTATCCAATAACACCAACCTCTTTTTCATCTCGTCGAATGCAGCGCTCCGGTAGAAGGAGTCCTTTGCGGGCGTCTTGACGAAGTTGCTTTCCCAAGAAAGTGCTAATGAGCGTTGTGCGGTCAGTGGATGATTTCCCAGCAACAGCGCGTACACCTGACCCCAACGATATTCCGACTTGTCGACATCTTCCTTTTGTTCCTGCTCATACCGGTCAAGTATCGTTGACAGAGCCTGCGGGTTATAACCAGCTTTGTAAGTTATGTAGAACGCGCCGCGGTCAGCTTCAAGTTCATCAAAGCGGGCGAAGCCGACCAATTGCTCGCCAACAGACGCGATCGGTGTTTTCTGATACTCGCCGAGTAGTTGTTCGAGTTTGTTTCTGACTTCAACAGGATTGGAAACTTTCCTGGTTCCAGTCATCCAGAACATCTGTCGAGTAAGAGTCTTCGGAATATGAGCGAAGACGTCGTGGGTGATTTCGTGCGCGATGATTCCTGTGAGTTCATCCTCAGTTTGCACGAGTCGTAGCATACCAAGGCTGACATAGATTCTTCCGGCGCCACTCGTCATTGCATCGGGTGTATCGTCGGTTGTGACTATGAAGGTGTATGTTTTCTTCGGGTTGGCGGAGTACAAAGTCAGGTTAGTTCCCACCTGAGCGATATAAGCCGATATCTCCTGATCTTTAAGTTCACTGAACACTCCGCCTTCCAGCTCTTCGAGTGCGTCCGATAGCCAGACTTCCTTTTCACCTTTGAAGATGTTGTTTCCGCTTAGCGGCTTTGGAGCAAAGAGCGTTGGCGATTTTCTTGGAGCTGGTGGTTGCCAGGTGGGACGGGTTGTTTGTGCTGGTACAAGTGAAGCGGTAAATAGGAGAAGCGTTAAGGCAATTGTGAGTCGTGTTTTCATGCGGTAACGAAGTGCAATCGTTATACCCGCAAGTTTAAGGCGACTTTTGACGCAGATGTGAGATATGAAAGGAAGGTTATTCCGACGCTTGTCGGATTGAGTTGTCTGCGACAGGCGAACCAGCAGGGGGGACGCCTGCGGTTCCATCATTCAATTAACAAATCTTCTCAACTGCACACTAATCGCAACTCCAATCGCGACGAAGGTCGCTATCAGCGAAGCTAGT
>DATEXA010000027.1:0-22154 GCA_035257465.1 Pyrinomonadaceae bacterium | reverse complement strand
CTTTGGTAAGCGCCACCATTACAGCAGCGCCGCCAGCTTCAGGAGACTTAAACCGTTAAGAGAGATCAAAGATTAGTTCGAAGGCGAAAGTCGAGCATACCAAAGCGGTGCAGGGGCACCGCACTCCAAAAACTTTAGACCACTACTCAATTAACCTTACTTCGTTGTAACCTAAGGTCGTCTTCAAATCGAATGCATTGGATACGAACTTTTTAATGATCGCAGCAAATCTCAACACCACAACTCGGGCCCAATTACTCGAAGGCGCTGCTGTAGCCAATCAGATAAAGCAACAAGTACGGACTGAAATCGAGCACCTGTTGGCGGCTCAGAAGAAGGCTCCTTGTTTGGCGGCGGTCCAGGTCGGCGATGATCCAGCCTCCGCAGTCTATGTCAGAAACAAGATTCTCGCGTGTGCAGAAGTCGGCATTCGTTCCGAACACCATGCGTTGCCCGAGTCGACAACTACAACTGAATTGCTAGAGTTAGTCCGTTCTCTAAATTCGCGGGACGACGTTGATGGCATTCTTACGCAGCTGCCATTGCCGAAGGGAGTCGATGAGACGGTGGTGATTGAAGAGATTGATCCACAAAAGGACGTCGATGGATTTCACCCGATCAATGTTGGTCGCCTTGCACTTGGTCGACCGCAACTCGTCCCGTGTACTCCGGCAGGGATCATTGAGCTCCTTGATTATTATCGGGTAGATATTCGTGGGATGAACGCCTGTGTCGTTGGTCGTAGCCAGATTGTAGGTCGGCCGATGGCGCAACTGCTTTTGCAACGAGATGCGACCGTGACCATTTGTCACTCACGTACGCGAGACCTGGCTGCGGTAACTCGCCAGGCGGACTTCTTGATTGTGGCAATTGGCCGGGCAGGCATGATTGGCCGTGAACACATCAAGCCTGGCGCAGTCGTGATTGATGTCGGAATGAATAGATTAACTGACCCCGATGAAGTGCGTGCAATGTTTGGTGGTGTTGCGGCGAAGCGACTCGAAGTTCTTGCGAAAAGAGGTGCTACGCTAGTTGGTGACGTGAGACCTTCGGATGCAATGGAAGTCGCCGGTAAATTCACGCCGGTACCCGGTGGCGTCGGACTATTGACTGTGGCGATGTTGATGAAGAACACGCTGAAGGCTGCAAGTCTGCGGCGGGGACTATAAAACTGACAAGCTAAAGAGCGTCTTGCAAAAGTCAGAACGCGAACAAACAATGTCAGGACCTCCACTCCGGAGGAGTGCAATGTTTATAGCCAGCAAGCCATCCTCCTCCGGCTCGGTTCGGAAGAGCGGCATGCCGATCACCGCTACGTTCGAACGAAGGCCGCTCTTCCGAACCGAGCAGAGTTGTTGAGTCGCGTAGAGCTATAAACATCGCACTCCTCCGGAGTGAAGAAAGAACTGCTGAAGAAGCAAAGCTTTGAGTAAATTCCACTCCGCGAGTCGCTCGTGGACTTTTGCAAGAGCCTTTAAAGCTCATCGGACATTTCGAGACTAAATGCTGCGGGTTGGCTTAACTGGATCAATCGGTGTAGGCAAGTCTTTTGTCGGTTCGCTGTTCGTTGAGTTTGGATGTAAGTTGCTGGACGCGGACGACACGGCGCGCGAAGTCGTCCTTCCCGGAACTCCAGGGTTGCGTGCTGTCGTAGCAGAATTTGGTGAAGACGTTTTGCGGAGCGACGGAACGTTGGATCGGAAACATCTAGCCGCGCTCGTTTTTGAGGATCAGCAGAAACGACAAAAGCTAAACGCCATCCTGCACCCTTTGATAATCGAACGACAGGATCAAATCATGCGGGACTGGGAGATGATGGATCCAGACGGGATTGGGATTATTGATGCCGCCTTGATGATCGAATCGGGAGGCTACAAACGATTCAATAAGCTGATCGTTGTTCATTGCCGCCCGGAAGTTCAACTCGAGAGATTGATACTACGAAACGGTTTGTCGCGGGAGGAGGCGCAAAGGCGTATCAATTCACAAATGCCACAGGAAGAGAAACAGCGATTTGCCGATTTCTTAATCGATACTTCCGATGGTTTCGAACAAACGCGGCAACGGACAAGAGAAGTTTACAAGCAGCTTGTCCAGTTGAGACTGAAACACAAATGAAAGTTGGAAGTTCCCGCGCTTCACGAAAATACTTGATAGTCTTCTGGCTGGTGTTGTCTGTCACGTTCGCAGCATGCCTGCCCGGCGCTCAACGGTCGGCGTACTACGGTAAGGTTGTGGTGCCGCGTGCTCAGGAGTTCCGCTGGAGCGATGGTGGCCTGCCGCAGACATTTGATCCGGCCTTCGCCGCTGCGCCGCCGGACACAGATGCCGTCAGGGCGCTGTTTGAAGGCTTGACTGACTACGATCCGCAAACACTTGCTCCTGTGCCAGGTGTGGCAACTCGTTGGGAATCATCGGTTGATGGACGCGTTTGGACGTTCTACTTGCGAGAAGATGCGAAGTGGTCAAACGGCGAGAGTGTGACTGCCTCAGACTTTGTGCGTTCCTGGGAACGAACTCTCAAGATTGGTCCGCTTGCTCCGCACACCGAGTTGCTTGCCAACATAGAAGGTTCGGGCGTCAATCCGGCCGTCGTCAAAGGATCTGCGCCAACTCAGCGTCCGACATTTGGAGCAGAAGCAGTTAACGATCACGTTCTTCGTGTGCGACTCCAGGAAGCTGACAGTAGTTTCCCCGCACTTGTAGCTCACCCCGTCTTCAGGCCAGTCAAGCTCTCTGCGTCGAACCAAACTCATACTTATCCTCTCGAGCCGCATGATCTCGTATCGAACGGAGCGTTCCAGCTTACAAATGCAGCAACCGATCATGTCTTGCTCGAGCGCGCAAAAACGTATTGGGACGGCGCTTCCGTTGCACTCGACAAAGTCGCTTTTGTCCGCAGCGCCAGTCCCGAAGATGCACTAGCTGCATATCGGGCCGGTGAGATTGATGCGGTCACTAACGCAGCATTTGAACCTTTAGCGCTCAAGATTCTCGCCGGATACGAAGACTTCCGCCGCTCGACTTTTGGTGCGCTCACTTACTACAGCTTCAACAGAACCCGCGCACCTTTCGATGATGTTCGTGTTCGCGAGGCTTTGGCGATTTCGATTGATCGCGAGCGAGTGAGCCATGATCACCTGGGCGGTGCGACTGAGCCGGCGAGCAAATTTTTGCCAGAGGCAATGTCTGGTGAGAAACCCGTCGTCAATAAGGCCGAGCTGTTGGAACAAGACGTCACAAAGGCGCGACAGCTGTTTGCTGAAGCGGGTTTCCCGGGAGGCAAAGGCTTTCCGTTGGTGCGTTTGTTGATTAACCGAAACGATCAGCAGCGACTTGTAGCACAAGCGATCGCTGAAATGTGGCGCGCTGCGCTGAACATTGAAACTGAGATCGTGATGAAGAACTGGGATGAATATGAGACCGCGCTCAGAACTGGAGATTATGATGTCATTCGTCGCGGCATGGTGATGCAGACGACCGATGAACTGACAAATCTCAAAATGTTATTCGAGCGAGAAAGCAGCTTCGGGGTAGTAGAAACGCTACCGCCATCGACTGCTAAACCCGCTGAACAAGGTAAGACTGAAAGAAAGAGTTCTACGGTAACTTCCGAAGAAGATGCGTTGAAGGAGCTTCGAGCAGTTCCGATCTATTTCGCCACATCCTTTGCACTCGTGAAACCATACGTCACTGGTTTCGATGGAAATGTGCTGGACGTACCCTCGTTAAAGAAGACAAGGATGAATACGAGCTGGGTAGAGCGCAAACCGTGATGATTCGTCGGGACAACGCCGAAATTCGCAAGCTAGCCGCCTCGATAGTTGCGAAAGGCGGCTTGATTGCTTTTCGCACCGACACGTTTTACGGATTGGGAGTTGACCCGTTCAACGCTAATGCTGTTGCACGTATCAAGAGATTGAAAGGTCGAGAGGAAGGGAAGCCAATACTCCTGTTGATTAGTGACATTGGTGATACTGAACGATTGCTTCAATCAAAGTCGGCTGCGTTTGAGCACTTCAGCAAAAGGTTTTGGCCCGGGCCACTGACAATCGTTGCACCGGCTGTGAGTGAGTTGCCGCTTGATATTACCGCTGGAACTGAAACGGTCGGCGTGCGTTTGCCGGACGATGAGAATGTTAGATTGCTGGTGCGGGCCTGTGGCGGAAGATTAACTGCGACGAGCGCCAACCTATCCGGATGTGAACCTGCGAAGTCAGCGAGCGAAGTGCAGAACTATTTTCAGAATGGCATCGATCTGATTGTAGATGGAGGAGAGGTAACGGTGACCAAGCCTTCAACGGTTATCGATATTGTAGAGGTTCCGCCCAAAGTCGTTCGTGAAGGTGCAATTTCAAAGGCAGAGTTGGAAAGAGCCTCGAGGTTACTTCGCCACAGTTAAATCTTTTACGAAGCCCCAATCGCCACTTGCGTCGACGTGGATGTTACCGACACTCTTCTTTGCGATGACGATGTTTGATTGGTACCACAATGGAAACACCGGCACTTCGCGACTCACAGTATCCTGAATCTTGCCATACAGAGTCTTCGCTTTTTCCCGATCAAAAGTATTCACTGCTTCCTCGAGAAGTGCGTCGAGTTCCTTGTTACTAAAGCGACTACGATTGCGTGAAGGCCGCGTCTGAGTCGGAATCTCCGAAGTCGCAAAGAGATCTTTGTAAAAGATGGGATCCTGATTTCCACCCACCCACTGTGTGTACGCAATCTGGAAGTTTCCCCGGCGAAGCTCGTCAAACAACGTGTTCTGTTCAGGTGTCTGAATCTCTACCGGAATTCCGACTTCCTTGAGGTAGTTCTGAATCACTCCCGCATACTGTCGACCCGCTATGCTGCTGCCGGAAAGTTTGTAGATGACTGGTTTGTCGAACCTCATGCGTGGCCCATCACCGTCGGGATCCTTGAAGCCTGCCTCATCAAGTATCTTTTTAGCCATTGCCGGATCGTACGAGTATTTCTGCCCTGATGAGTAGGCCCACGATTCTTCCGGAATTATCGAGTGAGCGATCTTTCCGTACCCCAACACAAGATTCTTAATAATATTTTCGCGATCGATTGCATAGGCAATCGCCTGCCGCACCTTGACGTTATCGAGTGGCGGCGACGACGTGTTTAGAGTCAGGAGCAGAATGTTCGAACCGGGAAAGGCATTGACTTGAAGATTGGGATCCTTTTCTAGCAGTTTCACCGCATCAGGTGACAAACTAGTCGGCATGGGAGCGATATCGACACGTCCGGCACGTAATTCAGCTTGCAAGGCATTCATATCCGAGATGACTCGGACGCGAACAGCTGGTATTTTTGCAGGTCCGTCCCAGTAATCCGGAAAAGCCTGAACGTCAACTACCTGTTGAGCATTGTCGTAGTGAACAAACTTGAACGGGCCAGTGCCGAGTGGATGCGTTTTCTGACTTTCGTAACTGTCCTTCGGAATGATTGCTATCGGTACAAGATTCGACAACAAGCCCACCCATGGTTTGATTAGAGTAACAACTACTGTTTTCGGGTCCGGTGCTACGACGCTCTTGATGAGGCTGTGCTTGTCGTCTCCTGAGCCTTCATAAAAACTCGCCGACTTGGCAAAGGAACTGGAGAAGAGTAAATCCAGGGTGTATTTAACGTCCTCAGACGTCAGCACCTTCCCATCGTGAAACTTGACGCCGTCATGGAGCGTGAATGTGAAGACGGTGCCGTCAGGTGATCGATCTATATTGGAAGCTAGTTCACCAACGTAGTCGAACTTCTCATTCTTCTTGACGAGTGAATTGAAGATCAACGTACGGACGCGTTCGCTGGCTGCATCAACTGATGGGGAACCTATCGGATCAATCGTGCGGATGTTGTCGCCGAGTGCAATAACGAACGTATCGCTCTTGCGTCGACAACCGCCAAGCAGCAACACAATTATGGACAGAACGAAGAGGCAGACTTTGGCGGCGCTGCCTACCCACCCGCTACAGCGAGTGGTAGTGACAATCCTCACTTGATCGTTCCTCCATATGTATAGTTCAGTTTTGAATTTAGTTTGTTGATCTCGTCTGCGAGGACGTGAAATCGATCAAGATCAAGTGGCAATGGTTGGCCGGCAATGGCTTTAGTTGCGGCGATTCTCCTGAGCGAAGCGTGCATGCGACTCTCTGAGAGGCGGCCGTTACGAGCGGCGCTTAACAAGGACCGATATCCACGGCGAATCTTATCCGGATTTGCACAAATAAGAAGCATGTCTTCACCGGCATCGAATGCGCGCACAACTGCATCTTCGATTTCGCAGTGTCGCGCAATGGCTCCCATCTCCAGGTCGTCAGTCACTATCAGATGCTGATAACCCAACTCCTCGCGCAGCAATTCAGTAACGATGGCTCGGTTCAGCGAAGCAGGTTCCAAAAGGCCGCCCGTGGTCTCTTCTTTGATGTTGATGTTGGGAAAGCCACCATGGCTAACCATTACACACCGTACGCGATCGTCTCGACGTTGAAACAACTCAATGTAGGGCGCGAGATCCTGTGCAATCAGATCGTCGTGCGAAAGCCTGACGATAGGCATCTCTTCATGTGAATCGACCTCGCCGGCACCAATTCCCGGGAAGTGTTTCAGGCAGCCAAGGAGCCCGGTACCCTGTAGACCACGCATGTAAACGGTCGTATAGCCCAGCACTTCACCAGGAGATCGGCCGAATGAGCGAGAGTACAACCCGTTCGATAAGAGGTCGCGATCGTCAGTCATTATCGACATCACCGGCGCAAAGTTGAGATTGAATCCCAGCATGCGGAGTATCTCACCGGTGACTCTTCCGAGGGTTCTTGCGGCCGCCAGGTCTCCATGTTGACGAATCGTTCTGGCCGACGGCATCGGAGTAAAGATCTTGCGCAGTCGATCGACGAGACCGCCTTCCTGATCAACACCGAAAAGTGGGGGTGTTGGCACCAGATCGCTGACGTCGTCCAGAAGTGACCGCAGTTGGACGGGAGCCGCGACGTTTCGCCCGAAGATAATCACGCCTCCGGGTTGTACCTCGCGAATCAAGTCACGAGATTCGTCGTCGAGCTCCGTGCCTGGAAGACCGATGAAGAAGAACTGTCCAATTTGTTGTTCAAGTGGAAGTGAATAGAGTGTGTCTGATGGCATTTAGGATGAAAAAAAGTTTTGCGAGCTTTCAAGACGTGAAAGTTTAGCATGATTTGGGAGAATGTACTTTGAACTTTGTTCTTTGTACTTGCCAGTCACAAGCACGAACAAAGAAGAAAGAACAAAGTTCAAAGCACAAAGTTCAGAGCAGAGAATCTGAGATCAAGAACCGTTCTCAAAACTTCCTCATTTATCTTTCGCCACGTCCGTAGTATAACCATCAAGATGCCACGCGAAATTGCCGACCGGGATCGCGTTGTCGAAGCCGTTAAGAATCTCGCTCTCACTGCCGAACTCTTCGAAGAACAAAACGGGAAGCCTAAGTATGCAGGCGACCTCGAAGTGATCGTGCGTGGACGTGACTATGGAAACGGCAAACAAGTTGGTCCTTATGTTCGTTTGCTCACCTACGATGGCGATGAAGAGATTACGCGTCAGGGTGAGTGGGGCGGCAACACTTTCTACATTGGAGTGGTCGGTGCACTCGACGTCTATGTTGACGACGGTGGTAATCGCAGGAAAATTGGACAACTCGAACCCGGCACATGTTTCGGCGAAATGGCCCTGCTTGCCGGTATCGAACGAAATGCGACCGTCACCGTTCCCGCTGGGACTACCGCGACAGTTCTCGAAGTAACGAGACCTGCCTTAAGACTTCTGCGCAAGCTTCCAAAGTTTGGTCAAACTCTCGACGAAACATATCGCACACACGGTTTCGGTCGGGTCCTCGAAGATATCACCAAAATCACCGATAAACCGGTAAGCCAACCCGTCGCGGATCAACTCAGAAAGCACGCGCGTTACATGGTCTACGGTAAACATCACGTGCTTTGCACGGAAGGTGCACCAATCGACAAACTCATTCTCATCAAGAACGGTTGGATACGACGGTCGAAAGGCGTTCCGTTTCACGCGACATCTCCTGAAGTAGTCATGAGTATGGGCGAAAAAATCGGTGTCGATTTTCTTGGAGAAGGAAACTGTCTTGGTTTGGAAGGCGTTCAGCAACCCGCACATTGGAAATACAGCGCAACGTTAATGGCGCGAACCGAGGTACTCGAACTGCCAATTCAGAGTGTCGATCCCCTGTTGCGCAATGAACTTGCCGCAACCTTCGCGGCTTTTTCTAATGCGGACGACTCATTACCATCTACGCTCGAGTCCGTCGGCGACTTCAACGCACTCAAGTCGGCAGAAGAAGAAATCGCCACAGGCATCATTGATGGCGCAAATCTACTGGTGATGGACATGGACTTGTGCGTTCGCTGTGGAAACTGTTCTCTGGCTTGTCACAAGATGCACGGGCAGTCGCGCCTTCTGCGTCGTGGGATTCAAATCGAACGTCCTGTCTCGATCGGCAAACAACGACTGCAACACGCGCTTCTTCCCCAGGTCTGCCTGCATTGCAAAGATCCTGAATGTTTGACGGGCTGTCCCACCGGCTCAATATTTCGGGATCCCCTGGGACAAGTCGACATCGATCCGCACACCTGCATTGGATGTTTTGACTGTGCGACGCAATGCCCGTATGACGCGATTTCCATGGTTCCCAGGAAGTCAGAACCGCCAAGCTTTAGCTTTGTCCAAAAGCTGATGCGTGCCTTGAGTGTGAAACCCGCCGAGACAATCGAGCCTCAGACATCTGATGACGTGGTAGCAATCAAGTGCAACCTCTGTGAAGCCACTCCGCTTAATCCGAAAGGCGCGAGCCGGCAAAGGTATTCGTGTGAAGAGAACTGTCCAACCGGCGCACTTGTCAGAGTCGATCCACTCGAATACTTCACGGAAATCGGATCGACGCAGGGACTTGTTTTTAGAGATGAAACTCATGCTATCGGACGAAACATTCACAAGAGCGATCCGTTGGCCCGAGCCTGGAACATTTGCGGTGCAGTCATCTCAATCCTCGCGGCCGTCGCGACTGTTATCGGACTCGCTAAGTATGGCTTCGATGGTCATCTCGGCGGCACGTGGCTGACGATGCGCTGGCTCACCGGGTTTGTTGGCCTGATTAGTGTTGCGGTCGTCATGACTTATCCGATGCGCAAAGAGGTTTACCGAAGACGAGCAGGTGCTTTGCGGTATTGGATGCTTGCGCATATTTACTTCGGAGTTCTTGCAGGCATTGTGCTGCTGCTTCATTCAGGAAGACATACCGGAGGATTGATAACGACGGTGCTTTATCTTTCGTTTGATGTGGTGATTCTTTCGGGAGTCGTGGGAATCATTTCGTATCTGGTAGCCCCGCGAATCCTAACGAGAATCGAAGGTGAGCCATTGCTGATCGAAGATCTCCAGGGGCGACAGAAGGAACTCCAGAACGACATGAAGGCAACTCTCGAGAAGAGTGAGGGTTGGGTTAAGGACGAAATAATAGAAAAGATTCATCCGCGTTTTACTTCACTTGGCTTTCTGTTTCGGCAGCTGCTGAGTCGGGAAGATCTCAAGGCATTGCTTGCCAAAGCACGAGAGGACTTTAAAGAACGCACTACAAGAATTGCGACCGAAGACGAGCGCGAACTTTTGCTTGATGCAATTGAGACTGCCGTTACCTTGCGTCGTATCGATGCCTTACTGTTATTGCATCGTTCACTTCGTTGGTGGATTCCCGTACATGTCATTTCAACAGCACTGATGCTTTCGTTGTTGGTAGTTCACATAATTCAAGTGACCTTTTTCAGGATTCACTAATCGCTTCCTTCCAAAGCTGTGAAGAACCAATACGTCATCATTCGCGACGACTTGCTAATCGATCCGGTGACTGTGATCACGGAGGGTCTGTTAATTGGTCGCCTGATGGAATGCGAACTATTACTGAATCACCCCGCAGTGTCACGTGCACAAGCTGGAATCAAGCATATCGACGACGACTACTATTTGTTTCCACTCCGTCCCAACAACCCGGTAACTCTGAATGGAAAAGCAGTCGAGGGAAATGAGGCTCTTGCAGCCGGAGACGTTCTTTTTATCGGACCATTCCGGCTGGAGATCGACGACACTGAAGAATCACTTGTTATCAGGGTGTCGTTGCAAATTGGGATGGTCGCATCGGATGTTGACTCCAGCAGTGCGATCGTGACGACGGATGTACTCGTCATACCTGTGGAGGGAAAGAAGCCTGCCAAACCCAGGGCTGCACCGATCGCCGGTACAAAAGCTCTGGATATTTTTTGGGACAAACGTATTCGAGAAGCCGGCAAGATGGTCCGTCGCTCGCCGTTGTTTCCGAAGACTCAGCGGCGTTCGGGCAAGGCCCAGTTCAATTGGTTAGCCACGTCAGACCTACGTAGTCGATGGTCGGGATCGCTCTTCATATGGGCAGCGCTGCTTGTAGGACTCTTATCGATCGCCGCGGCTTATTCATACACGAGGGCTTTTGTTCCGGCTCCGTTATCGAACAGTCATAGTGTGAACGTGATGAGCATCGTGCCTGCAATTGCGTCGAGACCAAACGCTGGCTCTTGCACGTCATGTCACTCGTGGAAAGGAAAGATTGACCAGCGATGTGCCGAGTGCCACCAAACTGAAAGTTTTGTAGCGACTGTTATCAAACCTCACGAGGCTGCCGGGATTGGTTGCGTGGAATGTCATGCGGAACACAAAGGGTCAGACTTCAAAGCAGGCGAGGCCGCACTGACGGCCTGCACTGGGTGTCACAACAATGGCAACACGCAGGTCTATAACGGGAAGCACGTGGGAACACCGCACGGTGGCACGGATGGATATCCAGTGGTTGATGGTGTGTGGAATCTTAAAGCAGTGAACGATGATGAATGGGAGCTCAAGAAGATTCCGATCGTGCGCTTACCAACTGACACTGATGAGAAATGGAAGAGCAAACAGTTTCACGCTATTCACTCGGAGCGTGTTCGTGTTGTGCCGGGGATCCAAGGAAACGCATTAGGGCATTTGTCTTGCTCCAGCTGTCATAAGTCGTTTGATCCAATTGATCGAGCGACGCCGAGAACGACATGTGCGACGTGTCACAACGGTCTAGTCGAAGGTGGGACCAATAGAGTCTTGATTGCGAGTAACCAACCTAACTGCACTTCCTGTCACGTCCAACACAACAAAGACAAACGAAGCTGGGGAGCAAAGTTCCTGTCTCAACCTGCGCTCTAGCTATGCGGTGCCGATTCGCGGCTTTGAAAAGCCGCGTCTCATAAATCAAATACCTTTACCCACTCCGCCTTCACAACACGGTAATTCAGCTTTTGCATCAGGAAGGCAATGGTGGTACGCATGTGACGAGCACCATAGCCGTTGTTCGGCTTCGCACATTGTTGCAACTACTTACCTTTCATCCATGCTTTATGTCCAGCCTCTATAGACGGTGGGTTCGTAAAAATCTTTTCGTCATACTCAACATTGAACCTAATATTCGAGTTTTCCTTATGACCATCTTCCAGCTCAATCGTTAGCGGAACTTTTATTCCATCAACATCAGTGTAGTCATATAGTCCATTCACATGGCTATCTACTTTACCCTTATATTGGGAGTAAGAGGTGAATCGGACTGGTAGGTGCGTTTTCCTCTCAATAGCGAAATCATAGCGTTCCCCGTCAACTTCCGTTTGCACCACATCAACAACTCGAAACCCTATTCTTTCAGTAGTTACTTTCACCAGCTTTGGTTTAAGCCAGTTAGATTCCATCAGATACATAAGTTGTGTGACGGGAAAGCCCCTTCCAGCCAATTCATTCTCTGTAAAAGGTTCTGCCGGATGATTTGGTTCGCCGTCACTAATGACATACTTGGTTTTTGTTTTCATAGTTGTACATTCTTACCCGCAAACCGAAAACCGCGGGTCTGTAATCCGTCCAAGCCCAAAGCATGTCAGGAAACACATAAAGCTCCTCGCTAAAGATTCCGCTTTGCTTCCCCGAGCGAGATGAAACATCGCCGTCAGGTTTGATTCTGAATTTAAGCTGCTTATATGAACCGCTGCTGGAAATGACCATATTGCGAACGGAATTAAGCCGCTCGTGCCCGCCCTTAGCGAGAAGAGATTGTTCCCAGATTTGTTGCGCGTTTAATTCTTGGGACTTCGCATTTTCATCTGCTCTTGAAACGCAACCGAAAATCACAATTAAGAAGGCTGTGGAAAGTATGTTGAAGCGCATTTTCAATAGCTTATTCTTACGATACGAGAAGAAGTTGAAAAAGTTATTAGCAGGCGGAACGTTCTCACCCCGCGGGCTTATGACAGGGAATGCAATCGTTGGAACCTGGCACTTTCCCCTTGAGTGCGGGTCTCGCTGCTATTGCGAGATCATGACAGAGATTGCAGTTCACATGATATGCAACTTCATTTGTGAGCTTCGTCGGCGCCGGCTTATCGCGATACTGAACGGAAGGCAACGGACTGCTGTCGTCTCCTGCCTGCAGATGACAGGCGCGACAACCTTTGACTGGCTTCGAGTCAGCCGCTTCGAGTACTGCGGCGGTTAAGACAACAGGACGTTCGGAAGTTTTCAGAGGCGGCTTCAAACCCGCTGCTGGCTGATCGGTGTGATGACATTCGACACACGTCAGGACGGAGTTGCCATCAGGAGAGTATTTCTTCGTGGCGTGATTCTCGTGATTGAAAGGGACTTCGCCGTATTTGTCTGATTGGCTGTCCTTCGACAATGTGAGCTCTTTGGGCTGTGTCTTACTTTCCTTCTCTTGAGAAGCCGCAGTTGTGCGAAGCGACGAATGATTCGAACCAACCACAATACCGATACAACTGACCGACAAAAGCAGGATGACTAGGGTTTTCATTAGCTGTCCTTTTGGTCCGGAATTGACGGGTGAGCGGGCCGCAAATTCATCTTAATGAGCGCCGACAAAGCATGTCAATAAACTTCTCAACTCCTTGGAGTGCGGTGCCCCCGCACCGCTTTGGCAAAAAGACGATCTGCAAGTTTCTTAGCTCAAGAGTGTGCTTAATACCAATGCGATGCGGGGGCACCGCACTCCAAGGAGAGCATGATCGGCTTAGCTACTACATCGGCATGCGGAAGGTTGCGCCGCTGTGACAACGTCGACAGTCATTGAATCCAAGATCACCTCCGAACGTTCGCTTACCGTTGTGACAAGCGGCACAGTTTGATCCGCGGTTTTGCGGAAAGTGTTGGAATGCGCTCGGCGAACTCACCTGCTTTGTCTGCGGCAAGCCAGCCGTAACCTTGTGGCAATCTGTGCAAGTGAGTTTTTCGCGAGTGCCATGTTTGGCATGACTGAATGAAAAACGATAGACGCGAGAATTCGTGTTTGTTGGTGTGTACGCACCTTGTCCATGGCATACACCGCACGAGGCAATCTCTCGTCCAGCTGGATTCTTACTGTCTGGTGTATGGCATGGGTAGCAGGTGGTATGTCCCGCAAAGTTCGCAGGAATCGAGAGTCCGAAACCGCGATTTACTAATCCGGCATGGCAACCGTTACATCCAGCCTGTGGTTTCCCGGTACCGTTCATGTGCTGGCTGTGATCAAACTTTACGTTGAAGCTTTCCTTAAAGGCGGTCGGAAAACTTCTGAGCGGAGGTTTGTTGCCGCTAGTTTCAGTGTGACAGATCTGGCACATCGGAATCGCTGCAGTGGTGAACTGTCCGAGATGGCAGGTCGTGCATGCACTATGTCCAGGAAAGCGAGGTGTTGGCGAATTATCCGCGCGTCGATGACAGGAGTTACAACCCAGTGACGCATGACGCTGGCTTGAGTGCAAAAACTTCGAATAGTCGACATCTGGTCCTTGCGCTTTGCCCTCGACCATTCCAAACATGATCAAAGCGCCCCAAAAAAGTATCCGGGAAACGTAACGAGATCTCATTTGATCTCCTTCCGTTTCAATGGCGGCCTCTCGGAAATCAGGTAGTGGCTTGCCGGTGGATCAAGCGAGCCAAAGTTTGATGTGTGGCAGTAAACGCAGACGAATGCTTTGTTCTTATCGATCGCCGCCAATTCCTTACTCACGTCCTGACGCAAGCCGTCTTTGTTATGACACTCGGTGCAAGAGGTGATTGGGACATCAGGTCTCAACCCACGGAGACTCGCCGCCTTGGTGATATTGATGTGGCAAGTCGTACACTCCGCAACGTGGACCTTCTTTTCTCCACCGCCTTCGTGAACAAATTTCAGTGAGATTCTTGTAGGTGCGGAGACCGAGACGAGTGAAGCCGAAAGTTTGTGACAACCAGCACAGTTTGAGGCGATGGGTTGTTGAGATTTCCAGTGGCAGTTGAAGCATGAGTCATGTCCAGAAGGCACTGACTTGAAAGCTTCGGCTTTTGGTTGGAAACCATCGGGCCATCCAGTTGTGGGAGCGGTAGGCAAACTCCGTTGACCATGACAGATAGAACAGTTGTTGTAAGTTTGAGTGTCGTCAATCGACGCATGCGCGAACGCCTTAAGTGATTGGCTCGACGAAGGCCCATTCAGTCTTGCGATCACGTCCTGATGACGATCATGAGGAAACTCCGTTGTGAACTGCGTCATCCTGGCAGGATTTCGAAAAACCAATCGAGCTTCATCTCGTGGCGATGTCTTTTTATGACAAACAGAGCAAATCGGCGGGCTGGCGCCTTTAAAGAATTGCGAACGATGGCAACTGACACACGCATCGTGGCCGGGATAATCGGTGACATCCGGATAACTGGAAGTCTTTTGCCAGTTTGAAGTAGGCACCTTGTGGCAAGTGTTGCACGCTGCCTGATGCTTTTTGGTGTTGTGGGAAAACTTCGAATAGTCGGTCGCCGTTCTTGATGGAGCCGGCATGCGAGCCTGTCCGATCGATAAGTCAGTCGTCAGGTGCAGAGTAATAAACAACAACGCGTGTACGATGAATACGGCGGCGATGCGGTTAGGTTGCTCCATCTCTTGATTCACTTAACGCAAGCCGGTAAAGGTTTTTCTACCCCTACGCATTTGACGTTTTTGTCTT
Organism: Pyrinomonadaceae bacterium; assembly: GCA_035257465.1. Classification (GTDB taxonomy): domain Bacteria; phylum Acidobacteriota; class Blastocatellia; order Pyrinomonadales; family Pyrinomonadaceae; genus PSRF01. The sequence goes on along the minus strand of DATEXA010000027.1, from coordinate 7,086 downwards.
TCCTGTTCGATACGGAGTAAGGCTTCTCGGTAGCAATATCGCCGGGTTTTATCTGTACATCACAAGCCCACGAAGTTGCGGATGAACCTATTTCGACCGGAAGCAGATTCGTCAGGACATACGAGCCGGGTTCAAGATCGGTGAAGTATGCCGTTCCATTTCTGTCAGTCATCACCGACAAAACCGTTGCACCTGACAGGGCTTCGGCTTGTTTGATAAGCGCTTGCAAAGCACTGCGACGATCCTGGTAATAGCCGTCACGCAGCTGGGCCGGCAGATTATTGGTTAGCCATTTTCTGCTCGTGTCGGTTGAACCAAATTCCTTCTCGCCGGAAGCATATGCAGTAGCAAACTCCGGCACTGCCTTGGGACCAGTAATGAATTCCTGATCTATTTCCCGACAATAAACTGATTCGCAATCACCAGTCTTCAGCCAATCGATTAGCGCCTGGCTCCCGCCAAGTTTTGCATAAAAGCAGTCGCGGCTAAAGATCGGCCGTTGTTCTGCTGCATCCAGTACTGGCTTATTCTGTTCGAGCGTTCCTTTGAGAAGGTAGAACCTCTTACGCGAGAGTCCCCTGGTTGCCTCGTCGACACGCACGCGCACACGGAGTCGGAGAACGCCGGTTGGTTTTTGAGCCGGTGGATTTTGAGACGTGACTGATGTCGAGTAGACGACAAAAAGAGTGAGGACCATGAAGACTGCACTGGTCGATCGCGTTCGATGACTGACAAGTTTCATATGCGCGCTAGAGATTTGGGCTTCGGGGAAACTTCAAGAACGGCAACCGAACCCCACGTACAAAAATCTGGTCGGCTCGGATGGCTGCAGGCGGTGAAAATCCATTTGCACCCGCAGCGCCGATTAAATCGTCCTGATCTACTCCATCACCACTGATACCAATGGCTCCAACGAGCACACCGTTTTTGTACAGCGGCACACTGCCTGGAAATATCTGGATACCATTTGCCAGACCTGGGATTGACGTACATTGAAGCAACGGCACAAAAGGTGGTGTCAAAACCGACAGAAAGTTTGTCTTGACGATATCTAGTTGGAGGCCGTCGTTGAAAGGGCTCCATTCGCTGATCGACGTACTGAACGGACCAGCAGCTGTGTTGTCGATGCCATCGGGGAAGAAAGGCCGGTGCAGAAATCCGGTCGCACGATCAGTAAATGCAATCGACCCATCGAGGTGAAGTCCATCGGCAAGTGCGCGATCGACGTATGACCCGAAGCCCGCCGCTCGCAGACGGTTCGCAGCGTTAGGTCCCGAGAAAAACGCTGCCGTTCGCGCCTTTTGTACTGCGACATCGAAACCGAATATAGGTGCATCCTGTTGGCGAAAGACTCCCAACACGACACCCTCGGTATCAACTACAGCCATTGTTACCCGAGCGTTGCTGCCGAGAGGTTGCCGGATTGCTGCGCGCGTGATGTTCGCCTGTTGGGCCGCGTGCGAAATGATTGTTTGCACTTCCGTAGTCGTAAGTGCGCTGCCTCCAGGTGCGGTGCCGCCAATGAACGGAAAGAATCGTGTGTTTACTTCGCCGCTGATACCACCAACTACTACGGGTACGAACTGCGAATCGATTCCCCCTGGAGGAAAGATTACGAATGCTCCCACGAGTGAACCAAAAGGAATCGTTGGGGGAGCTGGCGCGTTAACGACGTTGGAATAAGGAAGTCTGATTCCGTCGACCAGGATATTGTCAGCGCGAATCAGAGGAGGAGGTTCGTAACCTCGCACCGCCGACGCTGCTATCAATTCCTCAAAAGGTTGATCTGTATCAGTTGGATCCCGGTCGACTGTGTAAAGACCGTCGCCTTCGATTCCAATTCCGCCAGCCGGCTCGCCGTTCTTGTAGATTGGTAGTCCGCCTGGATCACCAGACAGTCCAAGCCTCGCACTAATGCGATTGATATCGCTGCAAGGCAGAGACGAGAATTGTACTCCGTAGAGTGGGCCAGCCGGGCGAAAACTGATACCTGGTGGGAAGTGTTCCTGAATGATGAATCCCGCAGTTCGAGTAGTGAAAGCATTCCCGTGTGTACTGAAGAACGCTGCGGTTGCAGCCTTCGCAGTTGCGGCTTGAGATGGCAATACTACCGCTCCTTCAAAACCATGGCCCAAAGCGCCGACACTGCGAATGGTGGTTGTTGTTGGAGCGCCGGACATCGGAAAAAAGCCAATTACGTTGGCTTCTCGGTCAGTAACGATAATGGTAACCGGATGCCCGAGAGCCGTTGCCGCAGAGGCCGCTTGCGCGATGATTGTCTGTATATCCTCCACCGTGAGATTAGTTGTTTTGGGGACGGCTGGAACAACGAGGGCAGATTCGGTTCCCGGTGTTGGAACTGAGTTTGGATCGTCCGGCGGGCCACCACCTACATGCCCTATGCCCAGGCGCACACGGTTGCTCGTGACTCCCTGATACTTGATCCGAACAAGTACGTCGCCAGCATCACTTAAACTTTCACTTAACCGCAGAACTATTGAAGTGGCCCATGGTTGATCAGGCACAGTTCCCACGTGTTCCACAACAAGCGTGTGCACGTTGTGGTCGGCATCTTCAGCATCTGCAGTTAAAGCTGTCGCAGTTTCACCTGCCTGGAGTTGCAGGTGCATGGCAAAGATCATAATTCGGGTTGCTGAATCCGGACTGAACTGGACAGGAGCTGTTGTGGAAAAAGGTTCGCGTTGATGAGTGACTGAGTCAAAAGCGATCGCGCGCGTAGAATCGTCTCGACTGATCAAGATCGGCCCGGTGAGTTGTGCACCTGTCTTATCAAGGCTGAACAGTGTGAACGCCGGCAACACGGCACAAAACAATCCGACCGAGAAAAGACGGTAATGTGATTTTGACGATGCAGGCATTGGCGCGACCGGTAATCCGGACAACGTAGGAAAGTCGCGAAGTAATTTACCACAAGGAGATAAAAGAAGATCATCCGCAGATTTCGCAGATTACGCAGATTTCTTTTCCAAAAGGAATTACCAACCAAACGTTTCAAAGTGAATCTGCGTAATCGGCGTAATCTGCGGATGATGCTTTTGAATGAAATTCTCTTTGCTTCAACTGCGTCGTATGTTACAAGGCAGAACGTTCTAGAGTCTTGGTCCTTCACTCCTGATCAACGTGCACTTATTTCGACTAGCGGCAATGATCTCGCTGACTCTGTTCAGCAGTCTGTCGCTTTTCGCACAAACCTCCGGCCAACTACACGGGACTGTCCGATCTGCAACAGGATCACCCGTCGCCGGAGTTACGGTCGTTGCTACGAATCAAGTCACACGATCCACTAATGAAACGCGAAGTCAGTCTGATGGTAGTTACTCGCTACACCTTCCCGCCGGCGCCTATCGGCTTACACTGGCTCAGCCTGCCGTCGCTCAATTCGACCAAACCAAAACTTACGGCGACTTCACAATCGTTAAAGGCGACACACTCGAGAACGTGATTGTCGAGCCAGGCAAAGATACGACGATTGATATTCCCCTCGCGCCCGAGACCCAGGAAGCCAAACAGCCCCCGCAACAACGTACGACTGAGGATCGCTGGCGAATCCGCTTTCCTGAATATGATCGCTATGGCGACCGCGGTGCTCGTGGAAGAGATATCCCTTTCAAAAAAGGTCGCTGGTGGAATCCTTACAACCAAAGCGTTCTAAAAGGCGACTACCCGATCAAGGGCGACAAGACGTTTTTAATCTTGTCAGCGGTTAGCACGACTGCAATCGAACAACGACGAGCGCCCACACCTTCCGACCTCAGCAGTGTTGATCCAGTCAGTGGTGAATTCTTTGGTCGACCTGAACAACTTGCGGTTAATGAAACGCTCCAACTCACGTTTGAAATGTTTCATGGAGACACCAGCTTCAAACCAAGAGACTGGGCGATCAAGTTTTCTCCCACCTTCAGTATCCCCAACTATCTAAATGCTCGGGAAAATGGGGTCATAAATATCGACGTGCGGCGTGGGACCAATCGCACCGACTGGCATGCCTCACTCGAGGAAGCGTTTGTCGAAGTAAAGCTCGCTGACGTTAACGCAAACTATGATTTCGTTTCTGTGCGGGCTGGTATTCAACCCTTCGTTTCAGACTTTCGTGGCTTCATCTTTTCCGACAATAACCTTGGTGGCCGCGTTTTTGGAGCCTTGGATAACAACCGCGTTCAGTTCAACGCTACCTATTTTTCCATGCTGGAGAAAGACACGAACAGTGGTTTGAATCGACTAGACACAAGACATCAGAACGTCTACATCGCCAACGTGTTTCGCCAGGATTTTATTCGCAAGGGTTACACGATCCAGGGGAGCTTTCACTTTAACGACGACAGACGGAGCATTGAGTTTGATCGAAATGGTTTCCTCGTCAGACCTGCGGCGATTGGCGACGTCACACCTCACGCGATCAAAGTGGCATACCTCGGAGTCAGTGGTGACGGTCATCTTGGTCGCCTTAACCTGAGTCACTCCTATTACTATGCGTTTGGTCACGACGACCGAAACGAAATTGCCGGACGTAGAGTCGACGTCAGATCAAACATGGCGGCGGTTGAGGCCTCAGTGGATCACGATTACCTTCGATTCAAAGGTTCGTTCCTATGGGCACAAGGCGATAGCAACCCGACCGACAATAGGGCGACAGGGTTTGATGCGATCTTTGACGACCCGAATTTCGCCGGAGGTCAATTTTCATTCTGGGTGCGCAACGGAATTCGTCTGACACAGACTGGTGTTGGTCTGGTGCAGCCCAACAGTCTGCTTCCGAGTTTACGGAGCAGCAAAATTCAGGGACAGGCAAACTTCGTCAACCCTGGGATCTTCATCTATAACGCGGGTGTTGATGTTGAGGTGACGCAGAGAATCAAAGCGGTGTTCAATGCCAACTTTTTGCGTTTTCATCGAACTGAACCACTTGAGTACGTCTTGTTTCAGAATCGAATACGACATGACATTGGTATTGATTACAGTTTGGGCGTCGCCTATCGGCCGTTTCTCATTAACAACTTCACGATGACTTTTGGCGCCGCGGCTTTGCAAACAGGTCGTGGGTTTCGCGACATCTTTACCGATAGGTCCCGCAACTGTCCGCCCGGTGTCAGCGACTTTTGTGAGCCTGACGTGATCAGTCCAAACAAGATGCTTTACCAGTTGTTTGCACAAGCGAAGTTTGTGTTTTGAAAGTTCAATCCCGCACACGGCAGTGTGCGGATGGTTCAGATCCTTTCTAACAAGGGCGGCGGCATAGGCCCTACGGCGCGCAAGCGCGCGGAGGAAAATAGAGCTGCTCCTTTGTAGAAAGCACCTGCAGGATCCATCAACTGCAGTTGGTGGGATTCAAGTGCCGGAACTTAGAAGATGAGTAAAGTGAAATTTATTCTATTCGGATCTTTGGTTATCTCGATTTCATTCGGACTCGTGCGCTCAACTTCTGCCGGCCGGACGAAGAGCCCTGAAATCACTTCTGGCCCACTTCAGAACACCCAAGCCACTGAGACAGCGCCAAAACTCGAAGGCTGCGTTTCCTGCCATGGGTTAATCGAGCCAATGCACAAGTACGGCACCACTGACACACTCGACAAATTGAAAGACGGGAAGGATGCGGTAGGCTTGAGTTGCACTGCTTGTCACGGAGGCAACCCTGCAGTTTCAAAAACGAACAATGGTCCGCAAGAGATCGAACGCGTAAAGAAACAGGCGCACGTTCAGCCGCTTTTTCCTTCTGCGTGGAAACGAAATGGGCGCAACACTGGGGCGAACCCGGAACGTACGAATACTCTGCTCGCAAAGGAGAGTTGGGAGTTTGTGCGGTTCATCAATCCTGGTGATTTGCGAGTCGTATCCAAAACGTGTGCAGGTGGCGCTTGTCACGACGTTGAATCGAAGAACGTTGGCCGCAGCATGATGACGCACGGAGCGATGCTGTGGGGCGCGGCCCTTTACAACAACGGCAGTTTTCAATTGAAGGATGCTCGATTCGGCGAAAGCTATGATCAGCAGGGACAGCCGCAGACTCTGCTTCAGAACTCCACTGAAGAGCAGCGAAGAACAAAAGGCTTTCTAACTTTATTGGATCCGATCCCTCGTTGGGAGATCTCCCAGCCAGGCAACGTGCTTCGAGTTTTCGAGCGCGGTGGCAAGCGACGACTGGAAGTTGGATTGCCAGACAAAGATGAAGATCCAGGTAAGCCTGATAAGGGTTTAAGTGCGCGCGGATTCGGAACGCTACAGCGCACCGACCCTGTTTTTCTTGGATTACAAAAGACGCGTCTGCTTGACCCTACGCTTAACTTTCTCGGTACAAACGATCACCCGGGAGACTATCGTTCATCGGGATGCTCTGCCTGTCACGTTATCTATGGAAACGATCGTGATCCCTCTCATTCAGAGTTTTATTACGAAGCAGGTAACCTGGGTCGCTCGCAGACCACCGACACAAACATTCCGAAGGATGAATCAGGTCATCCGATCAAGCATCAGTTCACCAGCCAGATCCCCTCTTCGCAATGCATGGTCTGTCATATGCACCCCGGCACAAATATGGTGGCCAGCTATCTCGGCCTGACGTGGTGGGACAATGAAAGCGATGGCTCGCGCATGTATCCGTCTTCGCAGCACAACCCGAGTCAGGATGAAGAGCAGGAAAAACTAGATCGCAATCCGGAAGGTTCAAGTCTGCGCGGACTGTGGTCTGATTTCGATTTCCTCGCAAAGACTGGCACTCCTGATTTCAATTCACTCTTGCGAAATACTCAGTTCGCCGACTCACATGGTCACGGTTGGATGTTTCGTAAAGTTTTCAAGCGCGACAGAAAAGGTAACCTGCTCGACGCCCAGGGCAATATCGTCTCGCCTGACGATCCGGAAAAGTTCAGGAAGGCCGTTCATCTAAACGATATTCATCTTGAACGCGGGATGCATTGCGTCGACTGCCATTTTCGTCAGGATGCGCACGGCGACGGAGTTCTTTACAACGAACCGCGAGCAGCCATTGAGATCACTTGTGAAGATTGTCATGGTTCGGTTCGACAACGTGCGACGTTGTTCACCTCGGGATTTGCGGCAGCGACAGTTACA